>NZ_BIMA01000016.1 GCF_004000845.1 Paenibacillus koleovorans NBRC 103111
CCGAGGCGCCTCGCGGCGACGCCATGCCGCCGCAGCGAGCGGCGCAGCCCGAGGCCGCGCCGGACCCCATCGCCCGACTGCTGAAGGCCGTCGGGCTGGAGCACGAGCAGACGCTGGCGCGCAGTCTGCTGCACAGCGACCCCGCCGCCGGCGGCCCGCGCGGCGGGGATCTCCCGCCGCTGCCCGGCGCGGCGGACCCCATGGCGGACGGCGCGCCGCGACTTGGCGCCGGCCAAAGCCAAGCGGCGGACACGCTCAAGAGCGTCCTGCTGCAGCTGGCCGACACCGACGGCTTGCCGCCCGCGCTCAAAGAGCAAGCCCAACAGGCGCTGCAGAACATCACCGGCCAGCAATTGCTGCTGACGCCGGACCGCAGCGCCGTGTTCACGCATGTGACGCTGTTCGTGCCGTTCCTGAGCGGCGACGGCCAGCAGACCGCGTCGATCCACGTGCAATCGCGCCGGGGCAAGAAGGGCGAAATCGACGCCCAAAACTGCCGCCTGCTGTTCGACCTGCGGATGAAGGCGCTCGGCGATACGCTCGTCGACGTGCAAGTATACGACCGTAAAGTGCAGCTGCAGGTGCATAACGACTATCCGTTCGTGAACGATCTGATCGAAGGGCACCGAGAGGAGATCGAGGCGGGTCTCGCGCTCGCCGGATATACGCTGGTCGCGATCCGAAGCGCGCCATTTCCGGAGCTGCAGGCGCCGAAAGCGTCCGAAGCGGCAGCAACGGGCGACGATGCCTCGACTCGCTTCATTCGGCCGGACGGCACGTCGGTCTACCATGTGAAACCGTACCGGGGAGTGGACATCCGCGTATGAGCGAACAAGAATCCGCACCGACCAAGCCCCCTACTCCCGTCAAGAAAGCCGTGGCATTGCGCTACACCCCGGATCAGGCGGCGCCGGTCGTCGTTGCAAAGGGTAAGGGTCGCATTGCCGAGGAGATCATGAATCGCGCCAAGGAGCACGGCGTCCCGCTGCAGGAGGATGCCTCGCTCGTGGAAGTGCTGTCCAAGCTGGACTTGAACCAAGAAATTCCGCCGGAGCTGTATCAGCTTGTGGCGGAGGTGCTGAGCTTCATCTATCGCTCGGATCAGCGCGCCCGGAACAGGAGGAACGACGGTTGACGAATCAGCAACACCAGCAGCCGCAACTGCAACAGCGACGGGACAATCGACGGGCCCTCGGCAATGCCGGCGAAGCGCTTGCCGCCGATTTCCTATTATCCGCCGGTTGGCGCATCATTGAGCGCAACTGGCGCTGCCGCACCGGCGAGCTTGACCTCGTGGCGGCCAGCGACGACATGCTGCTGTTCGTCGAAGTCCGTACTCGCACTCATTCCAGCAAGGGCTCCTTCGGTACAGCCCGGGAATCCGTTGACCCCCGCAAGCAGCGGCAAGTCCGACTAACCGCTCAAACCTACATGCATATGAAACGGCTCGATGACTCGCATACGATCCGTTTCGATGTCATCTGCGTCACCATACAGCCGGAGGCAGGCGGACAGGCGACCCTGGAGTATATCGAAGGGGCGTTCTGAACCGCCTTTTTCATTCGCGCTAATAATGCCGCCCTTCCATAATCTCTATAGCTTTCCACCAGAATGTAAAGCTTTACCCTCTACCGCTGCTTTCGCCGTCCTTTTATAATGAAGGGTACGAGAAGAAAGGGGCGAGGCATCGATGCACAAGCTGCTGATCGTGGACGATGAGCCTACGGTACGGATGGGATTGCGCACATATTTCGACTGGGCGGCTTACGGCATCGAAGTGTGTGAGGAAGCGGACGACGGCGATGTGGCGCTTGAAGCAGCCGAAAAAATACGGCCGGACATCGTCCTAACCGACGTGAGAATGCCGGCTATGGATGGAATCACCCTATCTAAGGAGCTTCGAAAGCGCTTTCCGGAGATCAAGATCATTTTCGTGAGCGGCCATGACGATGCCGATTATTTGAAGTCGGCGATGAAGGTCAGCGCGATCGATTATATATTCAAGCCGGTGAATTTGCAGGAGCTGAGAGCCGTCGTAGAGCGCGTAGTCGCCGTATTGGACGGAGAGCGGACGCAGCAGCGGATGATGGAGGACATGTCGGAGAAGCTGAAAGCCAGCATGCCGCTGCTTCGCGAGAAGTTTCTTATGTCGCTCGTCTCCCAGGGAGCTTCCCGAACGGAGCGAATCCCAAGCCGCTTGGAGTTCCTCGGTCTTCGGTTGCCGGAACGCGCTTCTTATTGGGTGCTCGTATTGTCGGTAGACCGTCTGGCGGATTGGCAGGAATCGCGTTCCGAGCAGGATTGGCAGCTGCTCACATATGCCGTGCAGAACGT
Organism: Paenibacillus koleovorans NBRC 103111; assembly: GCF_004000845.1. GTDB lineage: Bacteria > Bacillota > Bacilli > Paenibacillales > NBRC-103111 > Paenibacillus_AA > Paenibacillus_AA koleovorans. Next base: position 2,335 of record NZ_BIMA01000016.1, read on the forward strand.
GTGCCAGGAGCTGATCGATCAGCACTTGAACGGCTATGCGTTCGAGCTGCGGAGCGGCGAGTTCGTCGGAATTTTGTACGAGGGAGAGGCAGAGGAAGCGGAAGAACGGCTGTTTGCTTTGGCCAGCGCGATGCGGGATAATTTGCAGAAGTGGTTGAAGATGAGCGTGACGATCGGAATGGGCGAACGCGTCGCTACCCCGGAAGCGTTGACGGTTTCCTTCCAGCAAGCGAGAGAAGCAGCCGAACGCAAATGGTATATGGGGCAAAATCAAATTCTCACGATGGACAGCCTCGAGCCGGAGCGCGACAGCTTGTTCCGGTTCGACATGGCGCAGAGCGGCAAGCTCGTGTCCAGTCTGAACGCGGCGGACCCGGAGCAAGTTGCCTCCGAGCTCGAGGAGCTCTTCGAAGGGTTGGCTCACAATCGGCGGGACGGTTTCAAATATGCGCGCAACGTCTGCATGCAGCTCGTCCTGCTGGCCGGCCAGCTGATGCTGGAGCTGAACATCCTGTCCAGGGAAATGTCGGAGCAGGAAACGATGCTCCAGGAGAAGCTGTTCAGAGCCGAAACGATTGCGGATCTGAAAGCGCTTGTCACCGCTTACCTCAAGCTCGTCTGCAGCTCCATCCAGGAGAAACGCTGCGGCAAGGCGAGCAATCTTGTCGAGCGCGTCCGCGCGGTCATCGAGCGGCGGTATGCCGACAATACGCTCACCGTCGCCGAGATCGGCAAGGAAGTGTTTTTGACGGACACGTATGTCAGCCTCTTGTTCAAGCAGGAAACCGGCCGGACGGTCAACGAGTATTTGACCCATGTACGCATCGAAAAAGCGAAGGAGCTGCTGCGCAATCCGATCCACAAATTTTACGATGTTTGTTATGCGGTCGGTTACGCCGATCCGAGCTATTTCAGCAAGCTGTTCAAAAAAGTGACGGGTTCGACACCGAGCGCCTACCGCGAGACGCTGGGATAGGAGGCGATGCATCCGCAATGAAACTATTGAAGCGCAGCTATGCCTCGATTCGTCAATTCGTCCGACGCTTCGGCATGCCCAAACGCTGGCTGCTCACCTACATGCTGTTGATCGTGGTGCCGGCCGGCATTTTACTATATACGTATTATCAGCGCTCGACTTCGATCCTGGAGGAGGAAGTGACGAAGTCGATGCTTCAAGCGATCAAACAAGGCGGGGTGAACCTGTCGTCCCGATTGGAGCACATCGAAGATATTAGCGATACCGCCTTTATGTACCCCAAGCTCTATGAATACTTGCTTGAGGAAGATCAGATCGGCTCGATCGGCCGCCAGCTGGAAGTGTTCAAGGATTTGAGCGGCTTGATCAGTACGGTGCAGAACAATCGGGATGTCTACAGGCTCCGGCTGTTCGTGGACAAGTCCAAATTGTACTCGGCGGAACGAATCAACTTCTTCTCGATGGAGGAGCTGAAGGATAGGCCGCTCATGAACAAGCTGATAGAGGCGAGCGGGGCGATCGTCTGGACCGGCGTTTATAAGGAAACGTACGTCGATCGCGGGACGGAAGGCGTCTATGTGCTCTCAGGCGCCCGCATCCTGCACGATCCGAAGCAATACGGACAAATGGCCGGCGTCCTCATGGTCGACGTGGCGGAGCAGACGATTACGGATGTGTTGTCGGAGCTCGTCGTGTCGCAGTACAATGCGGTTTATTTGGCCGATTCGAACGGAATCATCGTCTCCCATCCGAACCATGAGCTGATCGGCACCGCGGTCGACCCGAAGGTGTGGAAGGCGATGGAGGGCCAAACGGAAGGAAACGGCAGAGTCGAGCTGGACGATGAGCCGGGTTATGTGGTGTTTACCTCGGTCAAACCGACAGGCTGGAAGCTGATCGCGCAGATTCCTGCGTCCGAAATCAGCGAACGGGCGAAAATCAACCAATACGCAGGGATTGCCACGCTGCTCGCCATCTTCGCCTTGTTCCTCGTCCTCGCCTTCGTGCTGGTCGCGCTCATCGTGAGGAGCATGAACCGCCGCGTGCAGCAGGTGATCAAGCTGATCCGCAAACAAGGCGTGGAGCGGTTCGACGAGCTGCAGCCGATGCCGGAGGGCGATTTCCTTATGCTCGAGCGAAGCGTGGACCATCTCATTCTGCGCTTGCAGTCGCTTATGCAACAGACGTACAAGGCGCAGGTCCAAGAGCGGGAGGCGCAGCTGCGAGCGCTGCAAGCCCAGATCAATCCGCATTTTCTGTACAATACGCTGGATACGATCAATTGGATCGCAATCGGCCGGGGCGCCACCGATATCAGTCAGATGATCGACGCGCTCGCCAAATACTTCCGACTAAGCCTGAACAAGGGCCGGGACCGAATGAGTGTGGCGGATGAGCTGAACTTGGCTCAGGTGTACCTCGAAATTCAGAAAAGCCGGTTTCTCGGGACATTCGACTATACGATTGATTGCGAGCCCGAGGCGGAGAGTCTGATCGTGCCGAAGCTGACGCTGCAGCCGATCGTCGAGAACGCGCTGCTCCACGGGATTCGCAAGACGAAGGAGAAACGCGGCCATATCCATATCAACGCTCGGCGGGAAGACGGGATGCTGGTGCTTTCCGTGACGGATGACGGCATCGGGATGGAGGCGGAGACGGCTCAGCGCCTGCTGGTCGTACCGCAGGAGGAGATCAAGACGGACGGCATCGGCAGCTCCTACGGCTTGTTCAACGTGAACGAGCGGATCAAGCTGTTCGCCGGCGCTGCCTCCGGGTTGACGATCGAATCCAGTCCCGGCGTCGGGACGACCGTCTCGGTGCGGATCGAGTGGAAGGAATACGACCGACTTAGCTCGGGCCATTAGGCTCGGGCTTTCTTTTTGACGCTCGAACTGCTACAAGCCCCCCCATAATCGCAACCGCAACACTATAGAGATAGACCAGAAATTCAAGCTTTGCCTTCTACAACCGTGAGTCCCGTCTCTCCTATAATAAAAGTACAACAACAAGACAGTAGGAGGTTGAACGATGAGCCACCCGGCACCGACTCGAACGAACCAAGTCTCGTCCACTCAACCGGATAACGTGAGACAGCATAAATGGAGGTTGTTCCGCACCAATCTCGACACATATGCGCTGCTTTTACCCGGGCTTGCCTTTTTTCTTCTGTTCAAATATACCCCCATGTACGGGATCATCATCGCGTTCCAGGATTTCAACATTTTCGACGGGATCTTGGGAAGCAAGTGGGTCGGATTCGAGCAGTTCCAGAAGCTGATGAGGTCCGAAGAGTTCAGCCAAGTGTTTCGCAACACGCTTTTGATCAGCTTTTACAAAATTGTGCTGCTGTTCCCGATTCCGATCATCTTGGCGTTGTTCCTTAACGAGGTCGCAAAAATGTGGTTCAAGCGCACCGTCCAGACGATCATCTACTTGCCGCATTTTTTGTCCTGGGTCATCATTTCGGGATTGTTCATCAACATCCTGTCTCCTTCCGGAGGGTTGGTGAACGAAGCAATCGCTTGGTTCGGCGGCGAAAAAATATCGTTTCTGATCAACAATGAGTACTTCCGCAGTGTAGTTGTCTTCACGGCAGGGTGGAAGGAGGCAGGCTGGAACGCCATCGTGTTCATCGCTGCTATCGCGGGCATCGATCAGGATCAGTATGAGGCGGCTTCCATCGACGGCGCTGGGCGGATTACGAAAATGATCCATATTACGCTCCCCGGCATCGCACCTACGATCGTGCTCATGTTCATTCTGCGGATCGGCCACCTGCTGGATGCGGGTACGGAGCAAATTTTGACGATGTACAATCCGGTCGTGTATGAGACAGGCGATGTCATAGGCACTTTTGTGTATCGGGTAGGCTTGGGCAAAATGGATTACAGCTTCAGCACCGCCGTAGGCCTGTTCAATTCCGTTGTCGGCTTCCTGTTGATCATTACCGGCAACCTCTTAAGCAGGAAGCTCGTGAAACGAAGCATCTGGTAGAGAAGGAGAATCGCTTATGCGCAAAAAAACATCCGCCGACTGGAGCCTGGATATAGTCATCTATGGGACGCTGCTGCTAATGACGCTGGTCACGCTGCTGCCGTTCGCCAATGTGCTCTCCAAATCGGTTAGTCAGGAGTGGGCGGTCGTGTCCGGCAAAGTAGGGGTATTCCCGGTCGGCTTTCAGCTCGAGACGATGAAATTCGTCGTGACCTCGTCGTCGTTCATCCGCTCGTTTATGGTATCGGTGGGGGTGACGGTCGTTGGAACCGTGCTATCGCTTTTGCTTACGGCGCTCACCGCCTACCCTTTATCGAAAAGACATCTCCCCGGAATGGGTTTCGTTATGGTATTGTTTATTTTTACGATGCTGTTCAGCGGAGGCATTATCCCGAACTATATGCTGATCCGCAACTTGGGCTTGATGAACAGCCTATGGTCGCTCGTGCTGCCGGCTCTGATCAGTGTGTTCAACCTGCTAATCGTCAAAAGCTATTTCGAAGGGCTGCCCGAAAGCTTGGAAGAATCCGCTCGCATCGACGGCGCCCGCACATATACAATTCTGTTTCGCATCATCCTGCCGCTAAGCGGCCCGGTGCTCGCGACAATCGCGCTGTTCTACGCGGTATACTTCTGGAACGACTTTTTCAATCCGATGCTTTACATCAACAGTCCGTCGCTGAAGCCGTTGCAGCTGTATTTGCGCGATATTGTGATGGATGCGAATTCCGTAACGGCCGGGATGGAGCGCAGCGCCGACGACATGATGAACATTTCCCCCGAAGGCGTCCGTTCGGCTACGGTTGTGGCATCCACCATTCCGATTTTGCTCGTCTATCCGTATTTGCAGAAATATTTCATCAAAGGGGTCCTGATCGGCTCCGTCAAAGGATAAGTTCCTCGGAGAAAGCACGTTTGGGCATTTGTGCGCATTAACTTCTCCGGGGGACGCCCCAGAGATTTAATGATAGATATACTACTATTGGGAGGGTTTCTTTTGAAAACAAGCATGAAGCAACTGATGCTCGCCGCCATGGCGGGAACGCTTGCCATCACCGCAACCGCCTGCGGCGGCTCGAACTCCGGCTCCTCGACCGGCACATCTCCCGCCGCTTCCGCCAGCGCGGGGCCCAAGCCGGCATTGAAAGCTTTGCAAATTTGGCAAACCGCCGACTACAACAACTATCCCGTAGCCAAGCTGCTGGAGGAGAAAACGGGCTACAAGGTGCAGTACGACATGCTGCCGCAGGACAAACCGGAAGACAAGCTGAACTTGCTCATTTCCTCCGCCGAGCCTTACGATTCGATCACCACGCTCGGGAACAGCGACTTCAAGGCGCTTTATTCCGACTATGCGAAGCGCGGCGCGCTTGTAGATCTCGGGCCTTTGATCGACAAATACGGTCCGAACATCAAGGCTATGATTTCGCCGGCGACGCTTGATGCGGTGAAGGTGGACGGCAAAATTTACGCCATTCCTACGAAATCGATAAGCTTCAGCGGCGTCAGCCTGATGATTCGCCAGGACTGGCTCGACAAGTTGGGGTTGAAGACGCCTACAACAACCGAAGAGCTGACCAATGTGCTGAAGCAGTTCAAGGAGAAGGATCCGGGCGGCAACGGCGACAAAAATATTCCTTTCGCGATCAACGGATCGGCCCCGATTGTGGACAATTTGATCGGCGCATTCGGCATGCCGAATTCGTGGAACGATGCAGGGGGCAAGCTGGTGCCGCGCGCGCTGGATGCCGGGTTTAAGGACTATTTGACTTACATGAACGACTTGTTCAAGCAAGGGTTGCTGGACAAAGAGTTTGCGGTCAACAAAGACGCGACGATGAAGGAGAAGTTCACGAGCGGCAAAGCCGGCGTCATCCCGCTTCACTGGGCGGATGTGCCGACGATTATGGATGCACTGGTCAAAAATGCGCCTTCGGCGAAAATCGTGTACGTCCCTACGCTTAAAGGGCCAGGCGGCAAACTGGGGTTGAGCGCAGCCGACGGTTTCGACCGACTGACATTCATTCCGAAAGCTTCCAAACATCCGGAAGAGGCGATTAAGTGGATGAATGCCAAGCTGGACAAGGATTTGTTCAAGCTGATGGCGATCGGCGAGGAGAACAAGCACTACACGTTCAAGGACGGAGCGTACACGCCGATTTTGCCGATTTTCAACGACGAGCGCAATTTCGCTAACAACTTCTTGACCGGGGTGGACGAGAAGAACTATCCGACCTACTGGCAAGCCCGCGTCCGCAAGGATATGCGTCTGTACGACGCTTGGGCGAACCTGAACGTTCAGCAGGCAGCTTCGACGCGCATCATCGATCCGCTCGGCTTGAGCCCGAACATGGCCGAATACTCCAAGAACAACGCTTCGCTCAACACACTGGTGAACGACCAGGCGGTCAAGTACATCGTAGGCGCCGATCCGATCAGCGGGTTGGAGACGTTCCAGACGAAGTACAAATCGTCCGGCGGCGACGCCAGCGTCAAGGAAGTCAACGAATGGTACACGACGAAGAAGAAGTAAAGGCTTGTGTGGCCGCCGATTCCTGCCTGTGGGGCAGGGGTCGGCTTTTTGTTTCACCCCCACTTCCGATCCAGACTGCGATACTGGATCGCTTCCGCCGTATGCTCCTCGCCGATCGCTTCCACGTCGTCCAGATCGGCCAGCGTCCTCGCCATGCGCAGAATGCGGTCGTGCGCACGCACGCTGAGACCAAGCGTGTCGATCGACTCGAGCAGCAGTTGCTCGGCTTCCGCCGGCAACCGGCAAGCTTCTCTCAGCAGACGACCCGCGAGCTCGCCGTTGAAGCGGATGGCCGTCCCCCGGTAGCGGTAAGCTTGCCGCTCGAGGGCGACCTGCATCCGCTCGCGCATGTCGGCCGACGACCAGCCGGCCATACCTTGCCCCTGGGCCAGGGCTAGTGATTTCAAGTCGGCGCGCGGCACTTCGATGTGCATGTCGATCCGGTCGAGCAGCGGTCCGGATAGACGGGAGCGGTAGCTCTGCACCTTCAGCGGCGAGCAAGTGCATGTCGAAGTGTCCGAGTCGCTGCCGAAGTAGCCGCACGGACACGGATTCATCGAGGCCGCGAGGATGAAATGCGCCGGAAACGTGAACACCGCCTTCGCGCGGCTGATTGTTACGTGGCGGTCCTCAAGCGGCTGACGCAGCGCCTCCAGCACATAACGAGGAAACTCCGGCATCTCGTCGAGGAACAGGACGCCTTTGTGCGACAGGCTGATCTCGCCCGGCTTCGGGATGGATCCGGCTCCGACCAATCCGCCGATCGAAATCGTATGATGCGGCGAGCGAAACGGTCGGGTCCGGATCAAACGGCTCCGATCCTTGTTCGCACCGGCAGCGCTGTATATTTTAGTCACCTCTAGCGCTTCCTGATCAGTCAACGCCGGCAGGATCGAAGGGAGCCGCCGAATCAGCATTGTCTTGCCGGAGCCGGGAGGCCCCACGAGCATAATGTTGTGCATGCCGCTGGCCGCCACCAAGAGCGCCCGTTTGGCGTAGTGCTGTCCCCAGACGTCGGCGAAATCTTCCGTAAACTTGGCAGCACCCGCCGCCGCGTCGAGCACATTCATGCCGCCGCCTCGTCTTGAGCCATCGCCCACCGACGTTTGGCGAATATCCGTTATGCCTTTCAACTCGTCCAGATGAGCCAGCCCGATCACCTCAATCCCCTCGATCAATCTCGCCTCCGGCGCGTTGGCGGCCGGCAGCATCACATGCGTCAAGCCGTTCGCGCGCGCGGCATCGACCATCGACAGCACGCCGGGAATCGGCCGCAGGCTGCCGTCCAGCGCCAGCTCGCCGATGACGAGGCAGCGCTCCAGCCCTTCCAGCCGGTGCTGCCCGCTGGTCACGAGGATGCCGACGGCTACGGCCAAGTCGAACGAAGCGCCTTCCTTGCGCATATCCGCCGGCGCCATATTTACCGTGATCCGCTCTAGCGGAAACCGGTAGCCGCAATTTTTCACCGCCGCCCGCACCCGTTCGCCCGCCTCGCGGATCGCCGAATCCGGGAGCCCAACGATCGCCATCATCGGCAAGCCGCTCATCAGATTGACTTCAACCTCGATCAGATACCCTTCTATTCCTTGCAAGCAAGCTCCGTTTACTTTTCCGTACAAAACCAAAAGCACCTCTCTCCATATACGGGCCGGCGGCTGCTCTCAGCAACCCCTAGTCTCCGCGACTTCGGAAAAAGGTGCTTCCTTACTTTCCTATCCCTCCCATTTCGTCATCCGCATGTGAAATTCCTGCTCCCCGCACTAAAATTTCTAGCGCACGGAAATACTGGTAGGAGCAAAAGGCCCTTGCAAAAAAATAATAAAAAAATTGAGGAAACTGTCGAAAAAAAGTGGTACAATGGGTAAGGTTTTTTGTGGAATGTCAGATTGTAACTTTCATGGACGGGTTTCCAAGCAGCAGTCCGGCTCGCCGGGGTTCTGTTTAGCAAGATTAGAGAACCAAATTCGATAGGAGGATTCGAGAATGAATATCCATGAGTATCAAGGCAAAGAAGTCCTGAAACAATATGGCGTCGCCGTTCCTCAAGGCAAAGTTGCTTTCACCGTTGAAGAAGCGGTAGAAGCGGCCAAAGAGCTGGGCACGGCCGTTGTCGTTGTGAAGGCGCAAATTCATGCGGGCGGCCGCGGCAAAGCGGGTGGCGTCAAGGTGGCTAAGAGCTTGGACGAAGTGCGCCAGTACGCCGGCCAAATTCTAGGCAAAACGCTCGTTACGCATCAAACCGGTCCGGAAGGCAAGGAAGTGAAACGTCTGCTCGTCGAGCAAGGCTGCGATATTAAGAAAGAGTATTACATCGGCATCGTCGTCGACCGGGGGACAGGCCGTGTCGTCATGATGGCATCGGAAGAAGGCGGTACGGAGATCGAGGAAGTCGCTCACCATTCTCCGGAGAAAATTTTCAAAGAAGTGATCGACCCGGCTGTCGGCCTTCAAGCGTTCCAAGCGCGCAAGCTGGCTTACGCGATCAACATCCCGAACGAGCTCGTGAACAAAGCGGTCAAATTCATGACGGCTCTTTATCGTGCATTCGTGGACAAAGATTGCTCGATCGCCGAGATCAACCCGCTCGTCGTTACCGGCGACGGCCAAGTCATGGCGCTGGACGCCAAGCTGAACTTCGACTCCAACGCGTTGTTCCGTCACAAGGACATCGTAGAGCTTCGCGACCTGGAAGAAGAAGATGCGAAGGAAATCGAAGCGTCCAAGTTCGACCTGAGCTACATCGCCCTCGACGGCAATATCGGGTGTATGGTTAATGGCGCCGGCCTCGCGATGGCGACTATGGACATCATCAAATACTATGGCGGCGAACCTGCGAACTTCCTTGACGTAGGCGGCGGCGCAACGACGGAGAAAGTAACCGAAGCGTTCAAGATTATCCTGTCCGACCCGAAGGTAAAAGGCATCTTCGTCAACATCTTCGGCGGCATCATGAAGTGCGACGTGATCGCCAACGGCGTTATTGAAGCGGCCAAGCAAGTAGGCTTGGACCGTCCGCTTGTCGTCCGACTCGAAGGCACGAACGTAGCGCTCGGCAAGAAAATCTTGAACGAATCCGGCTTGAATATCGTAGCGGCAGACTCGATGGCTGACGGCGCGCAAAAAATCGTAGCGCTCGTGAAGTAATTTTGAGAGGAGATGAACTCGAATGAGCATTTTGGTCAATAAAAATACAAAAGTCATTACGCAAGGCATTACCGGTTCCGTCGGGATGTTCCATACGAAAGGCGGACTTGACTACGGCACGCAAATGGTCGGCGGCGTTACGCCGGGCAAGGGCGGCACGAAAGTGGACATTACGCTGGAGAACGGCACGACTGTGCAACTGCCGGTCTTCAATACGGTTGCAGAAGCCAAAGCGGCTACCGGCGCTACAGCGTCCGTTATTTACGTTCCTCCTGCCTTCGCGGCGGATGCGATCATGGAAGCGGTAGATGCCGACTTGGATCTGGCGATCTGCATCACGGAAGGCATTCCGGTTCTGGATATGGTGAGCGTGAGCAAGTACATGGAAGGCAAAAGAACCCGTCTGATCGGTCCTAACTGCCCGGGCGTCATTACTCCGGATGAGTGCAAGATCGGCATCATGCCGGGCTACATTCACTTGAAGGGCCATGTAGGCGTCGTATCCCGCAGCGGTACGCTCACGTACGAGGCGGTTCATCAGTTGACTACGCGCGGCATCGGCCAATCGTCAGCAGTCGGTATCGGCGGCGACCCGGTCAAGGGCTCCGAGTTCATCGACATCCTCAAGCTGTTCAACGAAGATCCGGACACGTATGCGGTCATCATGATCGGCGAAATCGGCGGTACGGCGGAAGAAGAAGCGGCTGAATGGGTAAAGGCGAACATGACGAAGCCGGTCGTAGGCTTCATCGGCGGCCAAACGGCGCCTCCAGGGAAGCGGATGGGCCATGCAGGCGCCATTATTTCCGGCGGCAAAGGCACGGCAGCGGAGAAAGTGTCGACGATGGAGGCTTGCGGCATCAAGGTCGCTCCAACTCCTTCGGAGATGGGCTCCACGCTTGTCGGCGTGCTTGAAGAAAAAGGCTTGCTCGAGAAATGCATCGTAAAAAAATAAGCTTCATTCGTTGAAGGTAAGCAACCTTCCAATCCCTGAACCGGGGTCGGAAGGTTGCTTTTTTTCGTTAGATTTGATCCTATTTCAAGGAGGCTTTATACTATTGGATAAACGTACCGTCTTATTCGCTCTGCATGAGTTGCCCGGCATCGGCTGGCAGACCATCCTGAAGCTGATCGACGGCTTCGACGATCTGAGCGGGCTGCCGCTGCAGAGCGTGGATCGTCTGAGCCGGCTCGACATTCCCGCCAAGAAAGCGGAGCAGCTGTTAACCGCGCTTCAAGGCTCTTTCGTATCCGATCGCTTCTTGGCTTACGAGGCAAGAGGCATTCATGTCGTCACATGGTATGACGAGGCATATCCAGTCTGGCTGAGACATACTTCGCAGCCTCCATGGGTGCTGTACGCGTCCGGCGACTTGTCGCTGCTCCGACGCGTGAGCGTCGCCGTCGTGGGGACGCGGACGCCGACCGCTTACGGCAAGCGCGTCGCGCACGAGCTGTCGCGCGACCTTGCGGACGCCGGCGTGACGGTCGTCAGCGGCCTGGCGCGCGGCATCGACAGCGAGGCGCATCGCGGCGCGCTCCAGAGCGCGGGCGGCGGTTCGACGATCGGCGTGCTCGGCTGCGCGCTCGATACGGTGTATCCGCCGGAGAACCGCGAGCTGTACGCGAGAATCGGCAAAGCCGGGCTGCTGCTGTCGGAGTTCCCGCTCGGCACGCCGGTCCATCCGGGTTTGTTCCCGCTGCGCAACCGGATTATCGCGGGCCTGACTCGCGGCACGCTCGTCGTAGAAGCGGCCGAACGGAGCGGCTCGCTGATCACATCCGATTTGGCACTTGGCGAGTCCCGTGACGTGTTCGCGATCCCTGGTCCGATTACGTCGCCCAAGAGTGCCGGTACCCACAAGCTTCTCAAGGAAGGGGCCAAGACGGTCACATGCGCGGAAGATATTTTGGAAGAGTACGACATGTGGCTGAAGCCTCCATCCGCACAACGACAAATGAACGCGCAACCCCGATCCGCGCCGGTCAAGCTGTCTCCGGAAGAGGCGGATTTGCTCAGCCGAATTAGCTGGGAGCCAGCCTCGGTCGACAAGCTGTTCGAGCTGTCGGGATTTGCGTTTGGACAAATGCACGCAGTTCTGTTATCTTTACTAATGAAAAAACAGATTCAGCAACTACCCGGGTCCACCTATGTTCGAATCTAAGGGAGTTACCCTCCTGATGAACGGTAGGACCATGAAGGGGGAGGGACGAACCTATGGCAGATTCGTTGGTTATTGTAGAATCACCCGCAAAAGCGAAAACGATCGGCAAATATTTGGGAAGCAAATATATCGTAAAGGCATCGATGGGTCATATCCGCGACCTTCCTAAAAGTCAGATCGGTGTTGAAGTGGACAACAGTTTCGAGCCGAAATATATTACGATCCGAGGCAAAGGGGCCGTACTGAAGGAACTGAAGGATGCGAGCAAAAAAGTGAAGCGCATCTATCTGGCGGCTGACCCGGATCGCGAAGGCGAAGCGATTGCCTGGCATTTGGCGCATTACTTGGAGGTCAAGGAATCCGACGCCTGCCGGGTCGTATTCAACGAGATTACGAAGCAAGCGGTGAAGGACGCCTTCAAGACGCCCCGGCCGATCGACATGGATCTGGTCAACGCGCAGCAGGCTCGACGCATCCTGGACCGGCTCGTTGGCTACAAGATTAGCCCTTTGCTCTGGAAGAAGGTGAAGAAGGGGTTGTCGGCAGGCCGCGTGCAATCCGTTGCGGTTAAGCTGATCCTGGATCGCGAGAATGAGATTGAGGAATTCGTGCCGGAGGAGTACTGGTCGATTACCGCCAAGCTCGGCATCAAGAACGCGGAGTTCGATGCCAAGTTTTACGGCATGAACGGCGAGAAGAAAGAGCTGACGAACGAAGCGGAAGTGCAGCAAGTGCTCCAGGCGATCGAGAAGAAGAAGTTCGTCGTGACGGATGTGAAGGAGAAGGAAAGATTGCGCAACCCTTCGCCGCCGTTCATTACGAGCTCGCTCCAGCAGGAAGCGGCCCGCAAGCTGAATTTCCGCGCGGCCAAGACGATGCAGATCGCCCAGCAGCTGTATGAGGGCGTCGAGCTGGGCAAGGAAGGCACCGTCGGTCTGATCACCTATATGCGTACGGACTCGACGCGGATTTCTCAGGTCGCGCAAGAAGAAGCGAAGGAATACATCGTCTCGACATACGGGGAGCCGTATTATCCGGAAACCCCCCGCGTGTATTTGAAAAAAGGGGCAAACGCCCAGGATGCGCACGAAGCGATTCGGCCGACCTCCGTCACGAGTACGCCTGACGAAATGAAAGGCTATCTGAGCCGTGATCAGCATCGTTTGTACAAACTCGTTTGGGAGCGATTTCTTGCGAGCCAGATGGCGTCCGCCGTACTCGACACGATGACCGTGGACATAGCCGTCGGGGATGTGCAGTTCCGCGCGGTTGGCTCGAAGGTCAAATTCGCCGGTTTCATGAAGGTGTATGTCGAAGGAACGGACGATGCGGTTGTCGAGGATGAGAAGATGCTGCCGCCGTTGAAGGCCGACGACAAGCTCGACAACAAAGCAATCGAGCCGAAGCAGCACTTCACCCAGCCTCCTCCACGATATACGGAAGCCAGACTCGTACGGGCTTTGGAGGAAATGGGCATCGGCCGACCTAGTACGTATGCTCCTACGCTCGAGACGATTCAGAAGCGCGGTTACGTCGCGATGGAAGAGAAGAAGTTCATTCCTACCGAGCTGGGCGGGCTCGTTATTCAATTGATGGTAGAGTTTTTCCCTGAGATCCTGAACGTTGAATTCACGGCACACATGGAAGAAGAGCTCGACCATGTCGAAGAAGGTAAAGTGGATTGGGTCAAGGTGCTCGACGAGTTCTATGGGACGTTCCAGAAGCGGCTTGAATTCGCTGAAGAGGAAATGAAGGAAGTAGAGATTCAAGATGAAATCACCGACATCCCTTGCGACAAATGCGGACGAATGATGGCGATCAAGATGGGGCGGTTCGGGAAGTTCCTGGCCTGTACCGGATTCCCGGAATGCCGCAACGCTAAGCCGATTGTCAAGGACATCGGTGTCACTTGCCCGAAGTGCAAGGAAGGCAAAGTGATCGAGCGCCGGAGCAAAAAAGGCCGCGTTTTCTACGGCTGCGATCAGTATCCCGGCTGCGATTTCGTCTCCTGGGATAAGCCGGTTGACAAACCATGTCCGGAATGCGGCGGCATGATGATCGAGAAAACGAACAAATCGGGGTCGAACTACATCTGTACGGTCTGCAACCACAAGGAAGAGATGGTGCAGGAGGAAGAAGACGGAGATATCGATTATTGAGCTGCCACAACGAACGCCTTTTGAGAACCGGCGCTTGCCCTTCGGGGGAGGCGGGTTCTCCAAGGGCGTTGTTTCCTGCTATGGCGGCTGGCGATGCTGCATGGAAAGCGATAGTTGCTGGAGAACCGATAGATGGGAGCGTGCGGGAGTGAGTGAGACGAAACGAGTAACGGTGATCGGAGCCGGTCTTGCCGGCAGCGAAGCCGCTTGGCAAATCGCCAAACAGGGCGTTCCGGTGACGCTGTATGAGATGAGGCCGGTGCGCAAGACGCCGGCGCATATAACGGACAAGTTCGCCGAGCTGGTGTGCAGCAACTCGCTGCGCGCGAACGGGCTGACGAACGCCGTCGGCGTGCTGAAGGAAGAGATGCGCCGCATGGATTCGCTCGTGCTGGCGGCGGCGGACAAACACGCCGTGCCGGCGGGCGGCGCGCTAGCAGTCGACCGCGACGGCTTCTCCGGCGAGATTACGTCTACCCTACGCGAGCATCCGCTGATCGAGGTGCTCACGGAGGAGTTGCGGGAGCTGCCGGATGGAATTACAGTCGTTGCAACAGGCCCGCTTACGTCTCCGGAGCTGTCGGAGCGGTTGAAAGCGCTGTTCGGCGAAGAATACTTGTATTTCTATGACGCTGCGGCGCCGATCGTAGAGAAGGACTCCATCGACATGAGCAAAGTGTACTTGGCGTCCCGCTATGACAAAGGGGAAGCGGCGTACCTGAATTGCCCGATGACGGAAGAAGAATTCGACCGATTCCACGATGCGTTGATCACTGCCGAGACGGCACCGATGAAAGAGTTCGAGAAAGAAATTTACTTCGAGGGCTGCATGCCGATCGAGGTGATGTCCAAAAGGGGCAAGCAGACGGCGCTATTCGGGCCGATGAAGCCGGTCGGGCTGATGAACCCGCACACGGGCAAGCTCCCTTATGCGGTCGTTCAGCTCCGCCAGGACAATGCAGCCGGAACGCTGTTCAATCTGGTCGGCTTCCAGACGCATTTGAAGTGGGGCGAGCAGAAACGGGTATTCTCGTTGATCCCCGGGCTCGAGAACGCAGAGTTTGTCCGTTACGGGGTCATGCACCGGAATACGTTCATCAATTCCCCGAAGCTGCTGCGGCCGACGTACCAATTTCGCGACCGGGACGATTTATTCTTTGCCGGACAGATGACGGGAGTCGAAGGGTACGTGGAATCGGCCGCCTCCGGCCTGATCGCCGGTATGAATGCAGGGCGTATGGCGCGCGGATTGGCATGCGTCACGCTGCCGCCGGAGACGGCACTAGGCAGCATGGCTCACTACATCACCTCCGCCGATCCGGCGCATTTCCAACCGATGAATGCCAACTTCGGTTTATTGCCGCCGGTAGAAGAACGCATTCGGAACAAAAAGCTGAAAAATGAAAAGCTTGCTGAGCGGGCTTTAGAAACAATTCAGAATTTTTCATCAACTTTACACAATTAGCTTGTGTCTGTCTTGTCCCATGTGGTACGATTGGGAAGGCAAAGTTTCGGTCGCACCTGATTCTTATCCTATTTGTGCATGTCCCAACATTCGCGCTCCATTCGAGAAACAGCAGCCCGTATCGCTTGCGACTGGCGCTGTTTCTTCACGTTCAAAGGAGGAACACGATGGATACATTTCACGCTACCACGATCTTCGCCGTCCGGCATAACGGAAAAGGGGCCATTGCCGGAGACGGTCAGGTGACGTTCGGCAACAGCATGGTCATGAAGCAGCAGGCGAGGAAGGTGCGCCGGTTGTACCGGGGCAAAGTCGTAGCGGGCTTCGCCGGCTCGGTTGCCGACGCGATCACCCTGTTCGAGAAGTTCGAGAGCAAGCTGGAGGAGCATCAGGGCAATCTGCAGCGCGCCGCCGTCGAGCTGGCCAAGGAATGGCGGTCCGATCGGGTGCTGAGACGCCTGGAAGCGATGATGATCGTGATGGACGCGCAATATTTGCTGCTCATCTCCGGCAACGGCGAAATCATCGAGCCGGACGACGGCGTCTTGGCGATCGGCTCGGGCGGCTCGTTCGCGCTGGCGGCGGGACGCGCGCTGAAGAAACACGCCACTCATCTGGAGGCTGGAGAGATGGCGAGAGCGGCGCTGGAGACGGCCGCGGACATATGCGTGTTCACGAATCATAACATTATTTTGGAAGAAGTTTCTTAAACGGAGAGGAGGCGCTGCTCCCATGAGCAAGAATCAAGCCGATTTGACGCCGAGACAAATTGTAGCGGAGCTGGACAAATACATCGTGGGCCAGAAAAAAGCGAAGAAGTCGGTCGCCGTTGCGCTTCGAAACCGGTACCGCCGCAACCGGCTGGAGGAATCGATCCGGGATGAGATCATTCCCAAAAATATATTGATGATCGGGCCGACCGGCGTCGGCAAGACGGAGATCGCCAGAAGGATGGCAAAGCTCGTCCATGCGCCGTTCATCAAGGTCGAAGCGACGAAATTCACGGAGGTCGGCTATGTCGGCCGCGATGTCGAGTCGATGGTCCGCGATCTCGTGGAGACGTCGATCCGCATCGTGAAGGCGGAGAAAACCGAGAAGCTGAAGGACAAGGCGGAGCAGATGGCCAACGAGCGCATCGTCAGCCTGCTCGTCCCGTCTCCGAAGAGCGCGAAGAGCCAGCGCAACCCGCTGGAGATGCTGTTCGGAGGAGGCAACCAGAATCAGCAGGAGTCGGCGGAGCCGGACCCGGGAATCGTACAGCGGCGCGCGGAGATCAAGGAGAAGCTACACAAGGGCGAGCTCGAGCATCAGACGATCGAGATCGAGGTCGAGGACAACGCGCCTTCGATGTTTGATATGTTCGCTGGGCAGGGTAATGAGCAGATGGGGATGAACATGCAGGAGATGTTCGGCAATCTGATGCCCAAGAAGCTGCGCAAACGCCGGCTGACGGTGAAGGAAGCGCGGGTGGTGCTGACTCAGGAGGAAGCCCAGAAGCTGATCGACATGGACGAGGTGACGCAGGAGTCGATTCGGCGGGCGGAGCAGTCCGGCATCATTTTCATCGACGAGATCGATAAAATCGCCAATTCCGGTCGAGGCTCTGGGCCTGACGTATCCCGCGAAGGCGTTCAGCGCGACATTTTGCCGATTGTTGAAGGCTCTACGGTCATGACCAAGTATGGCCCGGTGAAGACGGACTATGTGCTGTTCGTCGCCGCCGGCGCCTTCCATACGTCGAAGCCGTCCGATCTGATTCCCGAATTACAGGGCCGGTTTCCGATCCGTGTAGAGCTGTCCTCGCTGACCAAGGAGGATTTCGTCCTTATTCTGAAGGAGCCTCAAAACGCGCTTACCAAGCAGTATACCGCTCTGCTGGAGACGGAGGGCATTCGCGTCGATTTCTCGGACGAGGCGATCGACGAGATCGCCCGCATCGCCGCCGAGGTCAACCAGAACACCGACAATATCGGGGCGCGCCGGTTGCATACGATCCTGGAGAAGCTGCTCGAGGATTTGTCGTTTGAAGCGCCGGACATTTCGCTGGAGGAAATCGTCATTACACCCGAGTACGTTCGGGACAAAATAGCCGATATCGCACAAAACCGTGACTTGAGTCAATACATTTTGTAATACCGTTGTCGTCAGGAGGGAGCCACATGAGTTTATTAGCGAAAACCAGAAGATTGAACCGACTGCTTCAGAAGGCGGCCGGGAACTCGGTCAGCTTCATGGAGATGTCGGAGGTGCTGCGCGACTTGATCGCCGCCAACATTTTCGTCGTGAGCCGCAAGGGGAAAATATTAGGTTATGCGATCGCCGATGCGTTCGAGTCGGACAGCTTGAGCACGATGATTACGATCGATCGCCGGTTGCCGGAGGATTACAACAACATCCTGAAGAAGATCGAGGAGACGTCCTCGAATTTGGATGAGGACAGCCCGTACCAGCGATTCACCGCCACGATTCAGTCGTTTTTCGACCAGAAGGTCGTTACGATCATCCCGATTATCGGCGGCGGCGACCGTCTGGGAACGCTTGTCCTGACCCGTGCGGTCGAGCCGTTCATCGACGACGATCTGATTATGTCCGAATATGGGTCTACAGTCGTAGGTATGGAGATTTTGCGGGAGCGCGCCGAGGAAGTGGAGCTGGAAGCCCGCAGCAAAGCGGTCGTACAAGTAGCGGTCAGCTCGTTGTCCTACAGCGAGATGGAAGCGGTCGATCATATCCTTGAGGAGCTGAAGGATAAGGAAGGGCTGCTCGTCGCCAGTAAAATCGCGGATCGTGTCGGCATTACCCGGTCCGTCATTGTCAATGCGCTGCGCAAGCTGGAGAGCGCCGGCGTCATCGAAACCCGCTCGCTCGGGATGAAGGGGACGTACATCAAGATTTTGAACGACCAGCTCATCCAGAGCTTGACTCGCGCCAAAGTGTAGCACCGACGAAAGTAGCAGGACCAACAGCCAATCTGGCGGATACAGCCGCCTGTTTTTAGCCCTATCGGGAAAGATAGGGCTTTTTGCTTATTGCGGGAGTTGCGAATTTTGTAGAAACTATTACTGGTTAATAGGTTACAAAAATAGACATTTTCTGTTGATAATTAATTTGTAAACCGGCTCGAAAAAGAAGGAAAATTAGTTGGTCTGTGGAATACATTAATATTAAACTTCTACTGAAAGTGGGATTTTCCTATGATTTTGTGGAACAAACCTAGTCTGCAAATGATGGAACGCACGATCGATGCCGCTACATTTCGACAAAAGGTTATTTCCAACAATGTCGCAAACGTCGACACGCCCTATTTCAAAAGGTCCGATGTCGTGTTCGAGGATCTGCTCCAGCAGGAGCTTCAGACCCAGACGATCGAGGGCTATAGAACGGATCCTCGGCATATCCCGATAGGACGTAAGACCACCGTTTCGCCCGAAGTGATGAGGGACGAGAAGTCGCTCATGAACAATAACTTCAATAACGTGGACATTGATTATGAAATGACGCTCCTGGCGAAAAACCAGCTCCGTTACAACGTGTTGATGACGCAAGTGAATCACGATCTCAAGATGTTCCGCACAGCGATCAATGGGGGGCGATAAGTAAATGAAGCTGACCAACGGATTCGATATCAGTTCCTCGGCCTTGACCGCTCAGCGGTTTCGGATGGACGTGATCTCCTCCAACATTGCGAATGCAGACACGAACCGCGGCAAGCTGGTGAACGGCAAGTGGGTGCCTTACACGCGCAAAGTCGTGACGATGGAATCGAAGGAAGCCGTACCTTTCGCCCAGCGGCTCAGCAACGCCATGCAGCGCGGAACCGGCGAAGGCGTACGCGTCTCCCGGCTGTTCGAGGACAACGCGCCGTTCAAGCTGGAATACAACCCGACGCATCCGGATGCGGACGAGAACGGGTACATCCAACTGCCTAACGTAGACATTTTGAAAGAAATCGTCGATATGATGTCGGCTACCCGATCCTATGAAGCTAACGTCACAGCACTGAACGCAACCAAATCGATGATCACCAAAGCGTTGGAAATCGGGAGATAACGGGGGATATTGAGGATGATAGAGAAGGTGGGGTTTCTGGTTAAACCTCCGATCGTACCGACATTGGAATCGAAAACGGAACAACCGACCGGGGCTGTGGATGTGTCCAAAAGCTTCGGGCAGTTTCTGAACGACGCCTTGAAATCGGTAGAGGATCAACAGAAGGTAACCGGAATCTTGAACGAAAAGTTCGTTACGGGGGAGCTTGCCGACGTGCATCAATTGACGATCGCGGCCGAGAGAGCGTCTCTCAGCTTGGAGTTGACCGTCCAACTTCGCAACAAAGCTATTGAAGCTTATCAGGAAATCATGAGAACGCAGCTCTAACCTTACATAATTCATAGCAGATAAGCTTCGGCGGGGTGACAAGGTGAACGAAACAATCGTCCAATATAAAGATCGGTTGCTTCAGTATTGGAAACAAGCGAGCAAGATGCAAAAATATATGATCATCGGTACCGTTGTGTTCTTAATCGCGGTGCTGGTGCTCACTTCCATCAACTTATCCAAAACAGAGTATGCGCCTGCCTTCACGAGCTTGCAGCCGAATGATGCCGCCGGCATCAAAGAATATCTGGACGGGGCGAAAATTCCATATAAACTGAGCGCGGACGGCAAGACGATCAGCGTGCCGACGAGCCAAGCGGCTTCAGTGAAGCTCGATGTCGAGTCGAAGGGACTCAACAAGGGCGGCTCGCTGGGCTATGCCGGCATGTTCCCGAGCAACAGCATGTTCGGGATGTCTGACAGCCAGCTGCAAATCAAGAAGCTCAGCGCCATGCAAGGCGAGATTCAGATGATGTTCAATCAAATCAGCGGCGTCGGCAATTCGAAGGTGCTCATCACGGTTCCGGATGAAAGCAAATTCATTACAACCAACGTGGAGCAGTCCAAAGCCTCCGTCGTCCTGACATTGCTGCCCGGCTATCGGTACGATCAAGCTCAGATCGATACGATGTACAATCTGGTGGCGAAGACGGTTCCGAATTTGAAGCATGAGAACATTACGATCTCCAACCAGAACTTCGAACCGATGGAATACTCCAAGTCTGCGAGTATCTCGAATTTGAATGGAGACTTAGCTGATAAACAGTTCGCAATCAAAAACCGGTTTCAGGCCGATATCCAAAAAAATATTACGAACCTGCTGAACAAAATCGTCGGGCCGGATAAAGTGGTCGTTAGCGTCGTATCCAATTTGAACTTCGATCAGGTGAAAACGGCGACGCAAACCTTCCAGCCTGTGAATCCCACTGAAACGCTCGGGATACCGCGAAGCAGCCAGACGAACACGAAGTCTTCCGCCACCAAAGGAACGACGACTGGCGGAATACCCGGCACCGGTACGACCGACGTGCCGACCTATCAGGCGAACAGCGCATCGGGCGGCAACTCGGAGTCGGAAGAACGCAACGAAATCATCAACTATGAAATAAACGAGATTAAAAGCGATATTGTTGCAAGTCCATACGTTGTAAAGGATTTGTCCATCAGCGTAGGGATCGAGCCTCCTGTTCGGGACGATCCGAACTCGCTCTCGCAAGAAATGCGTACATATTTGCAGCAAGCGTTGGAGAGCATCGTAGCTACATCGCTCGCTGATAGCGGCACGACGTTCACGCCCGAGCAGCTGACGCGCAAGGTGACGTTGTTCGTGCAGCCGTTCGCCGGGGTCGGCACGGTATCGACCGGCGGCATCAGCAGCTACTGGATGTATGGTGCGATCGGGGCCGCAGCCCTGCTGGCGGCAGGATTAGGCGGCTACATGATGCGTAGAAGACGATTGAATGCGATGATAGAAGAAGAGATTCCGGCGCCTCCGGTTGTAGAACTGCCTACGATCGATATTGAGAATGTATCGCCGGAAAATCAGATGCGCAAACAGCTCGAGTCGCTGGCCAAGAAGAAACCGGAAGATTTCGTGAATTTGCTGCGCACTTGGCTAGTTGATGAATAGGGGGAAGCACAATGGCTAAAGGGGGACAGCTGCAGGCTGGGTTGACAGGCCGCCAGAAAGCGGCGATCTTGCTCATTAGCCTTGGTCCGGAAGTATCGGCGCAAATTTTCAAGCATCTGAGAGAAGAAGAGATCGAGCAGCTGACGCTGGAAATCGCCAACGTCCGCAAGGTCGATGCTGCGGAGAAAGAGAAAATATTGGCCGAGTTCCACCAAATTTGTTTGGCCCAGGAATACATCTCCCAAGGCGGTATTTCGTACGCCAAGGAGATTTTGGAGAAAGCGCTTGGATCAGGCAAGGCGATGGATATTATTAACCGGTTGACGGCCACGCTGCAGGTGCGGCCGTTCGATTTTGCCCGCAAAGCCGATCCCGCACAAATCTTGAACTTCATTCAGAACGAGAACTCGCAGACGATCGCCTTGATCCTGTCCTATTTGCAGTCCGAGCAAGCTTCCATCATTCTCTCCTCGCTGCCGCAGGAGAAGCAGGCGGAGGTGGCGAAACGGATCGCTCTGATGGACAGCACCTCACCGGAGGTTATCACGCAGGTTGAACGCGTGCTGGAGCAGAAGCTGTCGTCTACGGTCACCCAGGACTACACGTCGGCAGGCGGCATCGAAGCGATTGTGCAAATTCTGAACGGAGTCGACCGAGGCACGGAAAGGACGATTCTGGACTCGCTCGAGATTCAAGATCCGGAGCTGGCCGAAGAAATCAAGAAGAGGATGTTCGTCTTCGAGGACATCGTCAATATCGACAACCGTTCGATCCAGCGAATTATCCGCGATATCGAGAATTCCGACCTGCAGCTGGCACTGAAAGTGGCGAGCGAAGAAGTGCGCGAGATCATCTTCCGCAACATGTCGAGACGGATGGCCGAGACGTTCCGCGAAGAGATGGAATATATGGGGCCCGTTCGGCTGCGTGACGTCGAAGAGGCGCAAACCCGCATCGTAGCTACGATCCGCCGACTGGAAGAAGCCGGAGAGGTCATTATCGCGCGCGGCGGAGGAGATGATATCGTTGTCTAGGGTGATCAAGTCTTCCCGCGTAATTAGCGTTGACGATATTGTGTTAGTCCAGCCGTTGGCGTCGCCGCGTTCGGAGTATGAGGAGCAAGCGCCGATTGAAGCGGAGCCGGTGCCGGACCCCAAGAGCAAGGCCGAGCAAGAAGCGGAAGCGCTGAAGCAGCGGCTGCTGGCCGATGCCGAGTCGGCGGCGGCGACCATCGTCGCACAAGCCAAGACGGCGGCGGATAAAACGAAGCAAGACGCCCAGCGCGAGATCGATGCGTGGTGGCAGGAGCGCAGAAAAGCCGATACGGAGCAGGCGGCCAAGGCCAAGGAAGACGGCCATCAGCAAGGATATAAGAAGGGATACGCGCAAGCGGAATCCGAGATCAAGGACAAATACAATCATTTGATCGATAGCGCGAATGGCATTGTCCAACAAGCGATGGCGATCAAGCAGGAAATGATCCTTGAGGCCGAACCGTTCCTCATCGAGCTCAGTACGTCGATCGCGGAGAAAATAATCGGCCGCCAATTGCAGATGGAGCCGGATTGGGTTGTGGAGTCGATCCGCAAGACGCTTCAGCGCAAGCGTGAGCTCGGGGTTATCTCGCTCTGTGTGGCTCCTTCGCAATTCAGCTTCGTGCAAGACGCTCGCGAGGAGCTGTTGCTCTCGATCGATTCCCAGGCGGAGCTGCAAATTTTACCGGATCCTAACGTTCATGACTACGGGTGCGTCGTACGTTCCTCGCTCGGCAGTATAGACGCGCGGATCGACACCCAGCTTGAAGAAATCAAAAAAGCTTTGCTGCATGTATACCGAAGTGGCGAGGGGAATCCCGGTGATGAATAGCGTCTTCCAGGCGCACAAGTACATCGAGCAGCTGAATCAGATGGATCCCGTTCGGGTGAACGGCAAAGTAACGCAAGTGATCGGATTGACCGTAGAGTCGGAAGGTCCGGACGCGAGCGTTGGAGATGTGTGCTACATTTATCCCTATAAATCTTCCAAACCGCTGCAAGCGGAAGTAGTAGGATTTCGCAACAATAAGGTTATTCTGATGCCGCTCGGTGAGCTGCAATCGATCGGCCCCGGCTGCGATGTCGTCAGCACCGGCAAGCCGCTTACGGTGTCCGTCGGAACCGAGCTGCTCGGCAAAGTGCTCGACGGGCTGGGTCAGCCGATGGACGGCTCTCTGCTGCCGGCGCGCATGGCCCAAGTGCTCACGACGAACACGCCGGGCAATCCGCTCAAGCGCCAACGGGTGCTTCACCCGATTAGCGTAGGAGTGCGCTGCATCGACGGCTTGCTGACGATCGGCAAAGGACAGCGCGTCGGGATCTTCGCCGGCTCGGGCGTCGGTAAGAGCACGCTGATGGGCATGATTGCGCGCAACACGTCTGCGGACGTGAACGTCATCGCGCTGATCGGCGAACGGGGCCGCGAGGTGCTCGATTTCATCGAGCGCGACCTCGGCCCGGAAGGGTTGGCGCGATCGGTCGTTATCGTGGCGACCTCCGATCAGCCGGCGCTCGTGCGGATCAAAGGCGCGTTGATAGCGACATCCGTCGCCGAATATTTCCGCGACCGCGGCCTGAACGTCATGCTGATGATGGACTCGGTCACCCGGTATGCGACGGCGCTGCGCGAAGTCGGTCTAGCGGTAGGTGAGCCGCCGGCGACGCGTGGCTATACGCCTTCCGTATTCGCCAATCTGCCCAAGCTGCTCGAGCGGGCGGGCACGGGGCCGAAAGGGTCGATTACGGCTTTCTACACCGTGCTCGTAGACGGCGACGATATGAATGAACCGATAGCCGATACGGTGCGCGGCATTCTGGACGGCCATATCGTGCTGGATCGGAGCTTGGCGAACAAAGGCCACTATCCGGCGATCAACGTACTAGCCAGCGTCAGCCGCTGTATGAAGGAAATCGTGCCGGAAAGGCAGATGGATGCGGCGGATCAGCTAAAGCGTCTGTTAGCTACTTATAGAGATTCGGAAGACTTGATCAATATCGGGGCGTATCAGAGCGGATCCAATCCGGAGATTGATCTGGCGATTCAATCGGTTCCACAGATCAACGGCTACTTGAGGCAGAAGACGTCCGAGAAAGTCAGCTATGACCTGGCATCCACGCAGTTGATGCAGCAATTTATCGGAGGATGAGTGCATGAAGTATCGGTATCCTTTACAAAAGCTGGTCGATCTGAAGGCGAATGAGAAGACGCAGGCGGAGTGGATGCTCGCCGACGCGATCGGGCAACTGCAGCAAGAGCGGGAAGCGTTGGCTCGGCTGGAGCGAGAGCAGGACGACATGCGGGTTCGGCTGAACGACGCGCCGCAGAGCCGCATGCCGATTGCAGAGCTTCGCTTGCTGCAAGACTATTACGATTACCGGGTGCAGGCGGTACGCAGACAGGCGAAGCAGGTCGACGACGCCGAGCAGCAAGTGGCCTTCCGCCAGCAGCAGCTGACGGAGAAGATGAAGGAAGAGAAAGTATGGGAGAAGGCCAAGGAGAAGGCTTTCCACCAGTTCATGACGATCATGCAAAAAAAAGAGCAGGATGAGCTCGACGAAATTGCCTTGACTCGCCGCGTACAAACGGTATAACTAACATCCAAAGGGGGGGTTATCGTGGCAAAAGCCGAGGTGGAAAAATCAGCGTACGGCGCATTTGAACGATTGCTGTTTTTCGCGACGCCGATCATTTTCACAGTCGTTTTGCTGGGCGTCCTTTTTGCGCTGTTCGATCAAAGCTTGTTGAACGGGATGCTGCGGGCAGGGAACAAAGTGCCGGTGCTGGAGAAGTTCATTCCGGATCCGACCGAGCCCGTAGGGAAGCCCTCCAAACCGTCCACCACCAACACGGAACCGAATTTCGAAGAACAGGCGTTGCAGCTTCAGAATACGATCAAGCAGCTGGAAGCGAGCTTGAGTCAATCGACCCTGGCCGGTCAGACGAAGGATCAATCGATCAAGGACTTGCAGGCGCAGGTGGCGGCCCTTCAGGAGCAATCAAAAGCGAAGACCCAGGAAGACGCCGAATACAAGACGCAGGTGCAACAGCTCGCGAGCATGTACGCCAAGATGTCCCCAAGTAAAGCGGCTCCGATTCTGGAGAACATGACCTTGAAGGAAGCGGTGCTCATCCTGAGCGAGATGAAGGCGAACGACCGAGGCGAGATTTTGGAAAAGATGGACCCGAGAATCGCAGCTAACGCCTCCATTCAGTTGAAAGACGTAGTGCCGACTAAAGACAGGACGATCGCCGCCTTGCAGGAACGCCTCGAAGTGAACCAGAAGCAAGCGGCACTGCCACAGACGGTCAGTAAGGAAGACTTAGGCGCCACATTCTCCGGGATGGACGCCAAGAGCGCTTCGGCGATTTTGCTCGAGATGTACCCGCTTAATCAGACGCGTGTGCTGCAGATTTTGGCCAGCATTGACAATGGTGGTCGCTCCCGTATTCTGGCGGAGATGACCAAGACGAATAAACCGGCGGCGGCGGCCTTGTCGAGCCGATTAGCGGAGTCATAATCGATTCACCCATCCGATCTCGCATGAAAGGAGGTGATAAAACAAATGGAAACCGCACGCATGTTATTGGGTTCCCCCCCAGCAGCTTCAACGGCAACCGGCGCAACCGGCGTTCCGACTGCGAATGGTGCAGCCGACACCGGAGCTGCAGGTAAGGCTGGTTTTTTCCAAACGCTGGCGCAAGTGATGCAGAACGGTCAGACAGGCGCTGACACCGGATCTTCAGGAGCACTCCCTGTTGCGAGTGTGCCCGGAATGCTGATCGGCCTTGTGGAAGGCGCCACTCAGAAGGATGGAACGAACGGTCCTACGCTCGACCAGCTGATTGCCATGCTGCTCCAAGCGGCACAGCAGAAAACCGCCGACGCGTCCGGAGAAGGAAGCGATCTGCGCGACTTCGACTGGCAATCGCTGCTCGCCGAGCTGCAAGCGCTCTTGATGCAGGTAACCGTACAAGCTCAGCCGACCCAACAAGCGGAAGCAAGGCAAGACGGAGCCTTCCTCCAGTTGGATGCCGACGCTGCAGGAAAACCGTCAACACCGCTTATGACGCTGTTGGCCGAGTGGCTGGAGACGCAAAACGGCGTCAACGAAAAGAAACATTCGCTTGCGTCGTTCGCAGAGCTGATCAAGCCGCTGCTTGCAGAATTGACCGCCCGTGCCGCACAGACTTCAACTTCAGCAGGAGCCCATGCGCAGACAGCCGCTCCAGTCGACAGCATGCCGCAGCAATCGATGCCAGCCGTATTCGACGGGCTTCGCTCCCTCCATCGCAAATCCGGTCAAGAGGGCAGGTCCAATTCCGCCAATACCGTCCCTGTGCACCTGGTGCAAGTCGTGAACGATGGAGCCGCTCAATCGGCGCTTAACCGACTGGCTGCCAAATTCCAGCCGCTGGTGCAAGTAGTTGCCGCAAGCGGAGGTGTATCGGGTTCGACCGAGCAAGTTCAAACGCAAGCCGCGATCGCACCGGAGCCACTCTCGGCTGCGTCAGAGGAGACGAACGCAGGCGCCCAGCAAGTATTCCGGATGCCAACAGCCAGCGAGCCTATGGTTCAGACCGGCGAGAAGCCCGTGATTCATGGGAATCGTTTCGCGCAAGAGATGGGACAGCTGCTCAAGTCGATGAACTTGAACCAAACCGGCGGGCACTCGGAAATTCGCATTACGCTGATGCCGGAGCACCTGGGCCAAGTTGATGTGAAGCTGTCGATGCACAATGGCCAGCTGATCGCACAATTCGTAGCTGGTTCGGTGCATGGCAAAGATTTGCTGGAAAGCCAGCTGCCTCAGCTGAGAGCCGTGCTCCAGGACCAAGGGTTGCAAGTCGACCGCTTGGAAGTAAAGCAAGGTGGATCCGCGTCCTTCGGGATGTTCCAGGACCAGAAAGGGCAGCAGCAATCGTCGCAGCAATTCCAGCGCCAATCGTCGAACGAATCGTCTGACTGGGAGGAGACGTCGGCGCTTGATTTCGAGGGCGAGCTGAGCCAGTTGAACGAACGCAAGGTTACGTTGGATGGAGCCGGCACTTTCGACGTATCGGCTTAACGAGTCCTGATCTGGAGGAGAAGACCTATGGCGCAAAAGGTTGGCGTTATGAACGGCACGTACTACTACAACAACACCACGACGCGCAAGACGGGATCCAGCGAGATGGGACGCGACGAATTTATGAAAATTTTGATCACGCAGATGTCCAATCAGGACCCCACCAAGCCGCTCGAGGATAAAGAATTTATCGCACAGATGGCTCAATTCACTTCCGTGGAGCAGTTAGCGAACATGGCGACCGAGATGAAGCTGATGCGCCAATCGGCCGGCTGGGCTTCGTCGCTGATCGGCAAGTCGATCAGTTGGGCGTTGATCAATCCCGATACGCAAGAGTCGGTCATCCAATCCGGTGTTGTGGAAGCGATCAGTATCAAAGAAGGTCAGCAGTATGTAAATGTGAACGGCCAGGATGTGCCAATGGGGCAAATTTCAAAAATCTGGGAGGAGTAGGTGATTGGAATGGCTGATCGCATCTCAGTCGGACGGATGTTTCCGAACGTAGCGCCGCCGGTTGCGAACCGTAAGCCGCTCGATTCCGCTCGACCGCATCCTTATCCAGGTGCTCGCTCGTTCCAAGACGTGCTCAACGAGAACGTCGTCCGGCTCAGCCAGCATGCCGAAACCCGTTTGCAGCAACGAGGCATCCAATTGAAGCCGGAGCAGATGGAACGGATTCAGAGCGCGATCGACAAGGCGGCGTCCAAAGGGTCCAAAGACTCGCTTGTTTTGATGGACGATATCGCCCTGATCGTGAACGTGAAGAATCGGACCGTAGTGACCGCCATGGACGGAGCGTCGATGAGAGACAATGTGTTTACGCAAATCGACAGCGCCATTATCATTTAGAACGGGCTGGCCCTCTTAGAGGAAGCCCCAGGGTTGCCGACCGCTAGAAGCGACCCGCCATATTCAGCAAACAGTCTAGGAGGAAAACGAATGTTAAGATCCTTGTATTCGGGCGTATCCGGGATGAGAGGGTTTCAGACGAAACTCGACGTCATCGGGAATAACATCGCCAACGTCAATACAGTGGGCTTCAAGGCTGGACGCGTCATGTTCAAGGACATCTTGAGTCAGACGGTTTCCGGCGTATCCGCCCCAACGGACGGTGGTCCGGGCGGTGTCAACGCCAAGCAGATCGGGCTTGGGATGACCGTAGCCGCAATCGACACGGTCTTCACGCCGGGCAGCGCGATGACGACCAATACGGTAACCGACCTGCGGATTGACGGCGACGGATTTTTCGCCCTTACGCCCGGCGACGGAGACGCTTCGATCTATTTGAGCCGGATGGGCAACTTCACGATCGACTCCGCGCGCAACCTGGTCAATGCGGACGGGATGCATGTCGTGAACACCGACGGAGAATCCATCGTATTGGATGAAGAAGTAGTCGCCTTCTCGATTGCTCAGAGCGGCGAAATTATCGCGATCAATGCCGGAGGGTTGGCTGAGCCTACGGGCAACTTTATAGCCGTCGTGAAAGTGACGAACCCGTCCGGTTTGGAGAAGATCGGTAACAACCTGTTCCGCAGCACGCCTAACTCTAACGTGGACGTAGAGCTTGAGCTGTCGTTGGCCAACGACCCCGCTACCGGTACCGGCGCCATCATCTCGGGCCAGCTCGAAATGTCGAACGTGGAGCTGACGAACGAGCTGACGGAAATGATCGTCGCGCAGCGCGGCTTCCAGGCGAACTCCAGAATCATCACCACCTCCGACGAGGTGTTGCAGGAAATATTGAACCTGAAGCGTTAAGGATATAGACCTCTGATTCGGTAATGGGGCGAGCCGCATTCGCCCCTCCCGGTCGGGTTCCACCAAAGAGTTTCGGGAGGGGAAGAAATGGTTACGCTCACTCGCTTGAACGGGTCCAAATTTACGCTCAACGCCTTGCTGATCGAAACGATGGAACAGACGCCGGACACGGTGATTACCCTGACTTCGGGCAAAAAATTTGTCGTTCTCGAAGAGGTGCCCCTTGTGGTAAGCTTAGTGAAAACGTATTTGCAAAGCATTGGGGCGATCCGGGTGGCCATGAAGAATAACGTTCCGGAGGAATCGTAGATATGTTGAAAAGTAGAATGCTCCAATGGCTCATCATGATCCTGATCTCGATCACTTTGATTACGATGGCCGGCTTTTTCTTATGGAATTATTTGGACGAGAAATCGCAACCGGAAGATCCGTCCGTCGCCGCAGCGGCTTCCGTCGACGGGGTCAAGCCCAAGAAGCTTACCGCCGATCAGATGCTGGAGCAGACGGTGGAGATCGCCGATATTACGACCAACTTGATCGGCAAAGATTTCGTCAAAATCAGCTTCGCCTTCGAGCTGGACAGCAAGAAGTCGAAGGAAGAGTTCGAGAAATTGAATACGCGCGTCAAGGCCATCATCATTCAGACTTTGGCCGATCTGAACGCGGAGCAAATCCGCGGCAGCAAAGGCTACGATCTGATCAGCACGAGTCTACTGAACAAGATCAACCCCATTCTGACCGCCGGCAAGCTGAGACAGGTTGACATCACGAGCATTAATATTGTGCTGAACTAAGAAGCCACAACGGGTGTGTTAAGGGGGGTGAATCGAAAATGGTGGACGTCTTATCCCAGAATGAGATCGATGCGTTATTGGCTGCCTTGTCCTCCGGGGAGATGGATGCGGAGGAGCTCAAAAAAGAAGAAACGCAGAAGCGGGTCAAATCGTACGATTTCAAACGCGCGACACGATTCTCGAAAGATCATCTCCGCAGCTTGACGCGGATTCATGAGAACTTCGCCCGCTATTTAACGACCTACTTCTCCTCTCAGCTGCGGACGTTCGTGCAGATCAACGTCGTCCAAGTCGAGCAGCTGCCGTATGACGAGTTTATCCGCTCTATTCCGAAGATGACGATTCTGAACATTTTCGAGGCGGAGCCGCTGGAAGGACGCATGGTGCTGGAGGTCCACCCGAACGTCGCGTTCGCGATGCTGGACCGCATGCTCGGTGGACCGGGCAGCTCGCCGGCCAAGATCAACTCGCTTACCGAAATCGAAACGATTGTCATGGAGCGTATTTTCAGCCGGGCGTTCGACAGCTTGCAAGAAGCGTGGCGCACGGTTATCGACCTGTCTCCGCGCATGGAGACGCTGGAGACGAATCCGCAGTTCATGCAGATCGTATCTCCGAACGAAACGATCGCCCTGATCTCCCTGACGACGAAGATCGGCGACACGACGGGGATGATCAACCTTTGTATTCCGCACGTCGTCATTGAACCGATCATGCCGCGACTTTCGCTGCATCATCAATTTTTGTCCCAACGCAAGAGCAGAGCTCCTGAGGAAGTGGAATCGCTGAAGGAGCGCGTGAACAAAGCGAAGCTGCCGCTCGTCGCCGAGCTTGGACAGTCGGAGATTACGGTTCGCGAGTTTCTGAATTTGAATGTGGGCGACGTCATTACCCTTAACAAGGAAGTAAACCATGGCCTTGATATCAAGGTAGGCGAAAAAGTGAAATTTATCGGTAGTCCCGGCACGATAAAGGACCGGTTGGCCGTTCAAATAACGGAGGTTATTACTGAAGAGGGGGAGGATGAGTATGACGAATAATAAAGATTATTTGTCCCAGGAAGAGATCGACGCTCTGCTCCGTCAAACGGTCGAGGACTCGATGGATTTCTCCGGCACGGCCAGCGTGGACGATTATTTGTCTCCGATCGAACAGGATGCGCTTGGGGAAATCGGCAACATCACGTTCGGCAGCGCGGCGACGGCGTTATCGACCTTACTCGGCAAAAAAGTGGACATTACTACGCCTCAAGTGTCCATCGTCGCCCGCCATATGCTCGAAGAGGAATTTCCAAGCCCGCACGTGGCGGTACATGTGAACTATGTCGACGGCTTCGACGGCATCAACCTGCTGGTCATCAAGACATCGGATGCGCAAGTGATTGCGGACTTGATGATGGGAGGCAGCGGCAAGAGCGGCGGAGAGCTGTCCGAAATTCATATCAGCGCCGTCCAGGAAGCTATGAACCAAATGATGGGTTCGTCGGCCACATCGATGTCCACGATTTTCAATCGCTTCGTGAACATCTCGCCGCCGGGCATCAACATTCTCGATATGGCGAACGGGGAAGGAAAAGACAAGCTGCCTCACGAAGATGTTTTCGTGAAAATATCGTTCCGCCTGATCATCGGCGATCTGATCGATTCGACGATCATGCAGCTGCTCCCGGTATCGTTCGCGAAAGAAATGGTGTCGATTCTGATGGGTGGAGCCGAGATTGAGCTCGATCCTACACCTTCGTACAGCAGCAAGCCCTCACATTCGGCACCGCCGGCGAGAGAGCCTGCAGGGTTCGCGACGACCAGCTCGAATGCGCCGCCGCCGTACGATCCGTTCGGCCAAACGGCTAGTCAGCCGCCTTACCAGCAGCAACAGCCGTTCCAGCAACAACCGTATCCGCAGCAGCCTTACCAAGATCCTTATTATCAGCAGCAACCGCAATACCAGCAGCCGCCTTATCAACCGCCTTCGCCAGGATACGGCGGACCCGCTATGCAGCAAGGGTATGGACAGCCGATGATGCAACCGCCGGCGCCGAATTACGGCTATCAGCACGATTATCAGCAGCAGCAGCCCCCGGCCGCACCGCAGCCGCATACGCCGAACAACTACGGGACGTTTCCGAACCGCAATGTCAGCGTACAACCAGCCGAGTTCGGCAAGCTAAGCGGGCCGCATGTGCATACCGACGAGACGAATCTGAATTTGCTGCTCGACATCCCGCTTAAGGTAACAGTGGAGCTGGGCCGCACGAAGAAAGTCATCAAAGAGATTTTGGAGTTCTCGCAAGGCTCGATAATCGAGCTGGACAAACTGGCGGGCGAACCGGTCGACATTCTTGTGAACAACAAGCTGATCGCCAAAGGGGAAGTCGTCGTAATCGACGAGAACTTCGGGGTGCGCGTTACGGACATTGTCAGCCAGATGGATCGAATTCAAAAATTACATTAACCGGGGAGGACTGGACGCTAATGGCGAACAGAATTTTAATCGTAGACGACGCAGCATTTATGAGAATGATGATCAAAGACATCCTGTCCAAAAACGGTTATGAAGTAGTAGGCGAAGCTCAAGACGGAGCGATTGCGATCGAGAAATACAAAGAGCTGAAGCCGGATTTGGTCACGATGGACATCACGATGCCGGAGATGGATGGAATTGCGGCGCTGAAGGAAATCAAGCGGTTCGACGGGGCGGCCAAAGTCATTATGTGTTCGGCCATGGGGCAGCAAGCGATGGTAATCGATGCGATTCAAGCAGGGGCGAAAGACTTCATCGTGAAGCCGTTCCAGGCGGATCGGGTTATTGAAGCGATCAAGAAGACGCTGGGCTAATCGCAAGCGGCGGCAATTACGCCTCCGCCTTCGGGCGGCAGGCCAGGAAGGGCGATGGCAAGTGAAACGCAAATGGCTGGGCCTGCTCCTCATCGTCGTCTTGGTCGGCGTGCTGCTGGGCGGTACGATCGGCATGGCGGCGGAGCCGTCCGGATTGGACGGGCTGATCGAGGATCGCGGGGAAGCTCTGACGCAAGGGAGTTCTCCCGGCGTCGTAGTGATGGTTGTAAAGGTCCTATTTTACCTTATCATTATTATCGGCTTGTTCTTCCTAATAATGAAGATTATAGCCCAAAAAAATAGAACGATGATGCGAGGCCGGGCGCTTAACACATTGGGCGGCGTACCGCTTGGCCAGAACAAGTCCTTGCAGGTGGTGGAGGTCGGTCGTTCGATCTATTTGCTTGGGGTAGGCGACAATGTGCAGTTGATTCAAAAAATTGACGACCCGGAAGAAGTCGCTTATTTGCTAGAAGCGATGACTTCCAGCTCGAGCGGTTCGCTCGGGGGGATGAGCCAGCTGACCGGCTGGTTGGCCTATTGGAAGAAACCCGCCGCGACGCCGAGCGAACGAATGGACGAGGAAGATTTAACCGCCTATTCGTTCCAGGAAGTGTTCCAGAGCAAGATGGGGCATATGGCGAATCGCAAAAAAAAGATGGAAGAGTTGCTGAACAATATGAATCATCCAAATCGGTCGTCGGACGAATGAAGAAACGAACCATGAAGCTAGTCATCCTGTTCGCTCTGCTGCTGATCGGAATTGCTGTGCCGACCACTGTGTTCGCCGCCGACCCGATCCCGGGCATCTCCTTCGATATCGGCAATGCGGAAGGCGCGGAAGGTGCAACCAACACCATCACGCTCATCCTGATCATAACGATTCTAAGTCTCGCTCCTTCGATTCTGATCATGATGACTTGTTTTACTAGAATCGTGATCGTCCTGGGTTTCGTCCGAACATCGCTCGGCACGCAGCAGATGCCTCCGAACCAAGTATTGATCGGCATCGCGTTGTTCATGACCTTATTCGTTATGGCGCCTACGATCGGCGAGATTAACGAGACGGCCGTTCAGCCTTATCTGAAAAATCAGCTCACTCAAACGCAGGCGCTTGGCCAAGCGGCCGTGCCGCTGAAGAAGTTCATGATCGCACAAACCCGCGAGAAAGACCTGCTGCTGTTCCTGAACTATTCCAAGGCGCAGAAGCCGGCGACGGTATTGGATACGCCGCTTACGGCGCTTATTCCCGCTTACGCCATCAGCGAGCTGAAGACCGCGTTCCAGATGGGCTTTATGATCTTTATCCCGTTTCTGGTCATCGATATGATTATCGCGAGTACGCTCATGTCAATGGGGATGATGATGCTCCCGCCAATCATGATCTCGCTGCCGTTCAAGATTTTGCTGTTCGTTTTAGTAGACGGTTGGTACTTGGTAGTCAAATCTTTGCTGCTCAGCTTCAACGCCCCTGTCTCATGACGTAGATAGACCGATATAGCCAACAAGAGGAGGAGCGGCGTTGAATTCGGAATTTGTGATCCAATTGGCGAGCGAGGCTGTATACACCGTCCTGAAAGCCAGCGCGCCGATGCTGCTCTTGGCGCTAATCGTCGGGTTGATCATCAGCGTGTTCCAGGCGGCTACCCAGATTCAAGAGCAAACATTGGCCTTCGTGCCCAAAATTGTAGTCGTTCTGCTATCGATTCTAGTATTCGGACCTTGGATTTTACAGACGCTCATCGATTACACGTACAATCTATTGAACAACTTGTACAAGTACATCAGTTAGGTGGAGAAGGATGCAGGAGCTTATTCCATATCTTCCTAATTTTCTGCTTATTTTTTGTCGAATAACCGCTTTTTTTGTCTCGGCACCGATTTTTTCCACACGCGGGGTGCCGCCAACCTTCAAGATCGGCCTGGCGTTTTTCGTCTCGTTCATCCTGCTCGCCTCTTCCGAAATGGAAAAGCCTCCGATCACGATGGACAGCGACTATATTTTGGCGATTCTGAAAGAAACTTTGATCGGATTGCTGCTTGGGTTTATCGCTTACATCTTTTTCAATGCGGTGCAAATCGCGGGTTCGTTCATCGACATTCAGATGGGGCTTGGCATTGCCAACGTCATCGATCCGATGAGCGGCGTTTCCAGTCCGATTATGGGCAACTTCAAGTTTATTATCGCCATTCTCTTGTTTCTCTCGATCAATGGCCATCATTATATGATCGCCGCCTTGGTTCGCAGCTACGAGATCGTGCCGCTGGGCCAAGGGATTTTTGAGGCAATCGCGACAGGCGCCCCGAACGACCATATGATTCGCTCGTTCGCGAGCATGTTCGCGCTCGCCCTGCAGCTGTCGGCTCCGCTCGTCGTTTGTTTGTTTATGACCGACGTCGGACTCGGGATTCTCTCGAAGACGGCCCCGCAGTTCAATATTTTCGTTGTGGGCGTGCCGATCAAAATTATGGTAGGTTTTCTGCTGCTGCTTCTGGTTATACCCGGCATGCTGTTCTTGTTTCAGGATTTGTTTCAGTCGATGTTCGAAGCGATGGAGCAGATGATGAACTTGCTTCGGGCCTCGCCGTCCGCATCCTAGACCGGTTCGAAGGAGCATCGATATGCAGGCTTACCGCTTGAAACTGAATTTGCAGCTGTTTGCCGGAGAGAAGACGGAGCCAGCGACGCCCAAGAAACGCCAGGATGCCCGGAAAAAAGGGCAAGTGGCCAAGAGCATGGAGCTGCCGTCCGCCTTTATCCTGCTCGGCGTACTGCTCGTCCTGTTCATGTACGGCTCTGTCATGCGAGACCGTATTACCCGCATGTTCACGACTACATTTTACGACTACATACACCAGGAAGTGACCTACAGCAACATCATCTCCATGTTTTCGCAGCTGATGATGGAAGGCCTCATCTTGCTCGCTCCGATATTCCTGCTGGCGGTCGTCGTCGCGTTCCTGGCGGTATACCTGCAGATTGGATTTCTGTTGACGGGCGAGCCGCTCAAGCCCTCGTTCGAGAAGCTCGATCCTATCAAGGGATTGGCTAATTTGTTCAAGCTGCGCTCCCTTGTTCAACTGATCAAGTCGGTTCTCAAGCTCGTCATTATCGGAACGGTCGTGTTCTTCACCATCTGGAACGACCGAGACATGATCGTGCAAATGGCGGCATGGCCGCTCACCGATACGTTCGCGCACACGGCTCACCTGATTCTCATTTTAGGGGTGCAGATCGCGATCATTTTATTGGTACTGGCGTTATTCGATTATTTCTATCAAAAGTATGAGCTGGAGAAAAGCTTGAAGATGTCCAAGGACGACATCAAGCAAGAGTACAAGAACATGGAAGGCGACCCGCTGATCAAAGGCAAAATTCGCGAGAAGCAGAAGCGGATGGCGATGCAGCGGATGATGCAGGAAGTGCCGAAAGCCGACGTGGTCATCACGAACCCGACTCACTTCGCGGTCGCGATGAAGTACGATCCGAAGCAGGCGGAAGCGCCGATCGTGCTGGCCAAAGGAATGGATTACGTTGCGCTCAAAATTCGCCAAGTCGCGAAGGAGCACAACATCGTAACGATGGAAAACAAGCCGCTCGCCCGGGCGCTGTATGAGCAGGTGGAGATCGGACAGACGATTCCCGCCGACCTGTTCCAAGCGGTAGCCGAGGTGCTGGCATACGTATACAAGCTTAAAGGAAAAGCGAAGTAAGGGAAGGAGGACCGCTCATGAAAACTAGAGACTTGATTGTTTTATCCGGCATTGTTGGCATTGTGATGATGATGGTGGTCCCGATTCCGCTGCTTCTTCTGGATTTTCTGCTCATTGTCAATATCAGCGTAGCGCTCATCATTATATTGATTGCCATGAACACGCAAGACGCGCTCGACTTCTCCATCTTCCCGACTTTGCTGCTCATTACGACTTTGTTCCGGCTGGCGCTAAACGTTTCGACCACGAGAAACATCCTGGCCGAAGCGGAAGCCGGCAACGTCGTCGAATCGTTCGGTTCCTTCGTAGCCGGCGACAACCTCGTCGTCGGTTTCGTCGTCTTCCTTATCCTTGTCATCGTGCAGTTCATCGTCATCACGAAGGGCTCGGAGCGCGTGGCGGAAGTAGGAGCGCGATTCACGCTCGACGCGATGCCCGGCAAGCAGATGAGTATCGACGCCGACTTGAACTCCGGCTTGATCAACGAGCAGGAAGCGAAGGATCGCCGCCGCAAGATCGAACGGGAAGCGGACTTCTACGGGGCGATGGACGGGGCGAGCAAGTTCGTCAAAGGGGATGCGATCGCGGGCATCATCATCCTGCTCATCAACATGATCGGCGGTCTCATCATCGGGGCGACGTTCCATGGATTCACCCTGATGGAGTCGTTGCAGACGTTTTCGATTCTGACGATCGGCGACGGTCTGATCAGCCAAATTCCGGCGCTGCTCATCTCGACGGCGGCCGGTATCGTTGTAACGCGCGCCGCCTCCGAGGGCAATCTCGCCAGCGATTTGACCGCGCAAATGTTCAGCTATCCGAAGCTTTTGTATGTCGTTGCCGGAACGCTTGTTTTCCTGGGCTTATTCACTCCGATTCACTGGTATACTACGTTCCCGATCGCCGGCTTGCTCGTTTTGGCGGCCGTGCGCATGCAGCGGAACTTGAACCAGAAGCAAGCGGAGACCGAGCAGCTTGTCGAGGAGCAGCAGATCGAGGAAGTGCGTAGTCCGGAAAGCGTCATCGGCTTGCTACAGGTCGATCCGATCGAATTCGAGTTCGGCTACGGGCTCATTCCGCTTGCGGATACGCAGCAGGGCGGCGACTTGCTCGACCGGGTCATCATGATCCGGAGGCAGATCGCCTTGGAGCTCGGGCTGGTCGTTCCGGTCATTCGGATTCGCGACAATATCCAGTTGAAGCCGAACGAATACGTCATCAAAATTAAAGGAAATACGGTGGCCCGCGGTGAATTACTTCTTAATCATTACTTGGCGATGAGCCCCGGCTTGGACGACGATTCGATCGTCGGCATCGAGACGATGGAGCCCGCCTTCGGGCTGCCGGCGATGTGGATCGACGAGCCGACCAAGGAGCGGGCGGAGCTGTCCGGCTACACGGTGGTCGATCCGCCTTCGGTGGTCGCCACCCATCTGACCGAGATCATCAAGCGCCACGCGCACGAGCTTATCGGCCGCCAGGAGACAAGGCAGCTCGTCGACAACGTCAAGGAGAACTACCCGGCGCTGGTGGAGGAGCTTATTCCGGGTTTGCTCTCCGTCGGGGACGTCCAGAAGGTGTTGGCCAAGCTATTGAAAGAAAAAATTTCGATCCGCGACCTCGTCACGATCTTCGAGGCGCTCGCCGATTACGGCAGCTATACGAAGGATCCCGATATTTTAACGGAGTACGTCCGGCAGGCGCTGTCCCGTCAAATTACGCTGCAGTACGCTCACGGCAACGATTCGCTCAAAGTAATTACCATCGGGCCGACGCTCGAGAAGAAAATTGCCGAAAGCGTTCAGCAGACGGATCAGGGCTCTTACTTGGCCTTGGATCCGAACTCGTCGCAGACGATTTATCAGAAAGTGTCCGAGCAAGTGTCTCGCATGATCCAACATGGGCAGCAGCCCGTCATTCTGGCGTCGCCGACGATCCGCATGTATTTGCGCCAGCTGCTGGAACGGACAATGCAGGATATAACGGTGCTGTCCTACAGCGAGCTTGAACCAAGTGCCGAAATTCAAAGCGTTGGGGTGGTTAATTTATGAGAGTGAAACGCTATGTGGTTGATTCGATGCCTGAAGCGCTTCAACGCATTCGTACGGAATTGGGGAAGGACGCTGTCATCTTGAATACGAAGGAAATTCGCTCCGGCGGGTTTCTGGGTATGTTCGGCAAGAAAAAAATCGAAGTGATCGCCGCGATTGATGCTAGCGGTGCGGCGGCAGCGCCGGCCGCTGTCAAACAAGCGGCGGCCGGAGGTGGGGGGCTAGCTGGAATTCCTTCTGCGGGCGGTCCCCTTCATGGGACTGCGAGCGGATCGGGGACGGGCATTGCCCCCATCGCCGGAGTCAGGCCGATGCCGCAGTCCTCGCTCGCCGGCGTCTATGCGAAGGATCCGCAGCAATCGTTCGAGGCTGCGATCGCGCAGGCGGCTTCGGCTATCGCGACGGCGCATGACGAGCCGCTATTGCCGCCAACGGTAAGCCAGTCGGTGAAGCCAGCCATTGCCGTAGCGCCTGCACCGTCGGCAGCACCGGTTGTTTCGGTCGCCCAATCTTCCGCCGCTTCCAAAGCGAAGCCGAGAGAAGAGCTGTTGCTTGAAGAAATCAAGCAGATGAAGGATATGATGGCCAAGCTGTCCAAGAAGCTTAACGATGAGCCGGCTTATCCCGAACCGCTGCTAAAATATAAATCCCGCCTGCTGGAGCATGAGTTCGAAGAAGATTTGGCCGAACGGATCATCCGGCTGGCGGCGGAGGAATTCACTGCGGAGTCGTCGCCCGGCACGGAACAGTTCGCGCTGGAGATGGTACGCAGGCAGTTGAAGGATTTGCTCACACCGCCTGCCGGCGAGAAGAGCTTGCAGTCGGATACGCGTATCGCTCATTTCGTGGGTCCGACTGGGGTCGGCAAGACGACGACGATCGCGAAGCTGGCGGCCGAGCAAGTGCTGAAGTACAACCGCAAGGTTGGCTTCATCACCTCGGATACGTACCGGATTGCCGCGGTCGAGCAGTTGAAGACATACGCCACCATCTTGAACGTGCCGCTCGAGGTTGTCTTCTCTCCGCAAGAGCTAGTTCGCGCATTCACGCAGCTCAAGGATTGCGAGCTGATCTTCATGGATACGGCGGGCCGCAACTTCCGCAACCCGATGTACGTCTCGGAATTGAACTCGCTGCTGCATGCCAAAGGCAAAAGCGAGACGTTCCTCGTCCTGAGCCTCTCTTCCAAGTACAAGGACATGAAGGCGATCACCGACAATTTCGCCAAGTTCCGGCTTGACAAGGTGCTGTTCACAAAGATGGACGAAACCCGCACCTACGGCTCGATTTTCAACCTGCTCTATGACTTCCCGCTCCGCCTGTCGTACATAACGAACGGCCAGAATGTTCCGGACGACATTCAGGAAGCGGATGAAGACCAATTGATCAACCGCATCTTGGAGGAACCCACCGAATGAGCGATCAAGCCCAAAGCCTGCGCAACCTTGTCCGCCATCAACAACAGGAAACCCGGACCACCGGAACCCGGATCATCACCGTTACAAGCGGGAAGGGCGGGGTGGGCAAGTCCAATTTTACGCTGAATTTCGCGCTGACCCTCCAAGCCAAAGGCTACAAAGTGCTGGTGTTCGACGCTGACATCGGGCTAGCCAACATCGACGTGCTGATGGGCGTCTCTTCCAAGTATAGCCTGTACCACCTGCTGAAACGGGAGAAAACGATTTGGGAAATTATTCATAAGGGCTACAACGATATCGAGTTCATTGCCGGCGGCTCGGGGTTCAACGATTTGATCCGGCTTACCGAGGAAGAAGTCGACTATTTCGCGGATCAAGTGAATTTGTTGAACGGGTACGTGGACTACATCATTTTCGATACGGGGGCCGGTCTTTCCAAGGAAACGCTCAAATTTATCGTGGCGGCCAACGAGACGATCGTCGTCACAACGCCGGAGCCGACCTCGATTACGGATGCTTATGCCATCATCAAGATGGTGCATTCCATGGATCTGGACGTCAAGTTCAAGCTGGTCGTGAATCGGGTGACCGATCCGCGGGAAGGCAAGCTGACGGCCGATAAGATTAGTATGGTCGCCAAAAAGTTTCTGGACTTGGACATTCCGACCCTTGGTTTCGTGGAGGACGACATCTCGGTGTCCAAGGCGGTCAAACGGCAAGTGCCTTTCACGATCGCATTCCCGAACAGCCTGGCCAGCCGCAGCATCGGGGAGCTGGCAGAGCGGTTCCTGGCCGGTGAGCTGGTCCCGGAAGCCGTGAAGGAAAACGCAGGGGTCAAAGGGTTCTTGAGCAAAATGCTGAAGATGTTGAAATAGTTCCCCCTCTCCCTAGAAGCGGCACGACATCAAGGAAAGGGTGATCGCGATGCAGAAACAAAAAGTGTTGGTTGTGGATGATTCGGTATTCATGCGCAAGATCATCTCGGACATGATCGGCGAGGATCCCCGCTTCGAGGTGCTGGACACGGCCCGCAACGGCAAAGAAGCGGTACAGAAGGTCGTGCAGTTGGCGCCGGATGTCGTGACGCTGGACGTCGAAATGCCGGAGATGAACGGGCTGGAGGCGCTGAAGCGAATTATGGCCGAGCGGCCGACGCCGGTCATCATGCTCAGCAGCTTGACCGAGGAAGGCGCCAAGACGACAATCGAGGCGCTTGAGGCCGGCGCGTTCGATTTCGTTCGCAAGCCTTCCGGGTCGATCTCGCTTGACTTGTTCAAGGTGCAGGAGATGCTCCTCGACAAGCTGTACGTCGCGGCGACATCGCGCATCAAGCCGCTGGAGTCGAAGCTCCCGCCGCCGCCTCCTCTGGCAAGGCCGGCCCCACCCGTGGGGCCGAAGCCGGTGAAGCCGCCTGCCGAGCCGAGAGCGGCCAAGGAGCGGCGGCTGGAGGCTCCGTCGGCGGTGACGCGTGCGGCGATACCGCCCCCTGTGCCGACAAGTCCGACGGCAGCTTCAAAGCCGCTCATCGGCGGCCGGGTGGATCAGCTGGTGGCGATCGGCACATCCACGGGCGGACCGCGAGCGCTGCACCAGGTGCTGACGGGATTGCCGACGAGTTTCCCCGCGCCGATCGTCATCGTGCAGCATATGCCGCCGAACTTTACCCGTTCGCTCGC
The DNA here is from genome assembly GCF_004000845.1 of Paenibacillus koleovorans NBRC 103111. Taxonomy (GTDB): domain Bacteria; phylum Bacillota; class Bacilli; order Paenibacillales; family NBRC-103111; genus Paenibacillus_AA; species Paenibacillus_AA koleovorans. The sequence goes on from NZ_BIMA01000016.1 coordinate 44,127, forward strand.
CCAGCGGCTGGACTCGAACTCGCATATCCGCGTCATCGAGGCCGAGCAGGGGATGGAGCTCGAGAACGGCACCGCTTATATCGCGCCGGGCGGCTGGCATATGGGGGTCGTGCGGCACGAACTCGGGGGCTACCGGGTGCAACTGAGCCAGGAGGAGCCGCGAGGCGGGCACCGTCCTTGTGTAGATACGCTGTTCGAAACGCTGATCCCGCTGAAGGAACTCAGACGGCATGTGCTGCTGCTGACCGGCATGGGCAGCGACGGCGCGCAAGGCATGCTCGCCCTGAAGCAGGCAGGAGCCGTCCTGACGATCGCCGAGTCGAGCGAGACTTGCATCGTGTACGGCATGCCTAGAGCCGCGAAGGAGGCAGGGGGAGCGATGCTGGAGCTGCCGCTGCATCAGATGGCGTCCAAGCTCGTTGAGGCAGTCGCGGGTAACGCCAAGTAGTCATACCAGCATACCAGGAGCAAGCGACTATTGGGAGGTGTCGGGAGTTGGAACTGAATCAATACTTAAGCATGTTCATAGACGAGTCGAAGGAACACCTGCAGGCGATGAACGAAAACTTGCTCAAACTTGAAGCAAGTCCGGAAGACATCGGCATCGTGCAAGTGATTTTCCGCTCGGCGCATACATTGAAGGGCATGTCCGCCACGATGGGCTATGAAGATTTGGCGCTGCTCACCCACGAGATGGAGAATGTGCTCGATCTCGTGCGCAACTACAAGCTGCAGATGAATCCTTACATCTTCGATTCCGTCTTCCGCAGCGTCGATGCCCTGGAGACGATGGTGCACGACATCATCGCCGGAGGGACCGGCAAAGCCGACGTCACCGATATCGTGATCAGCCTGAAGGCGATCGTCTCCGGCGAGTACGAGCAAGGCGCGTCCGGCGGTTCCGGGACGGCTTCCGCCGCTACCTCCTCCGGACAAGGCGCTTCGCCCGATCGGTTGGACGAGTTCCAATATTCCGTGCTTCTGCAGTCGCTTGAGGCCGGCATGAACGTATTCCGGATCGAAGTGTCGCTCCAGACCACATGCATACTTAAAGCGGCTCGGGCATATATGGTATTCGATACGCTGGAGCAGAACGGGGAAGTCGTCAAGTCGATTCCACCGGTCGAGGACATCGAGAAGGAGAGATTCGACCGTTCCTTTTCGCTGTTTGTCGTCTCCCATTCCGAAGGAGCGGCGCTCGAGACGGCGCTTAACAAAATCAGCGAGATCGAGTCCGTAAAGCTGCAAAAGCTGGATTCGGCCTCGCTCCACCAGCTGGCGTCCGCGCCGGCGGGCTCGCAGGGAGCATCGGGCTCTTCGGGCGGCAAAGCGACTGTGTCGGCGATCGGGCAGATTTCCGCCGCCAGCGCGGTGCTGGAGAAGCCGCAAGGCGCTGCTGCCGCTCCCGCCCAGCAGCAGAATGGCACGGCCCCGGTCGCGAACCGGACGATCCGGGTCGACATCGAGCGGTTGGACGTCTTGATGAATTTGTTCAGCGAGCTCTTGATCGATCGCGTTCGGCTCGAGCAGCTGGCGAGCGAAATCCGCCGCAACGAACTGACCGAGACTGTAGAGCATATGGCCCGCGTGAGCTCGGATTTGCAAAATATCGTGTTGAAGCTGCGCATGGTCCCGGTCGATACCGTCTTCAACCGGTTCCCGCGCATGATCCGCGACTTGGCCAAGTCGCTCGACAAGAAGGTCGACCTGGTCATCACCGGGGCCGACACCGAGCTGGACCGCACGGTGATCGAAGAGATCGGCGATCCGCTCGTCCACCTGCTCCGCAATGCAGTCGACCACGGCATTGAGACGATAGCGGACCGCATTGCGGCCGGCAAGCCGGAGACCGGCACCGTGCAGCTGCGCGCCTTCCATAGCGGCAATCATGTGTTTATCGAGATTCAAGAGGACGGCAAAGGAATAGACCGAGATAAAGTGCTGAAGTCGGCTATCTCCAAAGGCGTTCTGTCGGCAGAGCAAGCAAAAGGTTTGCCGGATGAGCAAGTGTTCCAGCTGCTGTTCGCCTCCGGGTTCAGCACAGCGGACAAAATTTCCGATGTTTCCGGCCGGGGCGTAGGGCTCGACGTCGTGAAGACGAAGATCGAATCGCTGGGCGGTCACGTGCAGATTACTTCCCAGCTTGGCGTGGGCACGACGTTCTCGGTGCAGCTACCGCTGACGCTCTCGATCATCTCGGCGATGCTGATCAAGATGGGCGACGAGAAATACGCGATCCCGCTCACGTCGATTCTCGAGACGTCGATCGTGCAGCGCAGCCAGATCCGCCTCATGCACGGCAGCAAGGTAATCGAGTTCCGCAACCATATTATCCCGCTTGTGTCGCTTAGCAAGCTGTTCGATATCCCGAGCTACTCCGAGGAGAAGGAGAGCGAAACGGAGATTGTCGTCATCCGCAAGGGCGACAAAATGGCCGCTCTCATGGTGGATGATTTGATCGGCCAGCAGGAGATCGTGCTGAAGTCGCTAGGCAAATATTTGACGAACTTGTTTGCCGTTTCCGGCGCTACCATATTAGGCGACGGGCAAGTCGCTCTCATTCTCGATACGAACGCTTTGATCAAATAGGAGGGCTGAACGATGGGAGAAGAGTTGAAGGTCATCGTATTTACATTGGCGCATGAACAATATGGAGTAGAGGTGGAGCGGGTTCGGACGATCGAGCGGATGCAGCCGCTCACGCGCGTGCCGAAGACGCCGGCTTTCGTGAAGGGCGTCATCAACTTGCGCGGCGTCGTCGTGCCGGTCATCGACCTTCGCGGCCGCTTCCAGCTGCCGGAGTCGGACTATACCGATAATTCGCGGATCATTATTGTCGCGGTGAAGGAAATGGAAGTCGGGCTGATCGTGGATTCGGCGAACGACGTGCTCGACGTCAATACCGACTCGATCGAGGATCCGCCGGAGATCGTAGGCGGCATCCGAGCCAAATATTTGCGCGGCGTAGCGAAGCTGTCCGGCGGCAATCTGCTTGTGCTGCTCAATCTGGAGGAAGTGCTGAACAAGAGCGAGATCGTGCAATTGGAACAGCTAGAGGCGTAGACGGCATAGGATGACAAACTTCTACCATTTCGCTGAATTTCAAATGGATGTGCTGAAGGAAGTCGGCAACATCGGAGCGGGTAACGCCGCTACAGCCTTGTCGCAGTTGCTCGATAAGCCGATCGACATGCAGGTGCCGCGAGTCAATCTGCTGCCGTTCGAGGATATCGTGAACAGCGTCGGCGGAGCCGATCAAGTGGTGCTGGCGGTGTTCCTCCGCGTCGAAGGCGAAGCGCCGGGCAATATGTTCTTTTTCTTCACCCCGGCTTCGGCCAAACGGCTGCTCTCGAACTTCGCCGGTATCGAAGTGGAAGTGGAGGGCAGCTATTCCGAGATGGAGCTGTCCGCCCTCGGGGAAATCGGCAACATCCTGGCCGGCTCCTACTTGTCCTCCCTCGCCGACTTCACCAAGCTTCATTTAATTCCTACCGTCCCTGCGCTGGCGATTGACATGCTTGGAGCAATCGTAAGCTACGGGTTTCTGCAATATGGCGAAATGGGGGACCACGCCCTCTTTATCGACACTCAGTTTCTGGAAGGGAAAGACCATGTGGAAGGCCACTTCTTCTTCATTCCGGACCCCGCAGCGTTCGGCAAACTGTTCCATGCCTTAGGAGTTCCGCTCGAATGATGCCGGAACTCATCGTAAAAGTCGGCATGGCCGACCTCAACATTATTGTAGAGGTCGGAACTACGCTCAAGACGACGGGATTGGGTTCGTGCGTGGGCGTAACCCTGTGGGATCCGAAGACGAAAGTCGCCGGCATGGCTCATATTATGCTTCCTTCCTCGGAAATCGCCAAGGAAGGGACGCTGAACGTAGCCAAGTATGCGGATACCGCCATTCCCGCTCTGATTGAGCGGATGATTCAAGCCGGTGCGGGCAAGCTGAGGCTCGAAGCGAAGCTGGCCGGAGGAGCGCAGATGTTCGCCTTCTCCGGCAGCTCCGACACGATGCGCATCGGCCCTCGCAACGTAGAGTCTTGCAAAGCGATTTTGAGCCGGGCTGGCATTCCGGTGCGTGCGGAGGATACGGGCGGCAATTTCGGCCGCACGATCGAATTTTACAACCAAACGGGAGTGCTTGTTTTACGTACCGTGCAGCAAGGAGCAAGGGAGATCTGATGATTGGAACCGTGCGTTGGAATCTGGCGTTGGGTGTATTGGGGTTCGGATTAACGTTTCTGCTATCGGTCGGCGATAATTATTTTACCACTACTCTATTACACAGCAGCTATGGCTTTATCATCATGTTCGGAGTTGGCTTCGCAGTCAGATGGGTGCTCGGAACGTTAGCGGGGTTGAAGGAGCTGCAGCATGAAGAGGGGAACGAGGCGGTGGAGGAAGCCGGCAAGGGCAATTCCGTCTATTCGGTCACCCCGAACGATGAGGCGGAGCTGAATGAGCTGTTGAAGAACGGCATGAACGGTGCGTCGGCACCATCCCCGGACGAATTTACGCTGCTCAAGCCGAAGAGGCTGACGACCGCTCCCGGTGAACCGGAGGAGATGGCCCAGGCACTGCGACGCTTTACTGAAGAGTAAGGAGTGCGGTAGGAATGATTCAACAAAAGCAATCCCATCTATCCAATGTCGAGTTATGGAAAGCGTGGAAAGTGGAAGGCTTGCTTGCGGCGAAGCAGCAGTTGATCGAGCAATATTTGCCGCTGGTCGACTATGTCGTCGGCCGTTTGCTAGTCGGCCTCCCCAAGAACGTGTCCCGGGACGATCTGTGCAGCCACGGCATGTTGGGTCTGATCGACGCGGTGGAGAAGTTCGATTACGAGCGGGGCCTGCAGTTCGAGACGTATGCTTCCTGGCGTATTCGCGGAGCGACGATCGACGGGCTGCGGCAAGGCGACTGGGTCCCACGGTCGGTGCGCGAGAAGGCGAAGCGGCTGGAGGACGCGTATCAGAAGCTCGAGCAGCATTATTTGCGCTCCGTAACCGATACGGAAATGAGCGAGTATTTGCAGATCAGTGAGAAAGAATTTCAACACATGCTTCAGGAAATATCGATTACTGCGATTTGTTCGTTCGACGACCCGATCAAGGAGGAGGAATCCGAGACGCGGTTGTCGCTTATGATAGACGAGAAGGCCAAAAATCCGGAATATAAGGTAAACGAGTTTTTCTTGAAAGAGTCGTTAGCCAAAGCGATCGAGAAATTGACCGAAAAGGAACGGACAGTCGTCTCTCTGTTTTACTACGAGGAGCTGTCGCTCAGTGAAATCGCCGAGGTGATGTCCTTGTCGCCGTCGCGGATCTCGCAGCTGCATTCCAAAGCAATATTGCGGCTCAGAGGCTCGCTTGGCAGATGGAAGAACCAACTGCTTGAGGATTGATTGGCGGGGGGAGGAAAAAGTTTGTCCAGTGAGAACGCTGTAGACCAATGGATGACCGTGGAGCTGTCGGATGACAAGATCAGTGCTTATTTGTCGATCTTGCCGATGGCCGAGCCGATTACTTGCACTGTAAAAGATTTGGAACAGCTCCTCGCTTCGCACCGTGTCAAGTTCGGAGTGAAGTACGGCATTCTGCAGCAGATCGCGGAGAGCGTGAGAAAGTTTGCCGGGAAGCAGACGTTGATTGCGGAAGGCGAACGCCCGCAGCCGGGCAAAGACGGCGAAATCCGGATGATCTACGATCCGGACGAAGCGATCCGGCGCCCGCTCGAAATGGACGACGGCACCGTCGATTTTAAAGAAATATCCAGGATCATGAACGTACGCAAAGGACAGTTGATCGCCGAACGCCTTCTGGCTGGACTCGGATCGCCGGGCCGTGCTGTAACCGGGGATATTCTGGACGGCAAAAACGGGAAGGACGTGCGGTTCAAGATCGGAAAAAACGTCGTTGCAGATGCTGAGCAGCTAGCGTTGTACGCTGCGATGGACGGCATGATCTCGATTACCGACCGAGGCAAAATCAACGTCTTCCCGATATACGAAGTGAACGGGGATGTCGACTACAGGATCGGCAACATCGACTTTTTCGGCAGCGTAGTCATCCGGGGAAACGTTTTGCCCGGCTTCAAAGTGAAGGCGGCGGGCGATATCCGCGTGACGGGCGGTGTAGAAAGCGCAGAGCTGGAGGCGGTCGGGTCGATCGAGATCGGCGCCGGCATCCTGGGGCATAACAAGGGATTGATACGCGCCGGGCTCAACGTCAAGAGCTCGTTCATCCAGGACGCCCAGGTCGAGGCGGCTCAAGATATTCTCGTGACGCACAGTATCATGCATTCGCAAATTCGCGCCGGTCGCAACGTGATTTGCAAAGGGGCCAAAGGGCTGCTCATCGGAGGAATCGTGCAAGCCGGCGAGAAGGTAGTGGCGCGAACGGTAGGCAATACGATGTCAACCCCAACGACCATTGAGGTCGGGGTATTACCTGAGCTGCGCAATGAATTGTCCGCTCTCCGAGCGCAGCTGAAGGTGCTGGCCGAGAGCCTGGACAAAACCGACAAGGCGCTCGTTTTGCTCGATCAAATGGCTGTTACCGGCCAGCTCAGCCCCGAACGGATGGCAATGCGAATCAAGCTCAGTCATACGAAGAAACAAGCGATCGAAGAACAAGCCGCCGCCAAGGAGCGTATATTGGAAATAGAGCGTACGCTGGAGGACACCGACAAGGCGAGAGTCGAGATCATCTCGATCGTATACGGCGGAACGAAGATCGTTATCGGCCGGTACACGCGCTTCGTCAAGGAAGTGGCTCCGAGAGTGTATTTCAAATATTTGGACGGCGATATAGCCATGCTCCCGAATTCATAGTTTATCCTTGCAGCGAAGACAGCCGATCTTGCCACCGTTTCATACAGGACCTATAATGAGGTGATCGTATGAGCTTAAAATCGGTAGAAATGCAAATGGCGATTCCGCGTACGAAAGACGCGGGGATGGTGCAGAACCAGTTGATCCACAAGCCGATGCTGGATCAAGCGCAGCTCGCGGCCGGAACCGCGCAGGAAACGATCCGTTCCCGGCAGAAGACGGCAAAGGTTGAAGAGGCACAGCCGCAGCGGATCAAGGACGAGCAAAGCCGCGGCGGGAACAAGCCGCCTGGCAAGTCGCCCTACGCATCCGCCGCCAAGTCGACCAAGAAGCAGGCGGAAGAATCGGCGGAGCATCCCTACAAGGGGCACCACATCGATATGTCGCTCTAAATCGTGCGACGGAGGAAGGGAAAATCGCTTTATGGAACCATGGCATTATATCGTTCTGCTAGGCGCCGTCCTGCTCGTTTTCGCCTTAATCCGGCCGAGCACCCGCCAGCAGCCGAAGCCTGCAGCGAACACGATGCAGGCGATCGAAGATACGATGGAGCAATTCTCGGCCGAGCTCGAGGAAGAGAATCGGCAGCTGCTTCAGCTAGTTTCGGCGATGAAGCATGACCACGAGAAACATTCCGCCAAGCTGCAAGGGCGCATCGAAGCGCTTGAGCGGAATAACGGCGAAGTGTCCAAGCAGCTTGATCGGCTGCTGCAAGCTGAGGAGACCCGCAAGTCGCAGCCTGCCGTGACGCAAGCTTATGTGCAATCGGCGGTGCCACAGGCGGAAGGCTATTCGACAGCGCCAGCTGCAGGAGCCACGCTTTCGGCTTCTGTCGCCCGTTTGTCGGACAAGCCCATTCCGATTGAATCGGTTGGGCACGCGGCTGCAGCTTCGGCACCGACGCCAGAACCTAGAGGCATCAACATCCGCAACCGGTACGCCGAGCTATTCCAGCTGGAGAAGCAAGGCAAGTCGGTCGATTATATCGCGAAGAAGCTCGGCATGAATAAAGGCGAAGTAATGCTCATCTTGCAGCTGGCCAAACAGGAGGACCGCGTCCGTGCTTAAAAATCGTACGTTCATCATCGGGCTCGGGATCGGCCTGATTGCAGGCGCCGTCTTGTTGCAGCTGCTGTGGATCGCCGACCCCGAACGGAACGAAGCGACTGCTGAACAGACTGGACTGCCTATGACGCAGCAGCAGCTTGCCCTGGAGGCGGAACGGCTTCAATTGAAGGTCGTGCCTAAGGATCAGATCGCCTATACGACCGCTCAGATCGAAGAGATTAAGAGAAGAGCGATTGAGGACGACAAGGCGAAGTCGGCTGCGACAACCCCGTCTCCGACATCGTCGAATGCTGCTTCTTCTACTTCAACTCCGGTGCCGACCGTACAGCCTACTGCGCTGATGGTCTATATCCCGGATAAGCTGGATGCGACGTCGGTCGCTCATTTGCTCGTTCAGTACAAAGTGCTGCAAGAGCCTAACGCCTTGATCGATTTGTTGCTGCAGCGAGGATTGACCGAGAAAATCCGATACGGCAACTATACGTTCGACAAGCTGAACGATGCCGAGGATGTCATGAAGAAAATAACGGCCGGTCCTTAACCCGAACCTTTCCTCTCTATGGAAAGGTTCGCTTGCTGTTGCAAGGAGATATTCAGTTGTGGTATAGTAGTTGACGGTGTTAAAAACCACACGTCGCTTAATTTCGACAAGGGTGCTGTTGAACAAACAGTTTTGTCGGGAGATGCGGGCGGCGGAGGAAACCACAAAAACCAAACCTGAGGAGGTGCGTGAGGATGGCAGTAATCTCCATGAAACAGCTGCTTGAAGCTGGGGTACACTTCGGTCACCAGACCCGTCGTTGGAACCCGAAAATGGATCGTTACATCTTCACCGAAAGAAACGGAATTTACATTATCGACCTGCAAAAGACTGTGAAAAAAGTTGAGGAAGCATACAACTTTGTCAAGTCCGTAGCAGAAGAGGGCGGCACTATGCTGTTCGTCGGCACGAAGAAGCAAGCGCAAGATTCGGTTGCTGAAGAAGCAGAGCGTTGCGGCATGTACTACATCAACCAACGTTGGTTGGGCGGCACTTTGACCAACTTCTCGACCATCCAGAAGCGCGTAAGCCGTTTGCACGAGCTGGACAAGTGGGAAAACGACGGTACGTTCGAAGTTCTTCCTAAGAAAGAAGTTATCATTCTCCGCAAGGAGAAAGAGCGCCTCGAGAAGTTCCTCGGCGGCATCAAGAACATGAAGAAACTGCCTAGCGCTTTGTTCATCATCGATCCTCGCAAAGAGCGCATCGCGGTTGCCGAAGCTCGCAAGCTCGGTATCCCAATCGTGGGCATCGTGGACACGAACTGCGATCCGGACGAAATCGACTACGTTATCCCGGGCAACGACGACGCGATCCGCGCGGTCAAGCTGCTCACAGCCAAGATGGCGGATGCCGTGATCGAATCGCAGCAAGGCGAACAAACGACGGCTTAATTGCACGATTATCAACAACTTAAGCTTGTATGAAACATTAAGGGTGGTTTGAAGGTTATTTAACCTCCGCCGCCCTTTTTTTGAGGAATAGTGCAGCGAGAGACACAAGCGACAGTTAATTCTAAGGAGGTCATCGGAATGGCAGTATCGGCACAAGCAGTAAAAGAATTGCGCGAAAAAACCGGAGCAGGGATGCTCGATTGCAAAAAGGCGCTGGAAGCAGCGGACGGGGATTTGACGAAAGCTTCTGAGATTTTGCGTGAAAAAGGGCTGGCGGCAGCTGCAAATAAAGCCGGCCGCATCGCTACTGAAGGCGTAGTAGAATCCTATATCCATGCTGGCGGACGGATCGGCGTACTCGTAGAAGTCAACTGCGAAACCGACTTCGTAGCCAAAACCGACTCGTTCCGCGAGTTCGTTAGAGACATTGCCATGCAAATCGCCGCAACGAACCCTCGTTTCGTTCGCCGCGAAGAAGTGTCCCAAGAAGAGCTGGACAAAGAACGCGAAATTTTGCGTGCCCAAGCTCTGAACGAAGGCAAACCTGAGAAAATCGTAGAGAAAATGGTCGAAGGCCGTTTGGGGAAATACTACGAAGAGTTCTGTCTGATGGAGCAAGGATTCATTAAGGATCCGGACAAAACCGTGTCCACCCTGCTGAAAGAAAAAGTGGCAACGATCGGTGAGAACATCACCATCCGTCGTTTTGTTCGATATGAACTGGGCGAAGGCCTCGAGAAGAAAGTGGACAACTTCGTAGAAGAAGTCATGTCCCAAGCTCGTCTATAAGAGAACCCTACAACAAGGAACACGCTGTGTTCCTTGTTTTTTAAGAACAGAACGGTATGCCTTGTCAGCAGGATTCGTCAATCTAGGAGGAAACGAAGTTGGAACGACCAATGTTCAAGCGGGTTATCTTGAAGTTAAGCGGGGAAGCGCTGGCCGGGCAGCAAGGCTACGGAATCGACAGCGAGATGATCGCTTCGATCGCCTCGCAAGTGAAAGAAGTGCATCAATTGAACGTGGAAGTGGCGATTGTCGTGGGCGGCGGCAACATTTGGCGGGGGATCGCCGGAAGTGCCAAAGGCATTGACCGGGCGACGGCTGACTACATGGGCATGCTGGCCACCGTGATGAATTCCTTAGCTTTGCAGGATGCGCTGGAGCAAATTGAAGTTCCTACCCGCGTTCAAACATCCATTACGATGCAGCAAGTAGCCGAGCCCTACATTCGCCGCCGTGCTATTCGCCATCTGGAGAAAGGCCGCGTCGTCATATTCGCAGCCGGCACAGGTAATCCTTACTTCTCCACGGACACGACGGCCGCGCTGCGGGCCGCCGAGATCGAAGCGGAAGTGATCCTCATGGCGAAGAACAAGGTGGACGGCGTATACAGCGCGGACCCGTTCAAGGACGCGACGGCCGAGAAGTTCGACACCTTGACGTACATGGAAGTCATCAGCCGCAACCTCGGGGTTATGGATTCCACCGCGTCTTCCCTCTGCATGGATAACAACATTCCGCTGATCGTATTCTCCATCACCGAGAAAGGGAACATTAAACGTGTCGTTCTCGGTGAAAAAATCGGAACGATTGTGAAAGGGAGTAACGACTAATGCCGCAAACGATAAAGAAAAACGCAGATGATCGGATGGACAAAGCGATTGGCTCGCTGAAAAAGGAGCTTGCCACGCTTCGCGCCGGACGAGCAACCCCCGCTTTGCTGGACCGCGTGCAAGCGGAATACTACGGAGCGTTGACGCCGGTGAATCAGCTGGCCAACATCAATACGCCGGATTCCCGCACACTGCTCATTCAACCGTGGGACAAATCGTCACTCTCCGTGATCGAGAAGGCGATTCTGAAGTCCGACATCGGGCTGACGCCGTCGAACGACGGGCTGACGATCCGACTGTCGATTCCGCCGCTGACGGAAGAACGCCGTGCGGATCTGGTCAAGATGACGAAGAAGTCCGGCGAAGAGGCGAAAGTGGCGATCCGCAACGTCCGCCGCGACGCAAACGACGAAATCAAGAAGTTGGAGAAAGCGTCCAGCATCTCCGAAGACGAGTCCAAGCGGCACCAGGACGATATCCAGAAAGCGACCGACAAGTTTATCGCGGAAGTGGATAAAGTGCTGGCCGCCAAAGAGAAAGAAATCATGGAAGTGTAATAGAAGCTTATCGAGAGTCCCCTGCAGTTGGGGGATTTTTGTCTAAATGCAGGTATTGCATCTTGGATCGGCAACGCTAACGTTGATGGATTATGGGGGAAGAGAGTCATGTGGCAACGACTGAAACGTTTGTGGACCCAACCGGAGCCTGCCGCTGAAGAAGCGGTCGAGATTATGCCGGACAACATTCCCGTCCATATTGCCATTATTATGGATGGCAATGGTCGATGGGCGAAGCGCAGAGGGTTGCCGCGCGTCGCGGGGCATCATGCGGGCATGAAGGCGATCAAACGGGTGACGATGGCGGCGAACGATCTCGGCGTGAAGGTGCTGACGCTGTATTCCTTCTCTACGGAAAACTGGAAGCGGCCTCAGGATGAAGTGGAGTTTCTGATGAAGCTTCCGCAGGAATTTCTGCTACTCGAGATCGAGGAGCTCGTCCAGAAAAATGTGCAAGTCCGCATGATGGGCTGGAGAGACAACGTACCTCCGCATACGCTCGCAGCGGTCGAAGAAGCCATTGAACGGACGAAGGAGAACACCGGTCTTATACTTAATTTTGCGTTTAATTATGGCAGTCGGCTCGAGATTTTATCGGCGATTCGCCAGCTGGCCGAGGCGGTTCAGCAAGGACACCTGACTCCGGAAGAGATTACGGAGGAGGACGTATCCGCCTGCCTGCTCTCCGCCGACTTGCCGGATCCCGACATGATCATTCGGACGAGCGGGGAAATTCGGATCAGCAATTTTATGCTCTGGCAGATGGCCTACGCGGAGCTATGGTTTACTGACATTTACTGGCCGGATTTCGACGAGCCGCTGTTTCGCAAGGCGGTCGGGGAATACCAGCGTAGGGCGAGACGGTACGGCGGCTTATAGAACGGAGGATGGCGGTTGAAACAGCGAGTGATCACCGGTTTGCTGGGCGGCGCAATATTTTTGACGTTTCTGCTGTGGGGAGGGGTCGCCTATTCGGCGCTGCTGCTGCTCATGGCGCTTGTCGGCCTGTTCGAATTCAATCGAATGAACAGGCTTAAGCCGGTTACGATTGTCTCCTTGCTTGCTTACATCGGATTAATTCTGCTTGTCTTTCCGTGGGGAGTGTATTCCGAATGGTTGCCCAATCCGACTAGCATCATCTGGGTAACGCTGTTTCTACTATTTGCGGTAACCGTTGTTTCGAAGAACAAATTTCATTTGGATCACATCGCGCTGTCCTTTATCGGCGTCGTATACATAGGGATCGGGTTTCAGTACATGCTGACGACCCGACTCGCGGACAACGGATTGTATTGGGCCGCACTGGTGTTTGCCTGTACGATACTGACCGATACGGGAGCTTATTTCACGGGCAAGTTTTTCGGTCGGACGAAGCTATGGCCGTCGATTAGCCCGAACAAGACGGTAGAGGGAGCGCTCGGGGGAATCGCGGTTTCGATTTTGGTTGGAATCGGCTTCTCGTTGTATGCTTCGGACTTGCTGTCGATCGGACAAGCTGTCCTGATCGGGGCTTCGGTTGCGGTCGTCGGGCAGATGGGGGACTTGATTCAGTCGGCCTACAAACGAATTCGTGGAGTGAAGGATACCGGATCGATCTTCCCCGGGCACGGCGGCGTGCTGGACCGCGTAGACAGCTGGCTGATCGTGTTTCCGTTCGTCCATTTGCTGTCGCTGCTTCCTCAGTAGGGATCGCACGAAGGGGGAAAAGAGTTGAAACGAATTGCAGTCCTTGGTTCGACCGGGTCGATCGGCACGCAAACGTTGGATGTTGTGGCGCATCACCCGGATCGTTTCCGTGTAGAGGCGCTTGCCGCCGGGCGAAATGTGGCGCTGGTCCTAGAGCAGATAGAGAGGTTCCGTCCGCATCTTGTGTCGATGTCCGATCGCGAAGCCGCCGAGCAAGTGAAGCTTGCTTTGTCCGGCTCGGACACCCGGGTCGTGTACGGGGAGGAAGGGTTAATCGAAGCTGCGGCCTCGACGGACGCCGAGCTGGTCGTGACCGCAATGGTTGGCAGCCAAGGCTTGAAGCCGACACTGGCGGCGATCGAAGCGGGCAAGCATATCGGGCTGGCGAACAAGGAGACACTCGTCAGTGCCGGGCATTTGGTGAAGGAAGCGGCAAAGCGCAAAGACGTCATGCTGTTGCCGGTCGACAGTGAACATTCGGCTATTTTCCAATGCATGCATCGGGACGCGCCGCAGGAGATCGCCAAGATCGTGCTGACTGCTTCGGGCGGCTCGTTCAGGGACAAGACGCGGGAGCAGCTTGAAGGTGTGACCGTCAAGGAGGCGCTTGCGCATCCGAACTGGTCGATGGGGGCCAAAATTACGATCGATTCCGCCACGATGGCGAACAAAGGGCTTGAAGTGATCGAAGCGCACTGGCTGTTCGGGTTGTCTTACGATCGTATCGAGGTAGTGATCCATCCGGAAAGCATCATTCATTCTTTCGTCGAGTTTGTCGATCGGAGCGTTATCGCGCAGCTTGGCTTACCGGATATGCGAGTGCCGATCCAATATGCGCTCACATACCCGGAGAGGGCGGTTAGCCCTTCGAGGCCGCTGGATTTGACTGAGATCGGCAAGCTTCATTTCCGCAAGATGGACTATGAACGATTCCCTTGCTTGAGGATGTCGTTCGAATGCGGCCGGCTCGGCGGGAGCGCGCCGACGGTGTTCAATGCGGCGAATGAAATCGCCGTGTCGCGGTTCCTGAACGGCGAAATCGCGTTCCTGGACATCGAGTCCATCATCGAGCAAGTGCTTGAAAAACATGATCCGGTGCGGCATCCGCCGCTCGATCAAATCGCCGAAATCGACGAATGGGCACGGCGTATCGCGCGGGAGATGCGCTTGTAGGCCAAGGTTCTATAGACGGGGCTCAGCTTGTATTCATATAAGGAATAATGGTAATCTTAGAGCAGGCTTGTCTTAGTCTAGGGGCGCGAAGCCGAAAGGAAGATGTCATGTCACCGCAGATCATATTTCAAATCGTGCTGCTGTTTTTCGTTTTGGTTACTATACATGAGTGGGGCCACTATTATTTCGCCAAGAGAGCGGGAATATTGGTTCGTGAATTTGCCATCGGCTTCGGGCCGAAATTGTTCTCGTTCAAGCGCGGGGAAACCCGTTATACATTGCGGCTGTTGCCGGTCGGCGGGTTCGTCCGGATGGCGGGCGAAGATCCGGAGATCGTCCATGTCCAGCAAGGGCAGACCGTTGCGGTCCGATTGCAGGACAATGTCGTTACGCACCTGTACTTGGATCAGCTGGATCAGCGTTCCGAAGTTGTGATCGGGACCGTCGACAAGATCGATCTGGAGAAAGATCTTCAGATTCGGCTGTTCACGGGGCCGGAAGAGGAAGGAACGACCGAGACGCTTCGCGTTCACCCGCAAGCGATGATGGTGACACGCGGCAAAGAGACGCAGATTGCGCCTTGGGATCGGCAGTTCGGCAGCAAAACGGTCGGACAACGCGCGCTGTCCATCTTCGCAGGACCCTTTATGAATTTCATCCTGGCATTCGTATTGTTCGTGACGGTGATGTTCCTGGCGGGCATGCCGACGAACGTGAAGATCGAGCGGGTGGAACCGAATTCACCTGCGATGAAGGCCGGATTGATGCCGGGCGACATCATCAAGACCGTCAATAACACAGCCGTAGGCGCTTCAACGACCAAGCTCACCGGCATGATCGGGCAATCGCCGGATCAATCGATGAACTGGATCGTTCTCCGAGGAGGCAAGGAGACGAACATTAGCGTCACACCGGCCAAGAACGACGAAGGCCGCATTCTGGTCGGCATCGGGCTTTCCGCCGACAAGCGGAATACGTCGTTCGGCGAAGCATTCAGCGGCGGCTGGGACAATATGAAGCTCGCCACGCAGCAAATTTTGCTTGGCTTCAAGAAGCTGTTGTTCGGCCAATTTACGCTGGATGATTTGGGCGGACCGGTAATGATGGTCGAAGTGACCAAGCAGCACGCCAGCGCCGGCCTTGCGCAATATACGTTCTGGGCGGCGGTGCTGAGTCTGTACTTGGGTATTTTCAACCTGCTGCCGATTCCGGCGCTCGACGGCAGCCGCCTCGTCTTCCTCGGGTTTGAAGCGGTTCGAGGAAGGCCGGTTGACCCGAATCGGGAAAGTCTCGTCCATTTTATCGGCTTCGCCGCCTTGATGCTATTGATGATTGCCGTCACGTACAACGACATCGTGCGGCTGATCCGCGGCGAAGGCTGATCCACGTTTATTGAACTTTTGTTATTGGTCGGAGGAGGACTCCCATGTCTAAAGAGAAAGAGAAGCAATTCGTCAAGGAGATCACTCCGCAGAGCGAGGATTTCTCACGCTGGTATATCGATACGATCAGTAAGGCCGAGCTGATGAGCTATTCGCCGGTACGCGGCTGCGTCGTGCTGCGCCCGGACGGTTACGAAATCTGGGAGAACATTCAGCGTGAGCTCGATGCCAGATTCAAGGAGACCGGACATCGCAACGCCTACTTCCCGTTATTCATTCCGGAGAGCTTCTTCCAGAAAGAGAAGGAGCATGTGGAGGGCTTCAATCCCGAGCTGCCTTGGGTAACGGAAGCGGGCGGCGAAAAGCTCGAAGAGAGACTCGCCATCCGACCGACTTCGGAGACGATGATCGGCCACATGTACTCCAACTGGATCCAGTCGTACCGGGACTTGCCGGTCTTGATCAATCAATGGGCGAACGTAGTGCGCTGGGAGAAGCGGACGCTGCCTTTCCTCCGTACAACCGAATTCCTCTGGCAGGAAGGCCATACGGCCCATGAGGATGAAGCGGATGCGCGCAAGGAAACGATGCAGATGCTCGACATATACCGGGACTTCGCCGAGAACTTCCTGGCGATCCCGGTCATCGTCGGGCAAAAGACCCCGTCGGAGAAATTCGCCGGCGCCGTCGACACTTATTCTATAGAAGCGATGATGAAGGACGGCAAAGCGGTTCAAGCCGGAACCTCCCACTACCTGGGGACGAACTTCGCCAAGGCGTTCGAAATTCAATACCTCGACCGCGAGAACCAGCAGCAGTTCGTGCATACGACCTCATGGGGCGTCAGCACTAGGCTGATCGGCGCGATGATTATGGTGCATGGAGACGATCGCGGTCTTGTATTGCCGCCGAAGGTCGCTCCGCTGCAAGTAGTCATGATTCCGATCGGGCCGCCTAAGACGCGGGAAGCGGTTATCGCCCGGACGGACGAGCTGTTCGGCGAGCTGAAGCGCGCCGGCATCCGAGTCAAGGTCGACGGTCGCGAGCAGAGCCCTGGCTGGAAGTTCAACGAGTACGAGATGCGCGGCGTACCGATCCGCATCGAGCTCGGCCCTCGCGACATGGAGAACGGACAAGCCGTTCTCGTCTCGCGGGTGTCGGGCGAGAAACGCGTCATCGCGCAAGATCGCCTTGTAGCCGAAGTGCGCGCCATGCTGGAGGAGATTCACACTATGATGTACGCGAACGCGAAGGCGTTCATGGACAGCCACTTCTACACGGTGGATTCGCTGGATGAGATGAAGAGCTGCCTCGAGCAGCAGCGCGGCTTCACGCTCGCCGGCTGGTGCGGCTCGGAAGCTTGCGAGCATCAAGTGAAGGAAGAGACGGGAGCGACGAGCCGCAATATTCCGTTCACCCCGGCGACTGCGAAGACTACTTGTCTCGTCTGCGGCTCGCCGGCCGAGCACACCGTCGTTTTCGGCAAGGCGCATTAACCCCTTCGTTACTCAGCCGTTCATTCCGAGGGCAACACGCCAGGACTCGTCCTACGTTTTGCCCTTTTTTCACCCCTAATAACAATAAAAAGAAGGAAGGATGGATGGAGAGATGAGCATCCAAGCGAACCAACGCGCCCGCTTCGATATGCTGCTGCAGCATGCGAGCGTCCCGCCTTCAATCGTGGAATCCTACTTGACCGGCGGCTATATCGATCGTGTGGAGTGCAGCCGCAGCAACCGCGAATGGACGTTTTATTTGGCATTGCCCGCCTTGATCCCGCTTGATGTGTTCCATTCGTTCGTCAAGCTGATCAAGGACAAGTTTGCGCATATCGCTTCCGTCGAAATTCGTTGTACGTTTGCGGAAACGGTGGAAGATTCGGCTATCGTCGAGCAGTATTGGGGGCTATTCATAGATTGGATTCATACGCAAGCAGCTTCCGTGAACGGCTGGCTCGGCACTGCCAAGGTGGAAGTGAAGGAACGATCCGTTACGATCCGTTTGTTGGATTCGATCGGACTGGAGCTCGCCAAGAAAAAAGCGGTCGACGGCTTTGTTCAGCGGTTTTTCCGCGACTATTTCGGCAGATCCTATCAAGTAAAGCTAGATGTAGGACAGTCCAACGGAGAAGAACGCGAGAAATTCGCCCAGCAAATCGTCGAAGAAGAGCGCAGCGTCATCCAGAACATGATGATCGCATCTCCGGTCGATACGGCTACGCCGGAAGCGGCCCCGCCGGAAGGCGAAATCAAGCTGATGATGGGCTACGAGATCAAGGACGCGCCGGTTCCGATTCAGAACGTCCGTGACGAAGAGAAGAAGATTGCGATCCAAGGCATGATCTTCAATCTGGATAAGAAGGAGCTACGCAACGGCAATACGCTGTTCGAGTTCTGTTTGACCGATTTCTCCGACTCGCTCATGCTCAAGGCGTTTGCCAAAAATAAAGAAGATTTGAAGATTCTAAGCCTGCTGGCGAACGGCAAATGGATTCGCGCGCGCGGCAAGGTGGAGTACGACCGGTTCATGATGACGCCCGAGCTAGTTATGATTCCTTCGGATCTCGTGGAAGTGCTGGCCCCGCCGGAGCGGACGGACAATGCCGAAGAGAAGCGGGTCGAGTTTCATCTACATACGACGATGAGCACGATGGATGCCGTCACCTCGGTTGACGATTATATCAAGACGGCGGCGAAATGGGGACACCGGGCGATCGCGATTACGGATCACGGCGGCGTGCAGTCGTTCCCGGAAGCGAACAAAGCGGCCAAAAAACACGGCATCCAGGTGCTGTACGGCGTGGAAGCGAATGTGGTGAACGATAACGTGGCCGTCGTAATGAATCCGACCGCAGCTGAGCTGAAATCAGCGACTTACGTGGTATTCGACATCGAGACGACCGGACTTTCGGTCATCAGCAACAAGATCATCGAGCTCGCCGGCGTGAAGATGCAGGATGGCAAGGTGATCGACAAGTTCGAGACATTCATCGATCCGCATGAGAAAATTCCTTATCATATTACCCAGTTGACGCATATTACGGACGATATGGTGGCGGGACAACCTGAGCTCGAGGATATGCTGCCGAAGTTTGTCGACTTTGTCGGCGATGCCGTGCTCGTGGCGCATAACGCCCGATTCGATATGGGCTTCATCCAGGCGAATCTGAAGACGATGGGGCAGCCGCCGCTGCCGAACCCGGTGCTGGATACGCTCGAGATGGCCAGGCTTCTGTTCCCTTCGCTTAAGAATCATCGATTGAACACGCTCACCGAGAAGTTCAAGGTCAGCCTGGACAACCATCACCGCGCGGTAGAAGATTCTAAGGCGCTGGGCGAAGTGCTGTTCCATATGGTGAAGGAAGCCGACGACCGGGGCAAGACGACGCTGGCGCGGCTGAACGACGAAGTAGGCAAAAACCTGGCGAACACGCGGCCGTTCCACTGCTGTATTTACGCCTTGAACGCGAAGGGCAAGAAGAACTTATTCAAGCTGATATCCATTTCACATACCGAGTATTTCCACCGTGTTCCTTGTATTCCTAAGAGCAAGCTCGTGGAGCTCCGTGAAGGACTGCTCATCGCCTCCGGCTGCGAGAAGGGCGAATTTTACGAGACGGTGCTGAACAAGACGATTGAAGAAGCTGAGGGAGTTGCGGAATTCTACGACGTGCTGGAAATACAACCGGTCGTCGTCAACATGCATCTCGTCGATAAAGGACTGGTAGGCAGCCGTCTCGAGCTGGAGGAGACGAACCGCCGCATCTGCGCGATCGGGGACAAGCTGGGCAAACCGGTCATCGCGACCGGCAACGTGCATTACTTGCAGCCGCGCGACAAGATCAGCCGAGACATTACGATATTCGGCATAACCGGCTTCAGCCCGCTCAAAGATATGAAGAAACCGGACGTCCATTTCCGCACAACGCGTGAGATGCTCGAGGAGTTCAAACATCTGGGCGAAGCGAAAGCTTATGAAGTGGTTGTGAAAAATACGAACGAGCTCGCCGACCGGTTCGAGAAATTCGACCTGTTCCCGAAACAGCTGTTCACGCCGAATATCGAAGGGGCGGATGACGAAATCCGCAATACCTGCTATGCGACGGCTCGTTCGATGTATGGGGAGGAGCTGCCGCAGGTCGTGATCGACCGGCTGGAAAAAGAATTGAAGCCGATTATCGGCTACAAGTTCTCGGCCAACTACCTGATGTCGGCGCGGCTCGTCAAAAAGTCTAATGAAGACGGTTATTTGGTTGGCTCGCGGGGATCTGTCGGTTCTTCCGTTGTAGCGACGTTCCTGGGCATTTCCGAGGTGAATCCGATGCCGCCGCATTATTTGTGCGGATCGTGCTGCTTCAGCGAGTGGTTCCTCGACGGCAGCGTCCCGAGCGGCTTCGACTTGCCGGCCAAGACGTGCCCGACTTGCGGAGCGACGATGAAGGGCGAAGGGCATGATATCCCGTTCGAGACGTTCCTCGGGTTCAAGGGCGACAAAGTGCCCGATATCGATTTGAACTTCTCAGGCCTCTACCAGCCGATCGCTCATAATTATACGAAGGAAATGTTCGGGGAGAAATGCGTATTCCGCGCCGGCACGATCGGTACCGTAGCAGAGAAGACGGCATACGGTTACGTCAAAAAATATGAAGAAGAGTATGGGCACAAATGGCGCGGCGCAGAATTGAACCGTCTTGCAGGCGGCTGTACCGGCGTAAAGCGGAGCACGGGGCAGCATCCCGGCGGCATTGTCGTCGTCCCGGACGACATCGACGTCGAGGAAGTGACGCCGGTGCAATATCCGGCCGACGACCAGAAGGCGGATTGGAAAACGACCCATTTCGATTATCATGCTTTCGAGGAGAACCTGCTCAAGCTCGATATTCTGGGACATGAAAATCCGACGATGATGCGGATGCTGCAAGACTTGACGGGTGTAGATCCAACGGGCATCCCGATGAACGATGCGAAGGTGATGAGCCTGTTCAATTCGGTTACCGCGCTCGGCGTCAAGCCGGATCAGATTCGTTCTACAGTAGCCACGTATGGTCTTCCGGAGATGGGGACGAAGTTCGTCCGTCAGATGCTGCAGGAAACGATGCCGACCTCGTTCGCGGATTTGCTGCAAATATCCGGTCTCTCTCATGGAACCGGGGTTTGGCTCGGCAACGCGCAAGAGCTGATCAAAAACGGCACTTGTACGATTAAGACGGTAATCGGTTGCCGGGATGAGATCATGCTGTATTTGATCTACAAGGCCGGGATGGACGCAGCTCTGGCATTCAAAATTACCGAGAGCGTGCGGAAAGGCCGCGGGTTGACCGACGAATGGATCGAGGATATGAAGAAGCACAAGGTGCCGCAATGGTATATCGACTCCTGCCTGCGCATCGAGTACATGTTCCCGAAGGCGCATGCCGCCGCTTACGTGCTCGCCGCCGTGCGCACCGCCTATTACAAGCTGTACCATCCGATCGAGTTTTACGCGACTTATTTCTCGATGCGCGCCGAAGACTTTGATGTGGACGTTTTCTCACAAGGCTATGATGTGATTCTCAAGAAGCTGATCGAAATCGAAGAAAAATCGTTCCAGGCCGCCCCTAAAGAGAAGGCGATGATGCCGACGCTCGAGATGGCGCTGGAAATGACCTCGCGGGGCTTCGGATTCAAGGGAATCGACCTGTACCGCTCGGATGCGACGCAGTTCAAGATCGAAGGCAATCAGCTTATCCCGCCGTTTGCCGCCATTCAGGGTGTAGGCGAGAATGCCGCCCGCAACATCGCTGCCGCTCGGGAAGAAGGCGACTTCCTCTCGATCGAGGATTTCCAGATGAAGTCGAAGGCGACCAAAACGATTGTCGAGCTGCTCTCGACGATGGGCTGCTTCCGCGGTTTGCCGGAATCGAATCAGCTCAGCTTGTTCTAGTCGCCCTAGTGAGTCTGTTATTTTCATCCTTGTACAGCTATCCATGTTATGGTATAATCAATTTTGGTAATAATGATGATCATAGATCGTTGTTGATGCGAGAGTGGGGAAACCCACTCTTTACGTTTTGTGTGCAGAAACCGGCATACGATTGGCGTTGATCATTCATTTTTTGGGCGCAAGGAGGTATCCATAGATGGCACAGCCGATAAAAGAGATCATCACGGAAATGATTCAACCTTTCTTGGACAACGAGGGGTTCGAACTGGTCGACGTGGAGTACGTGAAGGAAGGCAACAACCGGTTTCTACGCGTCTATGTGGACAAGGAAGGCGGCATCGACATCGACGATTGCGGCCGGATTAGCGAAGTGCTGAGCGAGAAGCTGGATGAGAAGGATCCGATTCCGGACGCCTACTTTCTCGAAGTGTCGTCGCCCGGAGCCGAGCGGCCGCTGAAGAAGCTGTCCGATTACGAGCGTGCGGTGGAGAAGAACGTGTTCGTTACGACGTACGAGCCGATCGATGGAGCGAAAGAGTTCGAAGGCAAGCTGCTGTCGTTCGACGGAGACACGCTCGTCATCCAGACGCCGCGCAAAAAAGCTTCGGTCCCCTATGCGAAAGTGGCCAGTGCCAGATTGGCCATCGTATTCTAGCGTCTGACTATTGAAAGGAGGAACTCATTTCAAATGAACATGGATTTTATTGAAGCCTTGTCGGAAATCGAGAGAGAGAAAGGCATTGCCAAAGACGTGTTAGTGGACGCGATCGAAGCGGCGCTGATCTCCAGCTACAAACGCAACTTTAACACCGCGCAGAACGTGCGCGTCGATATTAACCGCCAGACCGGACTGATCAAAGTGTACGCGCGGAAAAACGTCGTGGACGAAGTACTCGATCCCCGATTGGAAATTTCGCTCTATGCTTCACGGGAAATCAATCCGAACTTCCAGATCGACGACATCGTGGAGATTGAAGTGACGCCGCGGGATTTCGGCCGCATCGCCGCGCAGACCGCGAAGCAGGTCGTGACGCAGCGCATTCGCGAAGCCGAGCGCGGGCTCATTTATGACGCCTTTATCGACCGTGAGGAAGACATCGTCACCGGCACCGTGCAGCGCCAGGATTTGCGCAGTATCTTCCTCGACCTCGGCAAGGTGGAGGCGGTGCTGCCGCTGAACGAGCTGATGCCGAACGAAAAGTTCAAGCACGGCGACCGGGTGAAAGCATACATTACCAAAGTGGAAAATACGACGAAAGGGCCACAGATTATGCTGTCCCGTTCGCATCCGGGTTTGTTGCGCCGGTTGTTCGAGCTGGAAGTGCCCGAAATTTACGACGGTGTCGTCGAGATTCGTTCCGTGGCGCGCGAAGCCGGGTTCCGGTCGAAGATCGCCGTGCATTCCCGCAACGATGAGGTCGATCCGGTCGGCTCCTGCGTAGGCCCGAAGGGGACTCGCGTGCAGACGATCGTGAACGAGCTGAAGGGCGAGAAGATCGATATCGTCCGCTGGTCGGAAAGTGTGGAAGAGTACGTGGCGAATGCGCTCAGCCCGTCCAAGGTGCTCGAGGTGAACGTGTTCGAGAGCGAGAAGATGGCGCGCGTCATCGTACCGGACTACCAGCTGTCGCTGGCGATCGGGATCAAGGGCCAGAACGCCCGCCTGGCGGCGAAGCTGACCGGCTGGAAGATCGATATCAAGAGCGAGACGCAGGCAGAGCAAGAGCTGGGACGCCCTAGAACGTCGAGTGAGGAAATGCACCAGGATTCGATTAGCATCGATTAAGGGGGCGACGGGCGTGAAACCTAGAAAGATCCCTCAGCGTAAGTGCATCGTCTGTCAGCATACGCTGACGAAGAAAGAAATGGTCCGTGTCGTCCGTACGCCGGAAGGCGCGGTTGAAGTCGATGTGACGGGCAAGAAAAACGGCCGGGGCGCTTATTTGTGCGGTAAAATGGAAGGGTTCCTGCAGGCGAAGAAGACGAAGGCGTTCGATCGTGCGCTCAAAGTGTCGATGACGCCGGAAGATTACGAGCGGCTGGAGCAGGATTTCAACGCGATTCAAGCGCGATACGCTACCATCAATTGCGGGAGAAATACGGCCCATGAATCCTAAAGCCGCTTCTTACTTGGGACTCGCGATGAGGGCGGGCAAGCTGACGACGGGGGATGAGAACGTCCTGAAGGCGATCCGCTCGTCGAAGTGCTCGCTCGTCCTGATGGCGGAAGACGCGTCGGCGAATACGCAGAAGAAATTTCGAGATAAATGCAAGTCCTACTCGGTCCGGCTCCTCGAGCACGGAAGCCGGCACGAGCTGGGAGCCGCGATCGGCAAGGAAGAGCGGGTGTTGATCGCAGTGCTTGACCCCGGGTTCGCGCGGCAAATCGCTGCGTGCCTCGGCAACCTTTCGGAGGTGAAACCTATTGACTAATCAAAACGATAAAGACAAAGACAAGCTCCGCGTTTATGAATATGCCAAATCTTTAAACATGAGCAGCAAGGAAATCATTACGATTCTAAAGCGGCTTAGCGTGCCGGTCAACAACCATATGAGCGTCATGGAAAACGATGCGGTGCATAAGGTCGAACAGTTTTTCCGAGACGTGAAGGCGAACGCGGCGGCTAAGCGCGCGCAAGGCGAAAGCGGCTCACAATCGGGTGGAGGCGTTGCGGTGGACAGCGGTAACAAACATGGAGGCGGGCAACAAAATCGTCCGCAGCATCAAGGCGGAGGCCAAGGGCAACAACGTGAAGGCGGTCAAGGTCAAGGTCAGGGTCAAGGCGGCGGAGGCCATCAGGGCCAGCGTCGTGAGGGCGGTCAAGGAGGCGGAGGCGGTTACCAAGGCCAGCGTCGTGAGGGCGGTCAAGGAGGCGGGGGCGGCTACCAAGGCCAGAACCGTGAAGGCGGTCAAGGAGGCGGTGGAGGTTACCAAGGCCAGCGCCGTGAGGGCGGTCAAGGAGGCGGGGGCTACCAGGGCCAGCGTCGCGAGGGCGGTCAAGGAGGCGGAGGCTATCAAGGCCAGCGTCGTGAAGGCGGCCAAGGCGGAGGCGGTTACCAAGGCCAGAACCGTGAAGGCGGTCAAGGAGGCGGTGGAGGTTACCAAGGCCAGAACCGTGAAGGCGGTCAGGGCGGAGGCGGTTACCAAGGCCAGAACCGTGAAGGTGGCCAAGGCGGAGGCGGAGGTTACCAAGGCCAGCGCCGTGAAGGCGGTCAAGGCGGAGGCGGAGGTTACCAAGGCCAGCGCCGCGAAGGCGGTCAAGGCGGAGGCGGAGGTTACCAAGGCCAGCGCCGTGAAGGCGGTCAAGGCGGAGGCGGTTACCAAGGTCAGCGTCCGAGCGGCGGTCAAGGCGGAGGCGGAGGTTATCAAGGCCAGCGTCCGAGCGGCGGTCAAGGAGGCGGAGGCGGTTACCAGGGTCAGCGTCCGAGCGGCGGTCAAGGAGGCGGAGGCGGCTATCAAGGCCAACGTCCGAGCGGCGGTCAAGGCGGAGGCGGCTATCAGGGCCAGCGTCCGAGTGGCGGCGGTCAAGGCGGCGGGGGTGCAGCTCGCAGCACAGGCCAAGCGGCCACTGCTGCTCCACCACAACGTACGGATCGCGAGCGCACCGATCGCAACCGGACCGGTCAGTACCAGAACCGCTCCAACACCGGATCGGGTCGTCCTACTATCGTGCCGACAGGTAACGAGGAAGTTGATGAATCCGGCAAAGTAAAAACCGCCAAGAAAACGAAACCGAATCAGAAGCGGTTTGACGATAACAATAAGGGCAACTTCAAGTCGAATGGGCGCAACCAGCGCGGCAGAGCCCCTGAACCCGTTCGCAAAGAAAAAATCGACAATACGCCCAAGAAAATTATCGTTCGCGGCACAATGACCGTAGGCGAGCTCTGCAAAGCGCTTCATAAAGACGCTTCCGAAGTCATCAAGAAGCTGTTGATGATGGGCTTCATGACCACAATCAATCAAGAGCTCGATCTGGACACGATTCAATTGATTGCCGGCGAATACAAGGTTGAAGTCGAAATCAAGCTTCCGGTCGAGGAAGATAATTTCGAAACGATTGAAGAAAAGGATGAGGCAGCCGATCTGATCGAGCGTCCTCCGGTCGTGACGATTATGGGTCATGTCGACCACGGGAAGACAACCTTGCTCGATGCGATCCGTCATACGAATGTGACCGAGGGCGAAGCCGGCGGCATTACCCAGCATATCGGCGCCTACCAAGTCGAGATCAAGAACAAGAAAATTACGTTCCTCGATACGCCGGGTCACGAAGCGTTTACAACGATGCGTGCCCGCGGCGCGCAGGTGACCGACATCACGATTCTCGTCGTTGCGGCGGATGACGGCGTCATGCCGCAAACCGTAGAAGCGATCAGCCACGCTAAGGCGGCGAATGTGCCGATCATCGTAGCGGTGAACAAAATGGATAAGCCGGATGCGAATCCGGATAAAATTAAACAAGAGCTGACCGAATACGCGCTAGTGCCGGAAGAATGGGGCGGCGAGACGATCTTCGTCAACCTGTCCGCCAAGCAGCGCAAAGGGATCGACGAGCTGCTCGAGATGATCCTGCTCGTAGCGGAAGTGCAAGAGCTCAAGGCGAACCCGGATAAGCGCGCCCGCGGTACGGTCATCGAGGCCGAGCTGGATAAAGGCCGCGGTCCTGTAGCACGCGTCCTCATTCAGCACGGTACGCTCAAGGTAGGCGACGCCTTCGTGGCCGGCGTCAGCTTCGGCCGCGTCCGGGCGATGGTGAACGACAAGGGACGCCGTCTCAAGGAAGCCGGCCCTTCCACGCCCGTGGAAATTACCGGTCTTACCGAAGTGCCGCTTGCCGGCGATCCGTTCCTCGTGTACGAGGACGAGCGCAAAGCGAGAGCGATCGCCGAACGTCGCGCGACTACGCTTCGCGCTTCCGAGATGGGGGCGAACAGCCGCGTCACGCTGGACGATCTGTACAAGCACATCAAGGAAGGCGAAGTGAAGGACCTGAACGTCATCATCAAAGGCGACGTTCAAGGCTCCGTCGAAGCACTGAAAGGCTCGCTCGAGAAAATCGATGTCGCCGGCGTGCGCGTGAAGATCATTCACAGCGGCGCAGGGGCTATTACCGAGTCCGATATTATTCTCGCTTCGGCGTCCAATGCGATCATCATCGGCTTCAACGTACGTCCGGAGCCGGCAGCGTTGCCGACCGCCGAGCAGGAGAAGGTTGACATCCGCCTGCACCGCGTCATCTACACCGTCATCGAGGAAATCGAACAAGCGATGAAGGGCATGCTGGACCCGATCTTCAAGGAGACGGTTATCGGTCAAGCGGAAGTGCGGAATATTTTCAAAATCAGCAAAATCGGCACGATTGCCGGCTGCATGATAACATCGGGCAAAATTATCCGCTCGGCCGAAGTGCGCGTCATCCGCGGCGGTGTCGTCGTGACCGAAGGCAAAATCGATTCCCTCAAGCGGTTCAAGGACGATGTCCGCGAAGTGGCGCAAGGGTACGAGTGCGGGATTTCCATTGTCAAGTACAACGATCTTAAAGAAGGCGACATCATCGAGGCATTCGTGATGGAAACCGTGGAGAGGTGATCCCAAGCCATGGCGAGAATTCGCGTAGGTCGAGTAGGCGAGCAGATCAAGAAAGAGCTGAGCGTCATAGTACAGGCCGAGTTGAAAGATCCGCGCGTCGGCTTTATGACCGTCACCGGAGTGGACGTCACCAACGACTTGTCGTTGGCGAAGGTCTACTTGAGCGTTATGGGGACGGAGCAGCAAAAAGAAGATACGCTTAAGGCGCTTGTAAAAGCGACCGGCTTCATCCGATCCGAGCTCGGTAAACGAATTCGGCTGCGGAAGACGCCGGAGCTGCAGTTCTTGTTCGATTCCTCTATCGCATACGGCAGCCGGATCGACCAGCTCCTGACCGAGCTGAACGAAAGGGATGCCGAACAATGAACGAAAGAGCCGAGGCAGAGACGTATGAGCAGCAGCTAGTGAGCGCAGAACGCTTTATTCGGGCGAATGATGACTTTCTGGTCGTAGCGCACGTCAATCCGGATGGAGACGCAGCCAGCTCCACTTTTGCGGTGGGCTGGCTGCTTGACCGGCTCGGTAAACGATATACGCTGGCGAACGATGATGCCATCCCTAGCAAGTTCGCGTATTTATGGGGGTATTCTCAGCTCCTGACGCTTGATCGTCTGCCGGAAGGCGCGACATATCGAGCCGTTATCAGTGTCGACTGCGCCGACGAGTCCCGGATCGGACAAATTCGCGAACGGATCGCACCTGACGCGGAGCTTCTTAATATCGACCATCATCCGACGAATGATTATTTTGGCAAGCACCAGCTCATTCGCGCGGATGCAGCCGCAACGGTCGAGCTTCTCTATGAGCTGGCCGAACAGCTGCAGGTACCGGTCACTCGCGAGTTGGCCGATTGCATCTATACCGGGCTGCTGACGGACACGGGGGGCTTCCGTTACTCCAATACGTCGCCTCATGTGATGCAGATCGCCTCCGATCTGCTTCAGCATGGAGTGGAAGGGTATAAGCTGGCGGAAAATTTGCTCGAGAAAATTACGAAGAGCCATATCGCCGTGTTGCAGCGAGCGTTAGGCACGCTTTCTTTCGCATACGATCATAAAATATGTTGGATTTCCGTGTCTGCGGAAGATATGGCGGTCACGAATGCAACCCCGGAGGACTTGGACGGCTTGATTCAATACCCTCGGAATATCGAAGGGGTAGAGGTCGGACTGCTGTTCAAGCAGGCGGACGAGCGCAAGGTGAAGGTCAGCTTCCGTTCGGCCGGATCCGTAGATGTGGCCCAAGTGGCCAAAACGTTCGGCGGCGGCGGACATGTCCGCGCTTCCGGCTGTACGCTCGAAGGGGAGCTGCAGGAAGTGATCGCGCGAGTAGTTGAAGAAGTAGGGCGGTCGATTGGATGAGCAAGGCGAAACGGGCTGAGGCTTCATATGAAGGCGTGCTGCCGGTGCTGAAGCCGCCGGGCTTCACATCGCATGACGTAGTGGCCAAAGCAAGGCGGCTGCTCGGCATGAAACGAATCGGACATACGGGGACGCTGGATCCGCAAGTAACCGGCGTCCTTCCGCTCTGTTTGGGGAGAGCTACGCGCGTAGTGGAATACATTCAGGAGCTTCCGAAGGAGTACGAGGCGGAGCTGACGATCGGCTACGCAACCGATACGGAGGATTGGACCGGGCAAGTAACGGCGCAGGTCGAACGTGCTGAACTGTCGCGGGAGCAACTGCTTGAGGTGCTCCAACGATTCGTCGGTTCAATCGAGCAGGTGCCGCCGATGTACTCGGCGGTTCGGGTCGACGGCAAGCGGCTTTATGAGCTGGCACGCCAAGGCCAAGAGGTGGAGCGGACGGCCAGGACCGTCCAGATTTACCGCCTCGAGCTGCTTCATTCGGAGCTTGAGCTGGACCACCCGAAGGTTCGGTTCCGGGTGCTCTGCTCCAAAGGCACGTATATACGGACGTTATGCGTCGATATCGGACGAGCGCTCGGTTATCCGTCGGTCATGAGCGAGCTGGTACGCACGTCGACCGGGCAAATTGCGCTCGAACGATGCTTGTCGTTGCCGGACATCGAGCGCCTGGTCCAAGCCGGTGAATTGGAGCAGCATTTGATCCCGACGGATCAAGCCATCGCCCATTTGCCGAAGCTTCAGGTCGACGCAGCTGCTGCGCTTCACGCCTCTCAAGGCAAGACGATTCGGGTAGCGGCTGCTGCAACCGCTGAAGACGATGCGGGCACCTCGGGATTAGTCCGGCTATACAACGAGGACGGAACGTTTCTCGGCATTTTCGACAACCAACCGGAGCAGCACGGGCAATGGCGGCTGCAGCCGGAGAAAGTATTCGTGTAGCCTTGGGCTGCAGGACGGTAGGGGAAGGAACGAATATGCAGGTTTTTGAATTATGCTACCCTTTATCGCTATACCCCGGCACGGTGCCGGAGCAAGGTCAAGTGATGGCCATCGGCGACTTCGACGGTCTGCATCACGGTCATCGCGAAGTGATTCGGCTCGCGGTGGAGACCGGCAGGCAGCAGTCGCGGCCCGTATCGCTTATGACATTCCACCCGCATCCCAGGGAAGTGCTGGGCCATGACGTCTATGCGCGTTGCCTGACGCCGCTGCCGGACAAGCTGGAGATGCTGGAGCAGCTCGGCATCGATGCGGTGTACCTGGTCCGCTTCGACCCCGTATTCGCGCAAGTGACGGCCGAGCAATTCGTCACCGATATGCTGATGCCGCTTCAACCGTCTACGGTCGTCGTCGGTTTCGACTTTGCCTTTGGGCATCAAGCGCGAGGCAATGCCGACTCGCTCTGTGAATTCGGCCACGGCCGATTCGCGGTACAAGTCGTGCGTCCGTTCCATATGAACGAGGAGAAGGTCAGCAGCACGCTCATTCGCCGCGCCTTAGAGGAAGGGAGCGTCGAGCACGCCGCCGAGCTGCTGGGTCGTCCGTATTCGATTAAGGGGACCGTCGTGCACGGGGATGCTCGAGGTCGCCAGCTTGGCTTCCCGACGGCGAACGTGCAGCTCGATTACCCTTATGTCGTCCCGGCCAAGGGCGTCTATGCGGTACGGGCGACGGTGGAGAGTAGCCAGTACGCCGGAGTCATGAACTTGGGAACGAAGCCTACATTTGCGGACGGCACGCCAGTCAGCTCATTCGAAGTGCACTTGTTTGACTTCAACCGCTCGATTTATGGAGAAAAAATGCAAGTGGAGCTTGTTACTTATTTGCGTCCGGAGCGCAAGTTCGAATCGATCGATGCGCTCATCGCGCAGATTCGAACGGATGCCGAGCGGGCTCGGGAGCTTTTATCCGTCTAAGACAGATGCCGGCTGGAGCGGCCTACGTTTACAACTGCCGTTCCCTTGTGGTATACTGATTTCCGTTGCCTGATCTGATCTTGATCGCAGGCGCACGAACCTGAGCTTGGAGACTCGATCGCACCGACGGTTTCTCGGCTTATGGCGATTTTCATTCGAATGAGGAGGTGACCGAGATGGCATTGACACAAGAGCGTAAGAACCAGCTGATCGCGGATTACAAAGTACACGATACCGACACAGGATCCCCTGAAGTACAGATCGCGATTTTAACGGAGAATATCGTTAACTTGACTGACCACCTGCGGACGCACAAGAAAGATCATCACTCGCGCCGCGGTTTGCTTAAGATGGTAGGCCAACGCCGCAAGCTGCTGGCTTACTTGAAGAACAAAGACGTCAGCCGCTACAGCGCCCTGATCGAGCGTCTGGGCTTGCGTCGATAACAATCGGCAGGATAAAAGCAACCTTGTCGGCTTCGGCCGCGGGTTGTTTTTCTTCTAGTTATACATATTTTTTTGTTTTTTTTTGGACAGGAAAATAATGTTTTGCGTAAAGAAGGAAATACTGAGAAGTATGCAGAATAAGAGTGAGATGGACATTTAGAACCTTGGAGGGCATTTATGGAGAAGAAAGTGCACATGGAGTTGGGAGGAAGGCCGTTTTCCCTGGAAACAGGCCGTCTTGCCAAGCAAGCCAACGGTGCAGTAGTGGTGCGTTACGGAGATACGGTCGTGCTCTGTACGGTGACCGCATCCTCGGAGCCGAAGGACTTGGATTTTTTCCCGCTTACCGTAAACTATGAAGAACGCCTATATTCGGTCGGGAAAATTCCCGGCGGATTTATTAAAAGAGAAGGACGTCCTAGCGAGAAGGCGATATTGTCCAGCCGGCTAACCGACCGTCCTATTCGTCCCTTGTTCCCGGAAGGATTCCGGAACGACGTGCAGATCGTAGCGATGGTCATGAGCGTAGACCAAACATGTCCGCCGGATATTGCCGCTATGATCGGCACTTCCGCTGCGCTCAGCATCTCGGACGT
The DNA here is from genome assembly GCF_004000845.1 of Paenibacillus koleovorans NBRC 103111. GTDB lineage: Bacteria > Bacillota > Bacilli > Paenibacillales > NBRC-103111 > Paenibacillus_AA > Paenibacillus_AA koleovorans. The sequence goes on from NZ_BIMA01000016.1 coordinate 75,720, forward strand.
GCCTTTCAGCGGTCCGGTTGGCGGTGTGGTTGTAGGTCGAATCGACGGGCAGTTCCTGATCAACCCGACACCGGAGCAGGAAGCGGATAGCGATGTATACTTGGTCGTGGCGGGTACGAAGGACGCCATTATGATGGTCGAGGCGGAAGCGAACGAAGTGCCGGAGGATGTCATTCTCGAAGCGATTATGTTCGGCCATGACGAGATTCGCAAAATCGTCGCCATGCAGGAGCAGTTCGTGCAGGAAGCGGGCAAGCCGAAGATGGATGTGAAGCTGCATGCGGTGGATGCGGAAGTGAACGCTTCGGTTCGGGAATTTGCGCAAGGACGACTCGTAGAAGCGATTCGAGTCCCGGAAAAGCATGCCAGACAAGCGGCGATCGACGCCGTCAATGCAGAAGCCCTTGAACATTTCACGCCGATCTATGCGGAAGAGTCCGACAAGATCAAAGACGTGAAGGAAGTCCTATACGATATCGTCAAAGAGGAAGTACGCCGCCTGATCACCCATGACAAGGTTCGGCCCGACGGCCGCGGCTTGGACGAGATCCGGGCGATTGAATGCGATACGGCGCTGCTGCCGCGTACGCACGGCTCAGGCCTGTTCACGCGCGGTCAGACGCAAGCGCTTAGCGTCTGTACGCTTGGAGCGCTCGGCGACGTGCAAATTCTGGATGGCATCGACCTGGAAGAGACGAAGCGGTTCATGCACCATTATAACTTTCCGCCGTTCAGCGTAGGCGAGGCTCGTCCGCTGCGTCCTCCAGGACGCCGCGAGATCGGTCATGGCGCGCTAGGCGAACGGGCGCTGTCCAAGGTCATTCCTTCAGAAGTCGATTTCCCTTATACGATCCGCCTTGTGTCCGAAGTACTGGAATCGAACGGTTCTACATCCCAAGCGAGCATCTGTGCCAGCACATTGGCGATGATGGATGCAGGGGTTCCGATCAAAGCGCCGGTAGCGGGCATTGCGATGGGGCTGATCAAGGACGGAGATCATTTCTCCATCCTGAGCGACATTCAAGGCATGGAGGACCACCTCGGCGATATGGACTTCAAGGTAGCCGGAACGGCGGAAGGCGTGACGGCGATTCAGATGGACATCAAGATCGACGGCATCAACCGCGATATCCTGAAGCAGTCGCTCCAGCAGGCGAAGGAAGGCCGCATGTTCATCTTGGGCAAGATGCTCGAGACGATCCAGCAGCCGCGCAAGAGCTTGTCGCCTTATGCGCCCAAGATTGTTACAATGCAGATCAATCCGGACAAAATTCGCGATGTTATCGGGGCCGGTGGCAAAATCATCAACAAAATTATTGAAGAAACCGGCGTGAAGATCGATATCGAGCAAGACGGTCGAGTATTCATCGCCTCCTCGAACGAGCAGATGAACGAGAAAGCAAGAACGATCATCGAAGGCATCGTACGGGAAGTGATCGTAGGCGAGACGTACCTCGGCACGGTGAAGCGGATCGAGAAGTTCGGCGCCTTCGTAGAAATTTTGCCGGGCAAAGAAGGGCTCGTCCACATTTCCCAAATTTCCACGGAGCGAGTAGCCAAGGTGGAAGATGTGCTGAAGCTGGGCGATCAAATAACCGTCAAAGTGACGGAAATTGACAACCAGGGACGTGTCAACCTGTCCCGTAAAGCAACGCTGGTCGCTGCGGTGCCAACTTCTGAGAAAGCGTAGTTTCATTTTCATATTTGTATCGGATAAAGAGCCAGCTTAGTCTGACTCTTTTTTCATGACAGCAAGCTCTGCAACGTAGGGCTCCGTGACGGTCTATTCGGATATTAGCCGGCATAGGATGGGGATACTAGAGGGACAACCAGGAACGGGGTGTTGATCAAGTGAAGAGAAGTTGGTTTGTTCTAGCCGGGGCGGGTCTTCTGCTGACATGGGGACTGTTTCAGTCGGACAACCTGGATGCTTTTATCAAGTCGGGACAGTTGAGAGCAACTGTAGCGCGTGAGCCCGCGGGAACGGCACAGCCGCCCGGGAGCAGCCCCGCGTCCGGTCATGTCCCTCTATCGACTGGCCCCATCGCCTCCGCTTTGAATCCGCAGGAGAAGGAAGCGAAGCTCCAAGCCGAGGCGGCCGCCGCACAGGCCAAGCTGGTGCGCGACACGCAGCTGCTGGACCGGATCCGGCAGGAAGCGGAGAAGCGCAAGCTGGCGCCGATCAACGCCAAAATCGATCGGGTGTGGAAGGCGATTCCGGGTTTGAACGGGCGTGAGCTGGACGTAGAAGCGACTTGGCAGCAGGCGGTCAAGCTGCTGGAATCGGGTGCAGAGTCATTCCCGCTTGTGTATAAGGAAATTCCGCCTTCCGTGAAGCTAGAGGATCTAGGCGCGCAGCCGATCTACAAAGGGAATCCGAATAAGCCGATGATCGCTCTCATGATCAATGTAGCTTGGGGAGACGAGTTTCTTCCGAAAATGCTGGAGGTGCTCGACAAGGAGCAGGTCAAAGCTACCTTTTTCCTTGACGGCTCTTGGCTCAAGAAGTCGACGGAGACGGCCAAGACGATCGGCGGCAAAGGCCATGAGCTGTCCAATCACGCCTATTCGCACAAAAACATGAGCCAGCTCGGCCGCCAACAAGCGACGGAAGAGATTACGAAAACCGAGTCGTTGTTAAACGGTCTGGGGATCAAGAACACGCTGTTCGCACCGCCATCCGGCGACTACAACGAACAGACGGTGCAGATCGCAAGCGAGCTGGGGCTGAAAACGGTTCTATGGACGCTCGACACGGTCGATTGGAAAAATCCGGGAGCCGACACGATTCTGAGGCGGCTCACTCCGCGGCTGGAGCCTGGCGCTTTGATCCTGATGCATCCGACCGTCTCATCAAGCGAAGCGTTGGAGCAGCTTATCCGGAATATTAAGGAGAAGGGATTCCAGCTAGGTACCGTCTCGGAGCTTCTCTCACCGTCCCGATTGCAGGCACCGGAGCCGGAATCAATCCGCTTCTAGATTCGCCTGCTTTTTACAGTGGGATGCTTGTATTACAGTTGCGATAGGAGTGGGGATTCTGATATATTGAAAGCATTGTTTGATGTGTTAGGTTCATACCGCGAGGGGGAATCCCGATTGATCAGAATGCAATTACAGAATGGCCTGCGGGTAATCCTGGAGAAAATTCCGACGTGCCGGTCCGTGTCGTTCGGGATTTGGGTCAAAACAGGATCGCGCAATGAGAACGAAGCCAACAACGGGATTTCTCATTTTATCGAACATATGCTTTTCAAAGGCACGGATCGTTTCTCCGCCAAGGAAATCGCCGAGACGTTCGACGGAATCGGAGGCAACGTAAACGCCTTCACTTCAAAAGAATATACGTGTTATTACGCGAAAGTATTGGATCAGCATTTGCCGATCGCCGTAGACGTGCTAGCCGACATGTTCTTCAACTCCACGTTTGACCCGGGGGAGCTGGATAAGGAGCGCAACGTCATCCTGGAAGAAATATCCATGTATGACGATACGCCCGACGATCTCGTGCATGATCTGATTGCCCGCGCCGCCTATGAGACTCATCCGCTGGGATACTCCATTCTCGGAACCGAAACGAACTTGTCGGCGATGACTTCCGAGTCGCTCTCTGAGTATATGCGCCAGAATTACCGGATCGACAACACCGTAATCAGCCTGGCCGGCAACTTGAGCGACGATGTGATCGAATTGCTCGAGAAGCATTTCGGCGGATTCACCAACGCGGGAACTGGGAAGGCTGTCCTCGCGCCGCAATATGGGGCTCAGTCGATTTTCCATAAGAAGGACACGGAGCAAAACCATATTTGCTTGTCGCTCCCCGGCTGCTCCTTGCAAGATCCGTTGCTCTATCCGATGATTTTGCTGAACAACGTAATCGGCGGCGGGATGAGCTCGCATCTGTTCCAGGAAATTCGCGAGAAGCGGGGACTGGCTTACTCCGTCTATTCGTACCATACCGCGCATATCGATAGCGGCATGTTCACCATCTACATGGGAACGGCGCCGAAGCAAACGACCGAAGTGCTCGACGTGACGCTGGAGCTGCTGCGGACGATCAACGAGAAGGGGCTCACAGAAGCCGAGCTGAAGAAAGGCAAGGAGCAGCTAAAGGGCAGCTTCATTCTTAGCCTGGAAAGCACGAGCAGCCGGATGAACCGGTTGGGCAAAAATGAGCTCATGATCGGCAAGCATTTTTCGATGGATGAAATTTTAGACCGGATCGACGCAGTGTCGATGAACGATCTCAGCCAGCTGGTGCAAACGATGTTCAAACATCCGTTCGCGCTTTCGATGGTGGGAAAGTCCGATCAAGCGATCACGGCATTCAGGAGGGATCCGCTTGTCTTCGCCTGATGTTGTACAACTGCTCCGTTTGCCCGGCTGCGAAGACGTCCAGCTGCCGCAGCGGATGTCCGAGCAAGCGAGCGGATACGACTTGTATGCGGCCGTGGCGGAACCGCTCGTGCTGCAGCCCGGGGAGCGCGCACTCGTGCCGACCGGGATCGCGATTGCAATGCCGGGCCATCTGGAAGCGCAGATTCGGCCGCGCAGCGGGCTCGCCTTCAAGCATGGCATCACCTGCTTGAACACGCCCGGTACGATCGACGCGGATTACCGTGGGGAGATCAAAGTTTTGCTGATCAATCTGGGCCATCATCCTTTTACAATTGAACGTAACGAGCGGATTGCGCAGATGGTATTTCAACAAGTCCCTGCCGTCCGCCTGGAGCCGGTGCTGCAGCTCGAAGAGACGCAACGCGGCGCTGGAGGCTTCGGCCACACGGGAACCAAATAAGTGCGTCCTTCTGGAGAAATGCCTTCCTACATATGTAGGAAGGCGTTTTTGCGTTGTGGCGACGGGCCTTGGGCTGGAACCCATCACCCCGGGACGGCATAAGATGTCATATGGTTGAGGGAGTGAGGAAAGGAGCGCAAACAATTGCCATGTTGACCGGAGTACAAATAACCGTCATCGGCGGAGACGCCCGTCAGCTGGAAGTCATCCAAACGTTCGTGGAACTGGACGCGACTGTCTTGTTGATCGGATTCGATAATTTGCAAAATCAGTACAGCGGGGCGACCAAATCGAGCTTGACGCCGGAGGCGCTCGAAGCGAGCGATGCCGTGATTTTGCCTGTTGTCGGAACGGACGATAAAGGCATGGTGGATTCGTTGTTCTCGACGACGGAGCTGCAGCTTACAGAGGCTCATATTCAGAGCTTGCCGAAGCATGCCAAAGTATACACAGGAATGGCGAAGTCTTACTTGAAAAGCTTGTGCGCGGATGCGGGCGTGGCTTTGGTCGAGCTGCTAGAGCGCGACGATGTAGCCATCTACAATTCGATTCCAACCGCAGAGGGCGCCGTTATGATGGCGATCCAAAATACGGATATTACGATTCACGGGTCGAGCTGCATGGTGCTGGGACTCGGTCGGACCGGGTTCACGATGGCCAGGACGCTGCAAGGATTAGGGGCGCACGTGAAGGTCGGAATTCGTCGTCCGGAGCATTTCGCACGTGCCTGGGAGATGGGGTTTACGCCGTTTTACTTAGCCGATTTGGCGCAGCACGTAGCCAATATCGACTTGCTTTTTAATACAATTCCGACTATGATAGTCACAGCACAGATTATTGCCAATATTCCTCACCGGGCCGTCCTCATTGACCTGGCTTCCAAGCCGGGCGGGATGGACTTCCGCTTCGCGGAGAAGCGCGGCATCAAGGCGATGCTCGCCCCCGGATTGCCTGGAATCGTCGCTCCCAAGACTGCTGGACGCATCATAGCGAGAACGGTCAGCCAGCTCATCTTGGAAGATGCCGCTACAGGGAGGAAAACGCAATGAATTGGCAAGGAAAAACGGTCGGCTTCGCCTTAACAGGCTCACATTGCACGTTTGCGGAAGTAATGCCGCATATTCAAGCTTTCGTCGATCAAGGGGCGCGGGTGATCCCGATCGCCTCGCAGACGCTGATGACTACCGATACGCGGTTCGGCACATCGGAGAATTGGCAGAAGCAATTGAAAGATATAACCGGGAATGATATCATTTCTACCATAGTGGAAGCCGAACCGCTCGGGCCTTCCAAGCTGCTCGACGTCATGCTCATCGCGCCCTGCACAGGCAACACTACGAGCAAGCTGGCGAATGCGCAGACCGACAGCCCGGTGCTGATGGCCGCCAAAGCCCAGATGCGCAATCAGCGGCCGCTCGTGCTGGCGATATCCACGAACGACGGGCTCGGCCTGAACGCCGCGAACATCGCCAAGCTGCTGGTCGCCAAAAATATTTATTTCGTTCCGTTCGGTCAAGACGCCCCGATCGCCAAGCCGAATTCCCTGGTAGCCCGGATGGAATTGGCCATGGAGACTTGTGCGGCGGCTTTGGAGCATAAGCAATTGCAACCTATGGTGGTCGAGAAGTTCAATTATATGAACTCCTGATAACAGCATGAACGGAGGGGGAGAGCAGGAGATGTCGAGCCAGAAGCGTTTCAACGTAGCAGTCGTGGGGGCAACCGGCGCGGTTGGCGAGCAGATCATCCGCCTGCTGGAGGAACGGAGCTTCCCGATTCAAGAGCTGAAGCTGCTATCCTCCGCTCGCTCCGCCGGCAAGACCATACCGTTCAGAGGGCAAGACCTGATCGTCCAAGAGGCGACACCCGACAGCTTCCGCGGGGTGGAGATCGCCTTGTTCAGCGCAGGCGGCGACGTCAGCCGCAGGCTCGTGCCGCATGCGGTAGAGCATGGGGCGATCTGCATCGACAATACGAGCGCCTTCCGGATGGATCCGGAGACGCCGCTCGTCGTGCCGGAAGTGAACGTCGACAAGATCAACGAGCATCGCGGCGTTATCGCGAACCCGAACTGCTCGACGATCCAGATGGTCGTTGCGCTCAAGCCGTTGTACGACCGGTATGGCATCTCCAGGATCATCGTCTCGACGTACCAGGCCGTATCCGGCGCGGGTGCCATGGCAATCGACGAGCTGCTGCGCCAGTCCAAGGCGGTGCTGGAGGGAGAAGAGGCGAAGCCGGAGCTGTTGCCGGTCGGTTCGCTTCCGGTGAAGCATCCGATCGCGTTCAACGCTATTCCGCAGATCGATAAGTTCACGGAGAACGGCTTTACTTACGAAGAAATGAAGATGATTCTCGAAACGCAAAAGATTATGGGCGACGACTCGCTCGAAGTGACCGCGACATGCGTCCGCATCCCGGTTGTGTACGGCCATTCCGAGTCCGTCTACGTGGAATTGAAATCCGATTTCGACGTGGAGGACGTGAAGCGTCTGTTGGCTGAGGCGCCGGGCATCGTGCTGCAGGATGATCCGGCCTCTCAGCTGTATCCGCTCGCTACGGAAGCGGCCGGTAAGCTGGAGACGTTCGTCGGTCGCGTGCGCCGGGATTTGAACAATCCGCGTGCTTTGAACATGTGGATCGTATCCGACAATTTGTTGAAGGGCGCCGCCTGGAACGCCGTTCAGATTGCGGAGTATATTGCCATCGAGCAGCCTTAAGCTGAACGTTTGGAGGGAAGAAGATGCGCATTCTTGTGCAAAAGTTTGGCGGAACTTCCCTCTCCGATCCCAAATCCAGATCTCATGCCATTCATCACATCCAACAAGCACTATCCCAACATTATGCCTTAGTCGTAGTAGTATCCGCTATGGGAAGACGGGGAGACCCTTACGCCACGGACACGTTGCTGGACTTGATCCGGCAAAACGGCAACGCTATTCCCGCGAGGGAACGCGACATGCTGATGGGCTGCGGAGAGATCATCTCGGCAGCCGTGCTATGCAGTGAATTGAATACGTTATCGATTCCCGCGACCGTGCTGACCGGCGGCCAAGCCGGGTTTCGGACGGACCGCCGTTTCGGCAATGCGCATATCGAATCAATGCAGCCCGCCCGTATTTTGCAGCAGCTGGAGCTGGGCAAGGTCGTTATCGTTACAGGCTTCCAAGGCCAGACCGACGACCTGGACATGACCACACTCGGACGAGGCGGCAGCGATACGTCGGCCACCGCGCTCGGGGCTGCGTTGAAGGCGGAGTTCGTCGATATATTCACCGATGTGAACGGAATTTTTACTGCAGACCCTCGGATCGTCGGCGATGCTCAAGCAATCGTGAGCGTCACATATGCCGAAATTTGCAACATGGCGTATCAAGGAGCGAAGGTCATCCATCCGAGAGCGGTTGAGATCGCAATGGAGGCGAACATCCCGATTCGGGTTCGTTCCACATTCACAGACGATCTGGGAACATTGGTCGCCTCGCCGGATTCACTTAGAAGTCTGGATAAGCTGGTCAAGGACCGTTATGTGACCGGGATCGCGCATGTGCCGGCGGTCACTCAGATTCGGGTGACTTCCCGCGACGGACATTATGATCTTCAGTTGAAGGTGTTCAAGGCGATGGCTCAGCATCAGATCAGCGTCGATTTTATCAACGTGAATCCTTCGGGCGTTATGTATACCGTATTCGATACCGAGGCGGAGCGGGCGGTTTCCATCTTGCGCGAGATGGGACTTGAGCCTGGGCTGCAGCCTAGCTGTGTCAAGGTTTCGGTCATCGGCGGCGGCATGAACGGCGTTCCCGGCATTATGGCGCATATCGTGGAAGCTTTAACAGAAGAAGACATCCAAATTTTGCAATCGGCCGACTCCAATACGACAATCTGGGTGCTTGTCCAGCAAGCCGATATGGGAAAAGCCGTCCGAGCGCTGCATCATAAATTTCAACTACACAAAACCGTTTGATCAAGGAGGACAACTCGCGTGGATTTCGGAAAAGTCATCACCGCAATGGTCACCCCTTTTCAGGAGGATCTGTCGATCGATTGGAAGCAAGTCGACGTCTTGATCGATTACCTCATTGAAGAACAACAGTCGGACGCACTGGTTATTAGCGGTACAACGGGAGAATCGCCTACTCTGTCGGACGCGGAGAAGCTGCAGCTGTTCGAAGCTGCGGTGAAGCGGGCGAACGGCCGCGCTAAGATCATTGCCGGCACCGGCAGTAACGATACGCGCCACTCGATCCATCTGACACGCGAAGCCGAGAAGCTCGGGGTGGACGGCGTTCTGCTCGTTGCCCCTTATTATAACCGTCCTTCCCAAGAAGGCTTGTATCAACATTTCAAGGCGATTGCGGAGAGCACGTCGCTGCCGATTATGGTGTACAACGTGCCGCATCGTACGGGCATTCAACTGGCTGCCGAGACGACGATCCGGTTGTCCAGGATTGAGAACATCGTGGCTTCCAAGGAAGCGACGCCGGATCTCAATCATATTTCCGAAGTCATCGCCAAATCGGCGGAAGGTTTTCGCGTCTATGGCGGGGATGACAGCTTGACATTGCCTGTGCTGGCTATCGGCGGGTATGGGATTGTCAGCGTTGCGAGTCATGTCATCGGTCGTGAAATGAAGCAGCTCGTGGAAGCATTCTACGCGGGACAGAATACGGCAGCCGCCCAGCTTCATGCCAAGCTGTTCCCGGTGTTCACCGGTATTTTCAAAGTACCGAGCCCGGCTCCGATCAAACATGCTCTGAATATTAGAGGTGTGCATGTGGGGGGCGTTCGCCTGCCGCTGCTGCCGGTGAGCGAAGAGGAAGGACTATTTGTAGCCTCGCTGTTTTAAAGTCGGTTTGCGCGCAAGCCGGGTAGAGGCAGCCGCATTCCGGAGCTGATTCCGCTCGACTTGTGTTCGTTCGCCGGCATCATGTATAATAATGGCAAGTGACTGGTTCGGTTAAATCGTTTTGGTTTGTTTGTTCCAAGATCGTCGCTAATTTAAAAATATAGGAGGTATAGAGTTGTCTAAGAAAAATATAGAGAAGTTATCCATTTTCGCTCTTGGCGGCGTGGGCGAGATTGGTAAAAATATGTACTGTGTCCAATATGCGAACGATATCGTTGTGATCGACTCCGGTCTGAAATTTCCCGAAGAGGACATGCTCGGCATCGACATTGTCATTCCCGATATTTCATACTTGACGGAGAATCGCGACAAAGTAAGAGCCATCCTGATTACGCACGGACATGAAGACCATATCGGCGGGTTGCCTTATGTGCTGAAGAGCCTGAATGTGCCGGTCTACGCGACACGGCTAACGATGGGGCTGATCGAAGGCAAGCTGAAGGAAGCCGGGTTGCTCGGCGATACGAAACGGATCGTCATCACTAGTGAATCGGAGATTTCGCTCGGTACGATCAAGGCTACGTTCTTCCGTACGAACCACAGTATTCCGGATTCCGTCGGGGTGTGCCTGGAGACGCCGGAAGGCAACGTCGTGCATACAGGCGACTTCAAGTTCGACCAGACACCGGTAAACGAACAGTACGCCGATCTGCACAAGATGGCCCAATTGGGACACAGGGGCGTATTGGCATTACTGTCGGACAGTACGAACGCAGAGCGGCCAGGGTACACGCCATCGGAGCGCAATGTAGGGCGTGAACTGGTGGAAGTATTCCGCAGAGCGAAGCAACGCGTTGTCGTGGCGACATTCGCCTCGAACGTCCATCGGGTTCAGCAAGTGATGGACGCCGCTGCCGTTACACGCCGCAAGGTGACCGTCATCGGCCGCAGCATGGTGAATGTGGTGTCGATCGCACAGGAGCTCGGGTACTTGACCATTCCGGACGGGATGCTGATCGAGCCGGAGGAAGTGAACAAGCTGGCGGCCGATCGGGTCGTCATCCTGTGTACGGGCAGCCAAGGCGAGCCGATGTCAGCCCTGACGCGGATGGCGCGTTCGACGCACCGCAAGGTGGACATCCTGCCTGGCGACACGGTCGTGATCGCAGCTACGCCTATTCCAGGCAATGAGCGTTATGTCGGTCGCGTAGTAGACGAGCTGTTCCGCATCGGTGCGAACGTGATCTACGGACCGGGCTCCGTCTCGGGCGTACACGTCTCCGGCCACGGCAGCCAGGAAGAGCTGAAGCTGATGCTGAATCTGATGAAGCCGAAGTTCTTCATCCCGATTCACGGCGAATACCGGATGCTTCGTCACCACGCCATGCTTGCAGAGGAAATCGGCATGGACCGGGAAGACATTTTCATTACCGATATCGGCGATACGGTAGAGATTCAGGGCGGGGTTGCTCGACGTGGGTCGAAGGTGTCTTGCGGCAATACGTTGATCGACGGCTTAGGCGTAGGCGATGTAGGCAATATCGTGCTTCGGGATCGCAAGCTGCTGTCGCAGGACGGTATTCTCGTCGTTGTCGTCACCCTCAGCAAGCAGGATGGGGCCATTATGTCCGGACCGGATATCATTTCAAGAGGGTTTGTGTATGTACGCGAGTCCGAAGGGCTTCTGGAGGAAGCGAATAAGATCGTCACGAACACACTCAATCGGCTCATGGTAGAGAACGTCAACGAATGGGCGTCTCTCAAAACACAAGTAAAAGATGCACTTGGACGATTTTTGTATGAACAAACCAGAAGAAGACCGATGATCCTTCCGATCATTATGGAAGTGTAATTCAACGTACAGTCACTTGTACAAAAAACAACGTTTTAGAGGAAGCCCCGGGACATGCTGTCCTGGGGCTTTCGGCATTCCGCGCATAATATGCTCGTGACAACCGATACTAGATAGGATCATTTGTCAGGAGGCTGCTTATGCCATACAATCCGACCAACGAACAACCGGAACCGCAAGATTCGCCGGACGAGAAGCGCAAAAATCCGGTCTTGGACAATATCCAGCAGCTGGGGCAGACAAGCACCCCGACTGCGGAGTCGAACATTTACTGCATGACGATCATCGGTCAGGTGGAAGGGCATCTCGTGCTCCCGCCGCAAAACAAGACGACCAAATATGAGCATCTCATCCCTCAGTTGGTCGCAGCCGAACAAAATCCGAAGGTAGAGGGCATGCTCATCATCCTGAATACGGTGGGGGGCGATGTGGAGGCGGGGCTCGCGATCGCCGAGATGATTGCCACCATTTCCAAACCGACCGTGACGCTGGTACTGGGCGGCGGGCACAGCATCGGCGTGCCGATCGCCGTATCGGCGGACTATTCGTTTATCGCGGAGACGGCTACGATGACGATTCATCCGATTCGGTTAAACGGGCTCATCATTGGCGTGCCGCAGACGTTCGAATACTTGGAAAAGATGCAGGAGCGGGTCATCCGTTTCGTCACGCGCCATTCGAAGGTCAACGAGCAAGTGTTCAAGGAGCTTATGTTCAAAACCGGCGAGCTGACGCGTGATATCGGGACGACCGTAATCGGCCAAGACGCCGTGAAGCATGGGTTGATCAATAGCGTGGGCGGGATAGGCGACGCCTTGCGCGAGTTGAATCGGCGCATTGAGGAAACGCGCAAGTCTCGGAAGGCACAGCAGCCCCAGTTGGTAGGAGCAGGTGCAGGCATAGGCGCATCCGCCGGAGCGGACGGTGAAGGAGGATGATCTTCTATTCGTGTGTACCGGAGGAGGTCGTCTTCGAAAACTGGGACATGCCTCAAGAGCCGATCATCGATGTGACCGTAAATGGGCTGCTGATGCAGGTCCAACCGGTGAGCGCGCACCAAGCCCGAATCGTAAGGCTGATTAGCCCCGATCCGCAGCAATATTTGAACCCGGCCTATGCGCCAGGACAATGGATCGAATACCGACCGTACACGGGCACCTATTGATTCGAATGAGTTGCATCAGGAAGCGCGAGCAATCGCGCTTTTTTTAACAAATAAGAAAGTTTAAG
>NZ_BIMA01000017.1 GCF_004000845.1 Paenibacillus koleovorans NBRC 103111
GTAATCGAACTCCTAAGTGCATCACTGGGTTGTTCCTCAATTGGACCAACTATAACGGCTATTCCCTTGATCCCGTAAGTAAAACCATCTTCAAGCTGATCTATCTCATTCCTTGCTTCTCCTACCGCATAAGGTTTCAAATTGAGCTTATATTCGTTTTGTGTACTGTCACGAAAATACATCTCAATGAAATCCATTGCCATTTCATCTTTTTGATCTTTTTTATATTGTGGATTTGGTTTCGGCTTTCCAAATGCCCGAAATTTTGATTGTAACGTTATATATTCCTCCTGATTTTTAATGGAGATAACTTCACCTAATTTTTTATCAAAAATAAACTTAATATCTGACTGATTTGACTCTGATTGTGCGGGTGAATCTGTGTTTTTTGGTGGAGAAGTCTTAACTGGGTCTTGTGAGGAATTGTTAGTATTTGTTGCAATTGTTGTGCTAGTAGGTGTGCTAGTAGGTGTGCTAGTTGGTGAATAATAACTTGCAGTTTCATGGCCTTTGTCAGAACGAAGCACAAATCCCCATAACAACGCACCTACAATAATCAGAGAAAATGTAATTACTATGTATCTGTTTCTCATTATGGTTTCCACCTCAGTGTGTATGATGATATAAATCTAACTCTTACTAGTAAGAGTTAGATTTATATCAGAGCAAACTAATTGTTTGTAAATCAATCTCCTGAATCCGTGAAACAACTGCATTCGAGGTAAAGGTGTGGAACAGCCCAGGTTCAAAAATTAGAAAGTAGTGGATAACCTCGAAAATAGGTATGACAAACTAGAGCCTGCGAGGTGCAGACGTCGTTTCGAACATTCGTTTGCTTTTGATCAGCCCGACAATACCGTATACATACGGCGGAAAACAGGAAACCACGGACTATGGACACCAAAACGGAGCTTCGTTTGCCGCGCATGCTCGACCATCCGCGAGGCGAGCCAGATGAGGTTGTCAATCACGGTCTTCACACGTCGACGATTCCCTTTCGTCTTCACCGGGGCATCAGGTGCCTGCAAGGACAGTTGTCCAATGATCCGCAACAGGTTGTAGGCAACCAGACCGGCACAAAGCACCAAATCGTTGGTCGCAAATTTACCCGAGGGTAGTCGCTCCAAATTCAAATCCGTCTTCAACTCGCTATGAAATTGCTCGCTGGTCGCATGATCGCGGTAAAGCTGAATGACCTGCCAAGGCGAGCACGTCAGGGTCGTAAAGAAAACCTGAACGTCGATTTCAGGCACAAGCAGCAGTTGGCCGTTGGCTTCGATCGTGCGCTCGATGACCTGATACACCACACGGATCGGACGCTTCAGGTTTTTGTCCGTCCAAGTCATGGAGCCGAGATAGACCTTCTTGCCGTCTCGTTCTTCACAGCACATACCGTCTTGCTTGGCGATAAGCAACCATTCTTCCGGCGATTCCCGGCGCAGGTTGCGCTTGACAAGGAAGTCGACGTTTTGCTCCAAACACACGTTCAAGTTCACCAGCGCATCATTGCCGGCATCCATCCGTACCAGCAGCGGCCTGTCGGTCACCCGGCGAGCGAATTCCAAGCTTTGGGTCAGGAACGCGTCCGCTTCTTTCTGCACATGAGTCTTGCCCTCTCGCAGATTGACATTGACCCCATAGCCCTCCTGACCCAGATAGGCGAAAAACGGAGAGTAGCCGTCCACCTTCTTGTACGTCAGGGAGACGCCTTGCTTTCGGGTGTCGCTATTGTCAAACGGAGAAACGTCCAGATCGAGCGGCAGCCATTCCTCCGCGATGCCTTGGCGGTTTGTGGCCCGAACCGGTGTGAGTGGAGTCTGGAGCGAACGGAGCAAATCGGCAGACTCCTCCAGCAAAATCGTTTGCCAATCGTAACTATGCGCGGCCGCCAGATCCAGACGTTGCCGAAGGGTGGGCGACGACGGGACATGCCGAATTCCGAGTGCCTTGGAGAAAAAGCGATCCGCCCGGAACGGTTCAATCTGATCGAAATCGCTTTTCCCTTGGCAGAGCAGACCAAGGTAAGCGAACAGAACCTCTCCATGAGTGACGGTAGGTTGAACAGCACCGGGAAGAACACAGCGAACGAGACGATTGGCGATTTGGGTTTGCGATAAGAGCAAGCCGATGAGCGCAAGACCAAAAAACGGGTTCCGTCAGCTTCCTGTACAACGCAAGATTCCCCAGCTGAAGAGCGTCACGCTCTGCCTGTAATCGCTGAATTTCTTCTCGTAGCCGCTCAATAGCGGCTTCCATTTCAGACAAATCGACTCGATCTGTTTTCGTCATCATCATAGCGCCTCCTAGCGTTCTTTCATCAGAGCATGCTTCATTCTGTAGCTCTCGCCCTCAAACACAAGCAAGTGCCCGTGGTGCGCCAGACGGTCAATCATGGCGGCAGCCATTTGGTCGTCCGTGAAGACAGAGCCCCATTTGGAGAATTCGAGGTTGGTCGTAATGACCAAGCTGCGGCTTTCGTAGCTGTCCGCAATGACACGAAACAGCAACTGCGAGCCCTCCTTGTCGACTGGGATGTAACCCCACTCGTCCAAAATCAGGAGCTGGCAGCGCTGAATTTCGCTCAAGAGTCTCTCGAGTGTACCTGCTCGTTTAGCCTCGGCCAGACGCATCACCAGTTCTGCGACGGTGTAGAATTTCACCGTCATGCCGAGCTCACAGGCGCGAAGTCCAGCCGCAATGGCCAGATGCGTCTTGCCGTTATGGAAAACTTTCCATAACGGCAATTATCGAAAGAATTTGTTTATGGAAAGATTCTCGAATACATCCACACAGGCCAGGGATCATTACCGAAAATCTTTCCATAACAATCATGGACGGCAAAAATTCTGCAACCATTGCAGAATATCGGTATTCTCTTCCCAAGCGGGCGTGTCTGGACTCGTCACTTGGAGATAAGCTGCTTCTAAAGCCTTTCGTTTCACCTCCGTATCGAACTTCAGGTAAATCTCCGTTGTCGTCACACTGACATGCCCCAGTAAATCCCGAATGTAAATCAGATTCACGCCCGATTCCAACAGGTGAAGGGCCTTGGAATGCCTGAGCATATGCGGATGCAGCGAATCTGGGAATCCTTCGTCTTGGTGGTTACGCTTTGCTTGCTTCAAGTACTTGTCGAGCAAATAAGTAATGCCGGGCCTTGTAAACGCCTGGTAACGGCTGTTAAAGAAAACGGGACTTTGCTGACGTCCCGGATCAAGCAAATGGTTCTCTGTCATGTAGCCTTCCAGAAGATTTCTGGTCTTGGCCATGATCGGAATGTTCCTCTTCTTGTTACCCTTTCCGGTCAAGGTAATGGTCGCAGGTTGAGTCAATCTCACATCACAAGCCTTGAGGTCGATCAGTTCCTGTACCCTTGCGCCAGCATCATAGAGGACAACCATCAAGGTCAAATCGCGACGACCTTTCTTCGTCGCTGAACTGGGCTGTTCAAATAAATGGGTGAGCTGCGCCAACGTGAGATGCGGTATGGTCGGTTGTTGCTTTTTCTTAAAGGGAATCCCCAGTATCTTTTGGCTTTCCAATAAAATTTCTGGATAGCAATTATTTTTATTCACTCTTGTGCCACTTTAAACTCTTATTCGGATTGAATTTCTTGGATTAGTTTTCTCATCGAATCGTCATTTTTTGAAATAGACCGTCTAGTTAGATCACTCACTCTTACAACGTACGTCCTTGCCCACTTATCACCAATACGTTGCTTGTTTGAAGATATCCATGAAACAATACCTGCAAGCAACCCTCCGAACATTAAGGGATTAGCTTCCAGTAATTTCACTATATTTCGAATTATCGATTTTACAAAACCCGGTGTTTTTCCGTCCTCGGTTACAACTATGATCCTCATTACCCACTTACCAAGGGTCTGACCGTACTTTGCCTCAAGTAAAAAGAAATATGCTATTAAGCACACTATCCAAAGACCAAGTGAATTAGAATACCACTCTCTACCAATCATGATCTCAACTAAGACCAAAAAGCCGAACATGATGGCTCCGTCTAACCAGAGCGCAACCCATCTTCGCAGAAGAATTCCGATTCCGTAATTTTGTGTAATATCTTTAACACTCATACAACTCACTACCCCTCAACAGGAAATATTCCACGAACTGTTCTAACCTTTTATCCTTAGCATTTTTTTCTATAATATTAATAATATCTGGACAGTCAAAAGTTTTACATCTTTAAGAAACAAGCGAATTAGCGTCAGGCAAGGCTGTTTTTTGCTTGGAACGAATAATTTGGGTTAGTGAAAGCTGCGAATTTTGGGCAAACAGGCTAAAAATCGATTTGCGAAAATAGGCGACAACCGTTGCCTCCGAGACGACGGACTTGGAGGGCGTGCGGAGATAGCGGAAAAACAAACCCGGCTTCTGCCCGGAAAAGCGCAAAGCGATCAACTGAACCAGTCCCGTTGCGATGACACTGCACATGACAAATCCTTCGATGGCTTGCAAGGTCAAACGAATTCGCTTTCGCTGCTGCTCTTCGGTCACACGCTCCAAAGGATCCGGATCGCCTTTCCGACGATAGCGGCTGAGCTTCGGCATTGCCGAACTCCAGAAGCGGTAGCCGAATGCGCCGATGACTTGCTTCATTTCCCTAAACGTGCATTCGATCTTGAAGCGGTAACCGTATGCGGTGAGGATCTGCATCGGTTCAAACGTCAGGTCGGTGCTGACAAATATCGAAAAGCGCTCGTCCTGCTTAACGAGTACAAAACGCAGTTTCTGGTAGAAACCCTGGCCCCATAACAAATCCACACACAGAAAGGATACCGTCTCTTCTTTGTCGTAGAGCCTCACTGTGGCCGTTTGAAAATCGGCTGCACGTGACTGAAACAACGCGGCGAGCTTCACCATCTTGCCTTTCTTTGGCGGACGCCCCCGCGGCGGGCATCTCGTAGGCCACGGCATTCATCTTGGCTCGGGTCACGATGTGTACGTCGGACGCACGTGAATGATTGCCTTCGGTCAGCCGTTGCAGGGCGGGAATAGACAGGTAGTAACGGTCAAGCAGAAGCAGCGCCCGGCCAAAGACACCCGCAGCCGTGAACGCTTGATTGATCACTTGCACGACATGGGAAGCTTGCCGCTCCTCGGATGCATCTTCCCAACCCAAGATCGCTTTTACACCGTCCTGCAGATTGAGGAACAGAGGCAAGCAAAACCATTTTTCCGCCGTGCCGACCAGCACGCCAATCGCGCCGAAGAAGTGACCAAAAATGTATTCGCCTTTCGATGAATTCTCGGAATCCTGATGCAATTTTTTCACACCCGGCATGTACTTGGCTTCTTTGGACTTCTTCATGCCATCGCTAACCAGTAAGACACGTCCAAGAAAGCGTACGATCGGCGCGTGACGGTTCACCGCGTTGTACCAAGCGAGTTGCAGCGATTCCAGCGACCAGGCGGCAGAACGGAAGAAATGAAGCATCGACTCGTAGTGACGCGGATCCAGCGCCAGATCCCGCACGATCGAGGTCACTCCGAGATGATCGGAACGCACCATGAGACCGACAACGATCACGACGAACCATTCGTATGCAGCGACTCGGGAGAAGCAACTTCGAAATGCGGACAAAACTTCATTGATAAATTTCAGCATGGTATGGTCGATCGTAACGAAATCGGGTAAACTAACACAGTAACCCTTTCTGCGATCTACTCTCCTTTCTGGCCTAGGAACCGTAAGGATACCACAGATTCGTTCGATTGGGTTATTTTTCTATGCGTTCATTTTCAACAAGAACTTTTAACTGTCCAGATAATATCTATTTTGTCTGACCTAAATACTCTTGAAGATTCAATCTTTTTACAATTTCAATTATCTCTTCAACAGTCAAATTAGTAGTATCAATATTGTAACGCTTTGCTTCTTCGTAAAAAAAATCATTTTTGGATTTACGTCTCGCCGAAATTTCTTGCAATATTTCATCGTTCGACAAATCAGTGGTATCTATTTTGTATTCATGTGCCACTTTCAGTATATCTTCGGCGCTAGACTTGTCTTCCTTGATTTGGATCGTTTGTTCATCCTGCACTAAATGAATCTGTTGAGTTCCATCTAAACTTTGACTTGATGCAGTATTTTTATAGTTAAGTTTTAAGTACACTGAAATAGTTACCACAAATAACATAATCAATCCTGCACATAATAATATTTTCTTCATTGGTCCTCCTACTATCCTCCACACTAGTACAGCATTCTATAAGTTCGTTCCCTAAGAAATAAAAGGAAAGCTGTAAGGCCTCTCACGAAAACGGGGTAATGAAAAGAAAGCCCTATTCGCAGAGGTGAGCCAAATGAACGGCATTCGCTTAACGACCAAAGAACGGAAACGGATCAGAAAAATGATGCTGGGTCAGAAGATAGCGTTTCGTCTGAAACAGCGAGCCACCCTCATCTGGAAGTTGGCTGTCGAGCGAATGCCCGTAAGCCAGATTGCCCGGGAAGTCCATGTGACGCCCAAAACGGTACGCAAATGGCGGGATCGTTTCGTCAGCGGACGGATTCCCGGCTTGGAGGATGCGCCGCGTACAGGCGCGCCAGCTACCTTTGATGCGGTACAACGATGCGAGGTCATTGCCATTGCCTGTGACCAACCGGAACACTACGGGTTAGCTGGTCAGGTTATATGGACCTACGACACGTTGACGGAGGCCGTCCAGCAGAACGTCACAGGACCGTGCATGAGTCGCTCCAGCGTATGGCGTACACTCGAACAAAACGCTCTCAAACCGCATCGACACACGTTATGGCTGCACAGCAAGGACCCGCAATTCAAAGAAAAAGTCAATGACATTGTCGGGCTGTACCACGCCGATCTTCCCGACGATGTGGCGCTTTGCTGTGTCGATGAGAAGACCGCATGCAGGCCAATGAAAAGAAATACGAAACGCAGTTACCGCGGATCGGCCGAGCGGGTCGAATCGAATACGAATATATCCGTCACGGTACGCAGGCGCTGCTGGCCAGCTTTGACGTCAAGACGGGCGAAGTGGTGGCGTCTTGCGGCGATCATCGCAAGGCCGACGACCTGCTTGCGTTCATGGATCAGGTTGCTGTACGTTACCGACATTGTCGGAAAATCATCATCGTATGGGACAATTTAAATATCCATTACGACGGCACCGACGAGCGGTGGACGGCCTTTAATGAGAAGCACGGCAACAAATTTGCGTTTCACTATACGCCGTTGCACGCTTCATGGGTGAACCAGATTGAGATTTTCTTCTCAATTCTGTACAAACGCTGTCTGCGTCACAACAGTTTCATCTCCAAAACCGATCTTCGGCAAAAAGTGATGGCCTTTATCCGACGCTGGAACGACAAAGACGGGCATCCGTTTCATTGGACCTTCCGGGGATACCCGATCCAAGACCAGGAGGCGATGTAAATGGACAAGATGATCCTCGAAGCCATTGGCGATGAAGTCGAAGAACTGTTGGAGGCGAACGGCTTTTCCCATATTCAGGTGCGCCCCCGCGGACAGCATTTGATTCTATTTTCAACCGAGGGCGGTGAACGTGTGAATCGCGCCCGTTTGAGCGTAATCGATACGCGAACTTTCGGATTAAGCATGGCAGATCACCGAGGAAAATGGGAGCCGACTCCGTTTACCGACGCGCCTCAAGCTTTGACTCGCCTGCTGATCGACCAGTTTTCTTTTGCCCTCGTCAACCTGTAGGGCTCCTTTTTTTGATAGGTACGGATTTCTGAAATGTTGTCTAGCTTATTACATCAACATTTTTATCCATTCCAAACTTCAGTAAAGTAAAACCCTTTTAATTTACTTTTTTCGACCTTCTCAACGAATTCATCTGAAACAAAAATAATGTCTACCGGTACATCTCGAACAGTATGGTAAGTCGCTTTGAAAATGTGCTGACCTGCTACCATTTCCTTCTTGAACTCCCACTTCGTATATGCCTTAATTGTACCAGTCGGGTATGAAGTAAACTGTATTTTTGATTCATCAATACAATCAATTATATTAAGTATATTAAGAACAAAATACTCCCGGTCAGGGTGTATTAACGGAAGAATTTCGGCCATGTCCTTGATTAATTCTTGAATTACTTGAACTGCATCCTTACTAAGGATTGGCACTCTCAGTTCCTTGTGAAAATCCAACTTTTCACCTTTTTCTATTGAATTTATTGAAACTGCATTCCAACTTTTCTGAATAGAAACCCTGCTTCTTCCTATAAACTTAATAATATCCAACCCTTGTTGTACATTATCATAATTTAAAATTTCGTTACCTATATCAATTGTCCCACTCAGAATCCAAACTTTCATTGTAATCTCTCCTTAATTTGCTGCGACTCCAGGTACAACAGGAGTCGCAGCAATACTTTTTAATAATTATGCAAAACGATATTGCCATTCATTAAATTTATTCTTATATCATGTATAGCGGTTTGCAAATTGCTTTGAATGGTACTAAAAGCCCCCCCTTGTTGAACAACCGCATCTAATTCACTAGCTACATAGTCATAGTAGGAATAGATATGTCTTCCATTATGAGTTGCAATTTTACTTGACCACTCCACAGAAGTAAACTCAACTCCTGGATTTTTAGGAAGCCATACACCGTTTACTGGTGAATTCACATCAATCCCATAATTCCCCAGGATCGTTCTAGCTTGTACGGCACTTAAATATTGCTCTCCTGCAGGAACGATATGGTGGGCTTCCCAGTTTGTTATGCCCCTACTTGGAATCGGATCTGGCCTCGATAATCCCACAGATCCCAAAGCATGGGCAAGTCTTTCAGAGTTTGACCCACTTGACGATGTAGGGTTACGCTGTCCTACTACATTTGACCAATAATTCGGACAACTAGTATTATGAGTTAAAATCTTCAAATTGGAAACATAGTAAGTATGAAAATCTTCGACTCTAAAATTATAGACTGTTGCATGATCGGGTTTTACTTCAATACTGTCTATTGCAATATTATGCCCATCACTTGTCTCGACAAGATCACCAACAGTAAGGTTTTTTGCAATTACCCAACCCTTATCCTTCACCCAAAAAGGGTGTTCGTCTGTTGTTGTTATTGTTTCATTGCCAACTTTAATATTCCAAGATTCCGAAATTTCTTTTCTAAACAACATATCTACCCGTCTATAAGAAACTGCTCCGGAATCAACATTTTTGGCAAGAACCATATCTCCAACTTGTATTTCTTCGATTTGTTTCTCTCCGGTGTCAGTTGTGACTAGAGTCCCCGCAGTAAAACAATGACAAGGAACTAAATCAATGATCTTTTTAAAATGTCTTAATTCGGAAAGCACTACGTTTGCGCCTTTGGCACCAATTACAGAAGTAGCCGTTTCGCCTACCATCTTTCCAATAAGCTCTGCCCTATCGTTGCCACTTCCACTTGTCCATTGATTTTTTATATCAATGATTTGATTCCCCAGTGCATCAATAAGTGGTTCCACATATGATTCATCAAATGTAGTTACCCACTTATATAAACTATGAGCCATCTCATATACTGCACGAAGGGTATCTACTGGATGTCTAATCATTTCAAAGGTTCCTTTTAAGGAACCGTATATCCCCTTAACAATCCCTTTTGCAAAGTGATATGCGAGCGATCCAAGGCTCTTGATGTCATCCCATATTCCTTCTATTACACTTGTTTCTTGAGGTGGTGTAGGACCGGCTAGATATGGAGGACCATATTCTGAGCAATAGCCTGTATACACCCATCCAGTTTCAATAAATTGAAAGTTTCCATATGCACAATCATGCAGATCAGGCATAGTGGGAGCTGTATTAGGATTAGTATAAGCTTCCCCATAACTACCACTACTGCCGGTTCCTCCACCTGGATTTCCCGAACCACCACCAGATGCAGGAAATTCTCCAGTAAATTTTAAAAATGAAGAACTAGTTGTATACACCCATTGATAGTCGTTATAATATTCCGTTATCCATGCATCTACCCAAACTTGACCATATTCGTAATACCCACCAGTACATACTTCATAGGGTTGACTTTCATAATATCCGCCACCTGATGCTGTCACTACCCATTCATAGTACCCACCGCCCCATGATGTTACAACCCATTCATAGTATCCTCCTCCCCAATTTCCGTTCCCATCTTCCCAATAATTAACCCAATACCAAGCGCCTTCTTCCCAATAGTTCACCCAGTACCAAGCGCCTTCTTCCCAATAGTTCACCCATACATCTTGATATTCCGTGTGACAACTATAGTTAATCCACGTCGCAGTCGGCTCATAATGTCCGTTATACACTTGACGTGATTTCACTGTTGTAAGTAATTCCCAATCCCAAACATCAAAATACCAGTACCCATCTCCTGCATATTCGTCTTTAACCTCAGCATACCCAGGAGTGGTCGGTTTTGGTGGCGGCCCATCAGCATTTACTAAATTAATAGGAATTAATGAAGTGAGTACAGCAAATAAGCATATTAGAGGGATTATTTTCCTCTTAAAGCTTTTTATTAATTTATCAAAGATCATAGTAAGCCTCCAAGGACATTGTGATTTAAAAAATAATGCAACTTCCCAACGAAAAATTGCGTATACTGAATAAGGGTGAGAAGGGCGTTAACTCAGGACTCGCCAAAGACACCGGGTTATGCACCTCTTCTTGCCCCCTCGCTTATGTCCCTACCCCATTCAAGGAATTAATAATTCTCGTAAATACGGATTTCAGAGCGTCCTTGAATAGGATTAGCGTGGCAATAATCAAAACTGCAATAACGCCGACAATAATCGCATATTCACTTAGAGCCTGTCCTTTCTCCTCTCTCTTCCAATTGTCCAGATAGTAATTTGCTTTAACCCACATACTCACCAGTCTCTTCAATAGTCTCACCTCCCTTCCAGTCCATTGCGAGCCCAGCTCCAACGAACTTCTCCATATCCCGCATTTTGTTGCCGGTCGTTCTCACTTTTTGAAGTATCTCGTCCCATTCATACAGCGATTGGGTTTGGATCTCGCCCTGTTGGATTCCAGTGATCTCGATGACTTCGACCACTCTTCTCTTGCCATTCCTTTGTTTGCTCAGGTGCACAATAATATCTATGGAAGAAGCGATTTGCTTCCGGATGGCAGCGACCGGCAATTCCAGCCCCGCCATTAGCACCATCGTCTCAAGTCGACTCAGCATATCCACCGCCGAGTTGGCATGGCCAGTTGATAGTGAGCCGTCATGGCCGGTGTTCATAGCCTGTAGCATGTCTAGCGCTTCTCCAGATCGGACTTCACCTACGACGATTCGATCTGGACGCATTCTTAAGGCCGTCCTCACCAAATCCCTCATTCGAATTTCTCCCTTGCCTTCCATATTGGGAGGTCTCGTTTCCAGACGAATGAGATTTTCCGCTTCGAGCAGCTTTAATTCAGCGGCATCCTCGATTGTTATGACTCGGGAATTACTTGGGATGAACATGCTTAACGCATTGAGAAAGGTTGTTTTGCCCGAACCTGTGCCCCCCGAGATAATGATGTTATATCTGGCGTATACTAATTTCTTCAAGAAATCCGCCAACTCTTTGTCCAATGTGCCGAACTCTACCAACTGATTCATTGTGTACGGTTTCTGAGGAAACTTCCGAATGGTTAGAGTAGAACCGTCTAATGCGATGGGATGAAGAACTGCGTTTACCCTTGAGCCATCCGGCAGCCGAGCATCGACGATAGGTTCACTTTCATTGACTTTCCTGTTAATGGGCGAGACGATCTTCTCAATGACATGCATTAATTCCTCATTGTTATTAAATTTAAGTGGCACTCCTCTCCGATCACGAGCAATGTGAAACTTGCCATCCTTCTCGATAAAGATTTTGCTTAACCCATTGACCATGATTTCGGTCACGCTCGGATCGTGGATCAGATTCTCCAGAATTCCATAACCGAACATGGTATGCATTAACTGCTCTAGAATTTCTGCCCGTTCGTAGGAATTTAACGTCCACTCTCTCCTATTAAATTCCATCTCATCTTCAATGATTCTCCATATCATGTTGCGTATGTATTCCAAATCTTGATTTAGTCCTGAAACGAATAGATCTCGGTTTTCTGAAATTCGCTGTCGGACTCTTTGATACACATCGTGCTTCTTATCCAATCCTTCTGTCTGCTGCCGCTCTTCCGCCTCTAGAAACCGTTTCTGCTTGTCCTGAATGAGTTGCTCAACGCTCATATTACCCTCCTAACTTCTTTAAGAGCTGATTGGACAAATTCCTGAATGGCATAGCCGCTCTTTTATTGCCCGAGTTTACAATCGGAACACCATTGTTGATATGTTTTTGTGCCTTTTTAGATACGTCTTGTATCTCTGCGAGTAAAGAATATCCAAGCTCATCCCGGTACTCCAGGTTATTGAACCCTGAGTATTTGGTGCAGCGGTTCACAATAACGGAGATTTTGTCCCGGTCGATATTCAAGCTTTCCAAGATTTCTTTGAATAGAATCGTCTTCCAGCCCGATGTCACATCCTGCAGGGTAGGAATTAGAATACAATCCGCTTGCTCCAGACATCCGATGTTTCGTTCACACAATTCGGAAGAAGTATCAATAATGATCGCAGAGTAATGCTCCATTCTGGCAGCTTGGATGATGGCTTGCACGTAGCCGATCGTTAGCTTCTCCATCTTGAGTGGCGATGCGCTCAGCAGAAGATGCAAGTTCTTTTCCCCTTCGTACACCATCAAGGAATCTCTGAAATAGGAGGAGAACTGTTCTGGATGGATTTTCCCTTCGTTCTGCTCTAAGGCAGTAATTAAACTAGACATTCCTTTGCCGCGTATCGGTATCTTTAGCATGGAGGGCAAACTCCCATAACATGCCATATCGATCAGCAACACCTTCATATTCATATTGGCAAAATGCAAGGCTGTATTTAATGCGATCGTGGATTTGCCCGAGCCCCCTTGGGGAGATGTGACAAGAATCGTCGACTGCTTCTTCATGAAATCACCTCGGTCGATTAGTCGTAAATTTAGTTGGGTACGTAGGGTTTATTGGCATCTCAGCATTGTTCGCACCTGTAGTGGTGGCCGGCACTAAAGCAAGATCGATCTTCCCCTTTCTTTTGGCCAATGCCAGATCCTGCGCTTCTTGCGGAGTCACCAGAAGGGTGACATTTTGCATAACGGCCGTATTACTGGCTGTCTTAT
The DNA here is from genome assembly GCF_004000845.1 of Paenibacillus koleovorans NBRC 103111. Classification (GTDB taxonomy): domain Bacteria; phylum Bacillota; class Bacilli; order Paenibacillales; family NBRC-103111; genus Paenibacillus_AA; species Paenibacillus_AA koleovorans. Next base: position 13,197 of record NZ_BIMA01000017.1, read on the forward strand.
CCTTATCCGCAATCACTTCCGCGTCAAACACTTCAATTTTTTGCAGGATCAGAGAAGAATAGATGCCGTTGGTTTCACTAGCCATCGAGGTGAAAATGACATCCACTTTATCTCCCTTCTTAAGTGCGAATGCAACGGAGCCTTCTCCATCAAGCTTAAGTGTGATGATTCGTTTATCCGGCGGAATGAAAAATGATTTCTTAACGTCTCCCGATGCCGGCGATGTACTGCTAGAATAATCGATCGGCGCCATAATTTGAGTAGGCTCCTTCTGGATTACACTGCCTGCTTTGATTTTGGTCATTGCGATCGATCCAACCACATCACTTAGTTGAAGAACGGCGTTAGGCACTAGCAGGTTTTGATCCATTGTGTTCACTTTTACTGTGGTTAGCATATCTGCAGAGATCTTAGTTTCGGGGGAAATATCCTTTGCAGCTACAACGACAGCTACTTCTTCCCGTAATGATTTCAAATAAACGTTTACATAAAAGGCGATACAAACAGACAGCACTATTCCTAGTAATGATTTCAACCACAGATTCCTGTTCACTTATTTCTGCCCTCCTGGATCAGCTACACTTCAATATTTACTATTTTGCGACTAATAAAATAGTTCAGAACAATGAATATAAAACCAACAATCATCAATACTTTGCCAAGAAAGGTGCTATACATCGGCTCCATATAGTCAGGGGACAATAAGGTAAGGCAGGCCACGATGCCAATCGGCATAAACGACAAAATTTTGGATTCCATCTTTTTTCCAGCCGTCAAAATATTAATTTCGTTCTTAATCTCGATTTTGTCGCTAATGACTCGGGTAATATTGGTGAAGATCTCGGTTAGATTGCCACCTCGATTCTTGGCTATCAGCGTAGCATTGACGAAATCATTCACATCCTCCAATTGAACGCGATCACGGAACGCGGTAAGTGCCTCTTCAATGGTGTACCCCATGTTTAAGTCCTCTGACATTTTCTTGAACTCCAGTACTATTGGAGCGTCTTTATCTCTGTAAAAGATTCGTTGCAGATCTGCAACGCTTCTTTCAATAGCTTTCTGCAAAGAAGAACCGGCTTTTAACGAAGTCGAGAGCGAATACATGGCATCCTTCAACTGCATATTCAATTGTTTTCTTCGCTTATTAATTCGACTCAAGATGATCAATCTCGGATAGTAAAGGCCAACTAACCCAATCACTAATGAAATCTCCCAAGTCCTGAGCATAAAGGTCATGAATAAGAAGATCGCTAGGCATGCCGGGAGTGAGTAGTAAAAATACTTTTTGGCATCGAATGCATACTGCTGCTGGTCCGGACTCAATCTGAGCAGCTTATTGACGATAGTGACTCTTTTCTTTTCCTTTCCTCTAATATGGTCGAAGTATCGCTTTATGTGTCCGCGCGACCCTCTATTACCCTCTAGTAGAGATAGAATGAACAAAAAAACAATATAGACTATTAATCCGACAAAACAGCTTATCAGCAGAACCATGTCTCGACCTCCCCCAATGCGTTGCTAGTAGACGAAAAACTTGAGAATGGCAAATATGGCAGGGCTCAATAGAAAAATCATAAGCGCAGGTAGGATTAACCCGATTAGTGGCATAAACAATTTGATAGACGCCTTCTCACCAAGTTCTTTGGCTCGGGATTTCCTATTCGACCAGGCTTCAGTAGCTTGTTCTCTAAGCACCTGTGTGATCCCTGAGGAGCCTTTCTCTAATGTTTGAATTAAGGCTGAGACGAACAACGTCAACTCTTCCACGAGTACTCGATCCGCCATATTTTGGAAGGCTTCCTTCTGGGGGATTCCAACCGATATTTCTTGGAGCGTTTTTTTGATCTCGTCGGTAAGAGCTCCTTGTTTTCGATGACATATCTCTTCCAGCGCCTGGAACAGGGTCAGCCCGGCATCGGTCGTAACAGCCAGGGATATCAAGATGGAGGGAAGCTCTTTTTGAATGTCCCCTCTTCTCTTCTTGACTCTTATGGTTAACCATTGGTCGGGAAGAAAGTAACCCAGGAATACCAAGACTACGGCCAGTAAAAGGACTTCAATCGAAAAATCTAAAGCTAACAACAGCAGGGTATAAATGAAAATCGCAACTGAAACCAAGTACTTAATGCTTATTAATTGTTCTAAGGTAAGCAAGTGCTCCAAATTGGCAACTTGCAAATCATCTCTGTACTTTCTCCATTTGGGGGCATAGGGGTCGATCTTTATAAGTCGTGCTATTCGGTTAAGGAGGGGGACCAATAGTTTAAGCAAGGGGGAATTAGCCATATTTTTTGCAGGTTTGTGAGACAAGATTACGTTTACCGTGTTGCGCAGATGTCTGGTAGGAAATAGTTCGTCTAGCGGCAGCAAATAAAGAAGTACAAGTAAGAAAGTTAAACAGGAAATCGACAGTATCATTGAGTGGGTCCTCCTATATCAGTAGACACGGCCAATAGAGCTTGCTCTGATCGTATAAGATTCTATTTGGAAAAGTTTCATGAAAAACATAGGTATCTCTGCCACCGTCTCAATCTTGCACTCTTTTTTGCTCGGAAGAATCTCCAGACTTACAAGCCTGGCTCGGGGCATGTTTTGTTGAAGAACATCACGAACGATGTTCTCCGCAGCGTCTCTTCTAAGTTCCAGAATGTGTGGAGGGGTCCACCAAAGATCACGATTGTAAGAATCGGAAGAAGATACCGCTGCAGCATCGGTAGCTGTATCCAAAGCGATCTTGTTGTATATAATGATGCTGCCATCTGCACACAAGCCTAGGATAAGAATCAGAACTGGCATTAAGACAGCAAAGAATGTTGTAGTGAATCCATTACTTGCCCTAAAGGACTTAAGACGATCTTTTAACATGGGGGATTCTCCTATTTGGTTGTATATCTGTATACCAGTTGATTTCTGATCGGGACTGCATCATATCCCGTGATGTCTTCTAAAAACGGAAGGTTCATTTTGAAATAATAAATTACTGTAATTGTGATCTTCCCTTGTAGATCGTCGTAAACTGATATCTCTGAATTTGAACCGTTTGGCAAGCTGGAGAGAGATTCTCGAATAATTGTTCTTACCCTTTCTTCTTTCTTGTCTTGAGACAGATCCAGATGCCATATGAATTGACCCTCTCTTCCTCCTTGGTGAATGGATAGCACAGTAACACTTTTGGAGAATACGAACATTCCCACATAGATAATGAGCATGACAAGCAAAAGGATGATTGGAAGAATGATGGCCAATTCAATAGTTGCTTGACCTTTATTGGAGCGGAGCAGCTTTAGGCGTTTTAACATTCGTTGGCCCCCTGTGCCATAAGTGAAGAAAGCTATATTCTTCTGAACTGTTTTGTGGGATGATAGGAGCAAAAAAGTATTAGGAGAGCATTTTCAGCTATGAAATTAATAATCTGTTCCGATCAACAAGAAAAATATGTAGCAAGCAGAGTGACTATAGCGGATACTTTTATAAGTCGACTTAAGGGCTGGCTTGGTAAAAACCAAGTGCATGAGGAAGAAGCACTAATTATTAGACCATGCTCGTCTGTTCACACTTTCGGCATGAAAATGGCAATTGATGTTCTATTTCTAGATTCCAGCAATCAAATCATATACTTCATCCAAAGTATGAGACCTAATAGAATCGGGAAGCATATTTCAGGATCTAAACAAGTCATTGAACTTCGTGAGGGAACCATTCAAAGATTAGGTATTAAGATGCAGGATTATTGTCTGATCAAAGATGCAACATGATGCAACATAGATATACCATTTTCCCCATCATTTTTGCATGCTAATGCAGTAAACGGAGTTGTTTTTGATGTGAGTGGCGAGAGAATTGTCGATTACAAAGGAGATATTTGTCGATTTTTGGCAAATTCCCTAATATTGTCGATTTGAATCCTGTAATCTGTTTGTCCCTTCTTTCTAGTTAAGAAGTAATAGATAATAACTAATTGTTGTAATATGTACCATACCTGTATACAATAAAACTATCCCAATATAAGGAAGGTGACGCCTCCGAAGAGACAGGACTAACACTTGTATGCCTGAATGTATGTTCCACTCGCTTCCCACATGTCCCATCAACCACCCCATACTCGAAAGGAGGCAACCCATCTCACTTCAAAGTCAGGCATCCGCGCAGGCTGCGATTTCACCCAAATTAAAGGAGGAATCTTAGTGAACTGGAACCGCCTTGAACGCTTCAAAAGCAAGAGCAAGCTGCTCGTACAAGCCACCGTCATCGGCACGATGCTATTCGGCCTGACGGCCCCCGCTCTAGCCTCCAACAACATCTGGTATGACAAGTACACCGCCCTGGAAAGCAGCATCGGCAACACCCTTTATACCTCTACGGAAGGCAGCAACCTGGCCTGGGGCGAGAGCTATATCCTGAACAGCTATCTCGACCTCTACAGCTTGACCGGCAGCACCTCCTGGCTTGACAAATTCACCACCCACGCCGACACGATCGTCGCCAACGCCGATGACATCGACAACGACGGCTATCTTGGCTGGAGCACCTCCACCTACTCGCCTGTCGAGGACGACAACTGGGATTTCGAGACCGGCGCTTCCGGCGACAGCACGTTGCCTGCCAACTGGGTTCGTTTCCAATCGACCAGCTCCACCGCCTACCGTTCCACTGACCACGCTCCTCAAGTAACCGGCAGCTACGGCGTCAAAATCCACACCGAGCCCACGGGCACCAAATGGCAAAGCCTTTACCAGCAGCTCAATCAATACGCCCCCGACACGCTATACGTGCTGCGCATGTACGCCAAAACGAACGGCTCCGCCGCCAAAGGCCGCGCCTACATACGCGACAAAACAACCGGTACTGTGATCGCCTCGATCAATTTCGAGAACACGGACTGGGAATACAAGACGCTCGAATTCCGCACGCCAGCTGCGGCCGGTCACATCCTCGAGGTTTGGCTCGGTCATCAAACATACACGGTCCCCGGGGGCATCGCCTACTACGACAATGTCAAGGTCAGCGCGAAGGTTCCTTATATGGTGCATGACGGCATGATCGGCACGGCGATTGCGAAGTTCGTCCGGCTGATCCACCAGAAGCCCGCGCTCCAAGCCGCATACCTTTCCAACGCAAACACGTACCAAGACTTGCTGGAGGACCACATCATCCCGCGTTGGGAGAGCAGCAGCTACATCGGCAACACATGGGCTTCCATCTCGGGAACGACCGGCTTCTACAAGCAATCGACCAAATACGATGCGTTCGCGCACGGCTCCACTTGGACTTACCTTCCTTATAACCAAGCGCTTGCTTTCATTAACATGCTCATCGTGATGTACGACGTCAATGGCAACGCCACTTACCTGGACCGCGCCCGCAAAGCGTCCCAGTACTTCAAGAACAGCCTGACGGCCAACGGCACGGCTTATTCGTGGAACTACTCCTACTCCTCCAGCGGCAAAGAGGACACCTCGCACGCCAACATCGACCTCGCGCTCGCGCTCGAGATGTACCGCCATGGCGAAATTTTCACCGCGGCGGATATGGACAAATTCACGGACGCGCTGACGGAGCACATGTGGAACGGTTCGCTTACGGCACCGGTTGCAACCAAGTATGTGAACGGCACCGGCGACAGCTCCTTCACGAAATACATGTCCGTCTGGACCGAGCTGTCGCAATTCGACAAACGCGTGTTCAACATTTCATCCGAGCAGTTCCGCTCCTACACGCCAGTGTCCACCGTGGAGCTATTGAACTTGTCTAATATAATGAAGTGGGACCGCGCGAAAATCGTCAATCAAGGTTTCGAGATGAAATACTCCCTTGACGCCACTCAACCGGCCCAATGGAACCGTGTGAACGCCACTTCGGCGAACGCGTATCTGGACAGCACGAACAAGTACGAGGGCAGCTACGGCGCTACAATTAAAGCGAACGGCTCCGCCGATATGCTGATGAACCAGACTTGGGAGGGCTGGCTCCCTTCGACCTCTTATACGCTGACCTTCATGGGCAAAACGGACGGCTCCGGCGCAGGCGGCAAGGTGTACATTAAGAACGAGACGACCGGCGCGATTATCGCCAGCCTGACGTTCACGGACACGACCTGGACCAGCAAGACGCTGACGTTCACATCCCCGGCGACCGCTTCGAACGTGGTGCGGACATACATCGGCAACAACAACATCACGGTGACGAACGGTACCGCCTCCTTCGACAATATGAAGATCAAGGCGACGGCGGATGCTTGGTAAGGGGTTGCTGCAGCGGCCTCGAACGGGTATACTGAGCGGAAAATAAGCAAAGGGCGCGCAGGTTTGGCCTGCCGCTCTTTTTTCCTGTTTTTGGGTTTGACAACATCCGAAAAATGAGTATGATAGAAAAAGTACGCTTCAATCACACGTACAAGCTGATGTAGCTCAGAGGCAGAGCAACGCACTCGTAATGCGTAGGTCGGAGGTTCGACTCCTCTCATCAGCATAGCAAGATCCCACTAACAGCGCGGCTACCCGACCAAGGGGCGTCGCGCTGTTTCTTATTTTCGAGCGAACTTCTAACATTCTTCTAACCTTTAGTCAACTAAAGCGGATTATTAATCAAATTTCTCCTCGCTGGTGTTGATTTGAATTGACGGCGGGAAAATAAAAACAGAAAAAAGAGACCCCTCAAACCGCAGTTTGTCGTGGTCTCTTCTTAGAGTCCCGATATAGTCCGGACTGGATTTGCAGTCCTTGATCGAGATCTCACTATTCGACCGCTATAGGCGGTAATTATTATGAAGCGCTGCTTACTTTCATAATGTTTAGGAACGGCACTTTCCGCAAAGCCCCGTGTCGCTCCACGTGGACAAGTTTGGTTCTTGAATCAAGATCAGTAATTCTGCCTACTACAAGCTCATTCTCACCCCACACCTGTAAGGAGACCTCGGCGTCTTCATCCTTTGCTTCAATTAATTGGGTTCCTAGCTCTTCTAATTCGAATTCATCTCGTGTCGGACGTTTAGGAATGGGGTTTTTACCTGTTGATTTTGCCATATAACTCTCCTCCGTTTCTATTCCCAAGCTCGGATTACGCGAAACCTCCCGGGCTCCGCTTCCACATAGCCCTTCTCGATCAAACCGTTAATCGCTTCTCTTATTTGTTGCGGGGTCCTACCGGAAAGCCGGCAGAGGGTGACAAAATCAACTCTGGTCCAAGAGTTGTTGTACAAGCTCCACGTAATCCGCAGCAGCTTGCGCTCGCGATCAGACAGCATTTTTAACGAGGCGAACGGCCAGAATGTTCTCCAACTGCAACACCCGCGGCGCCTTCCTGTAGAGACAGTAAACCCTTACTCTGCTCCCTTTTACCGATCTGACTTCCACCCTGCGCTGCGTGATTTTTCCGTGTTTATCCAGATAGATTATTACAATATTGCGGCCGATGTACTTTTCCATATGACACCTCACAGGAACGTTTGTTCCCATTTTATAATAACACGACTAAAATAATCAATATTTATTTTGTTGACTTTATCATACAACGCATGTATGATAAAGTCATACATTTCGAAAGGGTGATCTACAATTAATATCACTGAGTACACCGTAATCGAGCACAAGGGACTTCAACCGGACGGAAAAACGCCGTGGCAATACTGGACTGTGAAGCTTGGAAAGGACTTGTACTACAAGGGGTATGACGAGGAAAAAATCAAAACGGCGAACGATGCAGAGTGGGCGAGTCGGATCGCGAACGAGAAATTCGCTCTTGATGTAATCGGCTTCCTTCAAAACTTTTTTGATGCTAAAGGAAAAAAACGTCCAGAGAGTGCGGGTAAGGTTATCCCCCCACTAGTGGGATTGGCTGAAGCTGCAGAGATTCTTGGTTGGGATAAACGGAAAGTCAGCACGTACATCCAACGCGGATCGTTCCCTGCACCGCTGAGCCAGCTTGCAAGTGGACCGATCTGGACGTACAAGCAGATCGAAGACTACCGGGATGGTCGTAAATAATCAAGGAGAGATAATTATGGCCCTACTACCGCGTACTTGTAAACAATGCAGTGCAAGTTTCGAAGGTGGCCCTCGGGCGTATTACTGCCCGACCTGCCGATATGAGCGAACAAAAATTGCCGACGCATTGCATAAACGTAAACAACGCGCCGGCATGGTGAGCAGACCGCTCGGCAGTACCGATCAATGCGAGCGCTGCGGCAATGATTATGTCGTGGCCGGAGGGCTACAGCGATTTTGCCAAACATGCAAGCCGATCCACGCCAAAGAATATGACCGGGACACATCGATCGAGTTTTACCACGAGAATAAGGAGCGCATAAATCCCACCAGAAATCCCAAGCGCCGCAAGCGGAGCAATATTTGTGCGTGGTGCCAAAAAGTGTTTGAACCAGTTGATGGTAGGACAACATGCTCTGATGAGTGCAAGCGACTGCATACCAACCGCAATGTACGGGAGTGGAATGCGAGAAAGAAATAAGCTCTGCCTGGTGGCAGAGCGTTTTTATGCTTGTATGTTATTCCGACATTTCGGAAAGCTGCTGCAGCCGTAGAACTCTCCTCGTGTACTTTTCCGCAGAACCATTGCACTGCCGCAGCGACTACATGTTTTCGTTTTGATCGGCTCAGCTTCCATTACTTGTTTTGGAGTAGATGCTTTTGCTGGAGTTCCTTTGGGATTCAATTTCAAGATCATTTCCACAAGCTCACCTCGATTTATGAGGCGGACGCCGGTTGATCGTGCTAGCTCCCTAGCTGCATCAGTAAAATCGCTGTTTGTAATCACCCAAGCTTCCGTTGCGCTATAGTGGCTCTTCGATCCATGGACCTCTTGTACAGCACTGATCCCCACATTCTGGGCATGTCGTTTTGCTTGTACAACAATCTTCTTCTCAGCTTTGGAAACTACGAGATCCGCTCCGAAATCCCCGGCGGCTCGAGTAACCTTTACTTCGTATCCGTATGCTCTGAACAGATGCCCGAGGTACAATTCGAATTGCCGGCCGTCCATTTTATCAATGTCAGCTATACCGGATCGCTTCAGCTTCTCCACTCTCTCCATGTACATCCAGACAAAAATAGCAATGGCGACACCTAAAAGCACAGATGTGATGAAGACCGCAGCTTGAAACGATCCAGTTGCTTGATAGGACAGGTAGAACGACCCCAACAGTCCGAATCCGACTAGCCCCTCTGCCAAATCCACTTCTTTTTTCTTCCTTCTACGTCGAGCCATGCGAATACCTCTTTCTTCCATAAAAGTTATCAACTACTTCTCGACAAGTTTCTCGATTCCTGCTACATTTCGATTCATCCGCCATAAAATATCGCACTTTTTTCCCATTTCACCATTGCCACGCAGCACAAAAAACATTTATCATTGCAGAATAGTTCCTAATTTATGGAGGGATTGAAGTGAATCAGACTATGAAGCTTATTAATACATTCACCGATGGAAAAGAGATCACAGGATTTTATTTGTTAAAAGAGATTCAATTGAAACAAGTACAAGGCAGCGGCAAGGACTATTTTGATATTGTCCTGGGCGATAAAAGCGGGGATATTTCCGCGAAGTTCTGGGAAGTCAGCCCGGCTGATAAAGAAGCCTTCTTTCAATTTGATGTCGTTAAGGTAGAGGGTACTGTTCAGACATACCGCGATAAACTTCAGTTTCGAATTGGGAGAATGCGGAAGGCCAGACCGGACGACAAGGTAAACGTGACGGATTTCATCCGATCAGCACCGGTGCAGCCGAATAACCTCGTACAGACAATCAAGTCCGCTGCAGCAAGCATCCAGGATGAGCAGATCCGGAATATTGTAGAGTACTGTGTGGCCAAGGTCGAGGAAAAGCTCTTGCATTCCCCGGCTGCCAAATCGATGCATCACAATTACTTCGCCGGCCTTGCTTACCACATGTGCCGGATGCTGGAGCTTGGCGATTTCATCTGCAAGCAGCGGACGTTCCTTAAACCGGATCTGATTAAAGCGGGGATTATCCTGCATGACATCGCAAAGCCAGAGGAAATGATTTCGGAGCTAGGTATCGTATCGGACTACACCAATCAAGGAAAATTACTCGGGCACATCTCCTTGGCGAACAACTGGATTCTGGAGGCAGCCTATCGACATGGGTTGGATCCCGAGGACGAAAAGGTTGTCGTGCTGCAGCATTTGGTTTTGTCTCATCACAATACGGGGGAATGGGGCAGCCCGGTTCAGCCGCAGCTCCCGGAGGCAGTAGCGCTTCATTACATCGATCAGTTGGACGCGAAGATGCAGGCTGTCGAGGATGCGTTGGATTCAACGCCGGAGGGCGAGGCTTGGACGGCGAATATACGAGTGATTGAGAATAAGTCGGTATATCGCATTAATTGGTAATTAGTGAAGCCCCGTTGGTTGAACCCAGCGGGGCTTTGCAATTCATACTACAAATTCGACAAATACAGGACTTCTAAGCAAGCCCCTCTTTGTCCAATTTCTCATTTTCACTTTGGCACGAATCCAGGGCTCCACATAAACATGATCCCGGTCCTCTCCCGTCACGAACGGGCGGATTACGCTGTAGAATGCCTGCTTTTGAGTCGGTGTCACTCCAAGCTCAATAACCCCTGCTGGTCGGTACCGGCCGGCCGGATCCGTGATAGCTGCAAGCCATCCAAACTCCGACTTCTTCCACCCAGTCAGTACCACTTCTGAATAGGACCAGTTTATCACCTTCTGCCATGCCGGGCTTCTCTGTCCTGTTACATAGGCGGACTCTTTCCTTTTTGCGACCATCCCCTCGAGTTGCCGATCCACCATTTCAGCAAACAGCCTCTTACCTTCTCGCTCTATGTAGGGCACGACGCTGATTCGAGGATTGCTGAAGTCAATACTGGAAAGCAGCTGCTTGCGGCGCATGAGCGGCCAGCCGCGAAGGTCCTGCCCTTTGTAGCGAAGCACATCGAATACGATGTAGTTGGCCGGCAGCGTAGCAGAAGGCCTGAGCACCTTTTCGGCCTTGCGCGCCGAGAAGCGCTCCATCACCGATTCAAAATCAATGGCACCAGTTAAGCGATCGACGCATGCGACCTCGCCGTCCAGAACAATGTTGTCTTCGGCCAGATCGAAGAGCTCCGGATACTTCATGGTGCAGTCATTGTGGTGGCGAGTATATAGGCGCGTATCTCCGCCTTGCCGGGATAGAATCAGCCGATGCCCGTCAATTTTGGGCTCAAATATATAGTCTGGATGGGAAAACGCAGATTGCGAAGTCTCTAGGAGCATGGGGGAAATAAACATATGCATCACCAATATAATCGTACAACCGAAGGGGGCGGTAGGGATATCTGAAGTTACTGGAAATTGCAAGCATTCGTGGATGTGCTATAGTTGACAGCGTTAGCGAGGCTTGAAAGACACATTTACGATCGAGATAGAAAAGAGCAGAAGGATTTCTCTGCTCAGTTCATCACTGCTCGTTCATATTATTTATTATTTAACTTGACTTAAATAATTCTGGAAATTGTTTTCTAAAATCAGCTATTGCCTTGTCTTTAGCTTCAAGAAATTCACTATTTGAAATAATTCCTTTTTTTGATAAGACTAATAATAACGCATTTAAGTTAACTATATCGTTTACTTGTTCGGTCAAGGTATCAAAATTCCCATATTTTATTGTCATTACTTTATTCCTCCTTCGAACGATCTATTCCAGGAGTTACACTTAGTTTCAAATCATCTTTTTGTTGCGATGTAGTTACCAAAGAAGATAATAAGTGATTAGAGCGTGCGGAGGACATTATTTCTGAATTTAAATTATCTGTTTTTACTTTAATATGTGATAAATGATCAAGCATTTTTTTAAACGTTGTTTCTCCTTGGTAAAGAGATATTAGCGACATTGCAAATGCCACTATAGCGAGAATAAATGACACCCAACTATTTGCAGAATCGATGTCCAGCACACCACTCATATTAACGAAATAAAGACCAATTAATAATAGAATAGGCATAAAGTATGTAATTAGCTTAATAAATATTGTAACACTACGTTCATTGTATTCCTCAGTGTCATTTGCAACGACAGGTTTTTTATAAAAAAATAAACTACACAAAAAAATAGCCACAGAGTTAATCAAGAAAGTAATAAATAAAGAAATACTATCGTCAAGAAAATCAAAAACAATTTTATTCAGTACAGTAACTGCTGCAACACAAACAATAAGCACAAAAAAATGACGTATCATAACTGAACACCTACTTTACCGCTAGTGTTGAGAGTCGACTCAATATTTTCTGTAATTCCATTGAATTTATTAACCCACGATTGCGTAGGAATTCATTAATATTCTTTTGTATGAGTCCAAAAAATAAATCAAGTTGTTCGAATGAATAGTTTTCCTTTTTAATGCCAATCTTTATTCTGTCATCTTTTATTAAGAGTTCTATCGATGTAGGATACTCATTTTCCTCGATGACAAAAGTGAAGTGTGTCCTGATTCCTACTAAATCTCGTTTATGAATGAAAAGGTATTTGCATATTACTTCATCTGTTAACAGATCATCACCCTTAACCTTAACAGTTTGAGGATTTTTACTTTTCGATGGTGTATCAAGTTCAACAGCATTAATTAAGCCTATCTTCCCGATTCTCGTGAGACCATGATAGATATAGTCTAGTATCTTAACTGTAGGAAAAGAAAATTCTTGAGTATCAGAAGGTAAGACACCAGATAGGTTTATCGAAACTGCCTTAACACTCTTACCAAGTAACTTGTACATGGCAATTAGTGCTTTTTCAAAATAATCTTTATTTCCAGTATAGACAGTAATGAGTTTAGTATTTTCATTGACGGTTATCCTAATTTTTTTCAAAGACGTACTCGGAGTGGATTCTCTTGCTTCAGGATCAAACCGCAAAATTTTACGGAATGCAGAGAGAATGAAAATCAATTCGTTATTCAATTTCTGATGATATTCTAAATACGATCGATCAATATGACCATTTTTAAGTAAATCATTGTGATTGTAGTCATATTCGGTATTATACTCGACAATTCTTTCCTCAAACTCTTCATTTGTTGGCAACTCTGAATCAAAAGAGGCAACAAATGCCGTGTATCGAATCTTTGGATTAAACGCTTTGTCAATAATAACACTTATACTCTCTTTCGGGATTGATGGTACTAAATTATTAATCAATTCAGGTTTACTAGCTTTCGGGTCAATCGGGATTGCATCAAACACCTTAATTAAATCTTTTAACGCACTGACACTGTTTTTGGACAGCGCATGTTTGAGTGTCAGTTCTTCCTGTGATATTTCTTCTTCAATCAATTGAACCTCGGCTGATTCCTTCAATCCTTTTCCTCCTCAACCCAATATGGGAGAATATCTCAATTCATCATACCTCATACAGGGTATTATTGGAACATAAATCGACAAACAATCTCTCCTTCAATTTGTGACATTTGTCCTAAACATTTTCACCAAATTAATCGAACATTTAAAAAGGGGGAACCTTCGGTTCCGCCCCAAAAACTTATACTTTCTATAATGTAAATAAAGTCCCCGCCAGCCAAATCCAGCGGGGATTTTGTATTACTCTACCAGATATTCGCTAACTTCAAATGTCTCGATCTTACTGAACGTGATGTAATCCTTCCTGCTCAAGAAGCTCGCCAGGTTGAACGTCTTGTTGATCGTGTAAACCTCGGTGCCGATCCCCTCTGCTCGGTTGTTGTACCAGTCAATGAAGGCATTCACTTCAGTCATTGAGAGGTCATATTCTTTCTCGAGCCCGCTGACTAAGGTGATCACCAGCAACGCACGATTTACGACCGGTGCTTGCGGTGTGGCGGATGCTTCATTGGAGTTTGCGCTCTCCCCGCCAGCGTTGACGGCCGTAACTACGTAGTAGTAAGTCGTGCCGTTGGTGACGGTTGTGTCGGTATACGTGGTGCCAGTCACGCTCGATGCGACTGTGGTGTATGGGCCACCAGCTGTGGTCGAACGCTTGATATTATAACTTGTTGCACTAGATACCACAGACCAACTGAGAGAAACTGTAGCATCCCCTGAGGTAGTAACTAAATCCTGTGGTGCACTAGGAAATTCCGGTGGCATATAAGCAATAGTTAAATTATTTACTGTTGACCCATTCGCATTCCCTCCTGCTACGTATATTTTACCTCCTATTGTCGCAGCTCCCGCAGAATGTACTGTTTCAGGCATATCTGATCTTCTTATCCATGTATCAGTCAAAGGGTTGTACTCTTCTACTTCAGACAATACACTTCCAGTACTGTTCCCACCGAATATATATACCTTGCCTTGAATAGAGGCTGATGAGAGACTCGCTTTACCTGTACCTAGACTTGATTTACTTTCCCATGCATCAGTCTCAGTGTTATATGCTTGCACTGACTTATTATTTATACCATCGTAGCCACCAATTACAAAAATTCTATTTTCTACTGCTGCTGCAGTCGTAGAATATCTCCCTGTTGGGATAGGAGCTTTTGTAGACCAAGTGTTTGTAGATGGATCGTACATTTCAACATCAGTAGGATTAATCGACCCATTTCGTCCACCGATGGCATACAACTTTCCATCAACGCTAACAACAGCATGACCATATCTAGGTGTAGACAAATTTGCACCTGACGTCCACGTATCTGTCATTGTGTTGTATATTTCTAAAGTTCCAATTGCCCCGCTTGCTGTTTGTCCGCCTACGACATAAATTTTATCACCAATACTTGCAGCCCCTGAATATTTTCTACCAGTAGGCATGCTTGTTTTTAGTGACCATGAATTGCTTGCAGGGTTGTATTCTTGAACCGTATTGGAGTAAATATTGCTTGTTAGCGTCCGACCGCCAAAAACGTATAATTTTCCATTGGCGGCAGATGCAACTGACATTTCATGTCTGCCTTGACTCATATCAGCCTTTGTCTCCCACGTATCTCCCGCAGCTGAAACTGAAACTGCAAAGAAAGATATCGCTAATGCAAGCATCATAAGAATAACAAACACTCTCTGAATATTTTTCATAAATCCTCCTATAAATGATATTTTTTATGTCATGAATTCGATACTACTCGTATCTCGAAGGGCTGTCCATGCAGAAACTTGAAAATAATGTATGTTTTAGTCGAATCATGAGAAATTCTTTTACAACTGCCCCGATACTTTCCGCAGCTCATTGGCAAGTCGGTGAAATTCTTCCTTCGCTTCAGGATCAGCAGTCGCACCGTGTGCTGCGCTGAGGAAGCTTATCACCTTATTAGCGTCCTCTGCACTTAGCGGTATGGCCGGCGCCTCGATCGCTGCACCGATTTGGTCGAACAGCGTCACGAGCTCCGATGCTGTCAGTTCGCCGCCGAATGCCTTCACCGCATAGGTGTAGTCCGTGAATGTGCCGGACCGGTATAGGGCATCCAGCCGATTTCCAAGCGCGCCCCACTCTTCAGTTGGTAATTGCATGTCGTTTCCTCCGTTTTGTAATCTCCGGTCAACCTCGGCTTTAAATGCTTCCCACTCCTCCGGATGCTCAACCCACCGCTTAGGGCATACCTTCCGCGTCACGTCGTAATGCCGCATGAAGTCGGCCGTTGTCAGGCCGTAAAGCTGACACAACTCCACGCCGATCTGTACGGCCCGCTCGTAGGTGGCCGGGTGAAAGCTCAAATCCGGCTCAATACACAATTCCACGCCGACGCTGAATGGGTTAGCCTGAGACGCGTGATATGCGACCTCATCGAGAGGGATGATGAGTAACGACTCCGATGGGTCGATGAACAGGTGTGCCGATGCGTATGTGTCGACCTTGTCGTCGTATGGGTCCTGCCGCACCAGAGTGTCGCCAAAGTATCCGAAGTGCCCACGGGCGGTGGCGCCAGGGTTGCCTGTGTAGTGCCAGACGATGTTCCGCGTCAGCTGTCGTTTGGTTCCGGGACGGCTGAAAGGGTTGATCGGTATGATGGCTTCATTCCAGGAGGTCATTTCTTATCGCCTCCTGGAGGATTAATTGATTTAATCTGTATTTGGGCGGCCGCAGCCGCCACGATATACGCATTTGCAAACGATAGGAAGTAAATCCGCCAATCCCACGCCGGCGCACCTTGCGCGAACTGAGCGGCAAGCAGCACGATCCACGCAATGAGAACCGCATAGATGTCGGTCGGCAGCCCCCAACGCACCGTCAGCCGGTCGACGAGCACCTTGGTGTACTGCACGATGTAAAAAGTCAATAAAGAAGCCCCGCCGATTGTCAGCAGGGCCGTCCAAGTAAAGAGTTGTCCGTTGTCCAAACCATTCACGCTCCTATGGTTTTCCAGATTAATGCGATTCCGCCGGCAATCACTCCAGCGATAATGGCTCCAAGCACGGTACGCCATAGCCATTTGATATCGTCTTGTACGCCACCCAGCCGTTTGTCTGTATCCGACTCGACCTTATCGATTCGATGATGTGCGGACTTGGCTCGCTGATCAGCCTCTCGTGCAATGTCGTCGGATCGATCGAGCTTGTCCACTAGTCGATTGACGCTGTGGGCCATATCGCCGATAGCTTTTGCATTCGCTTCCCCATTCGCCTCAAGCCGGCTAACTTTGACCGCGATGTCTGAAAGCATTTTGATTTCTGGTTCACTCATCCCCAACACCGCCCCGAAATAAAAATAGCTCCGATCGGTTCGGAGCCGGGCTCTACTCTTCGAAAGCTTCTACTGCATCGTAGGCAAGCGCGAGCTTGTCCATCTCGGCCTGCTCGAGTGCCGCCTGCTGCGTGGCGCCTTGGGCTTCACATGCTACTTTGTTCAGTTGCCTTTCATACCACATGGCCTGCAAGTTCCGCAGACGTTGCTGCTTGAGCTGGGCTTTGAGTTCGGTTGGTACGTTGGTTACGGACATGGTAAACACGCTCCTCTATAGGATTGAATTTAATGACGAAACCAGGTCGTTTAAATACGAAGCATAAATATCTTGATTAGGGCTTTTAGTTGATGGCGGCAAGGTGGGCGGACTCATTGGATTGATTGAGTTTACCGCTTCATTGAAAATAGTGGCGGTGAAGTAATTCCCGGTGTTCACGGTGGTAAACCCGAACGCTCCGAGACCTTTATATGTTCTGAAAGCATCGATCTTGGCGGTAAATGCATTCCACTCATCATCTGATAAATTGAAATCCCCTCCCGGTGTCTTAGAGAATGTCCAGCTGAAATTAGACGGCCGCGCCGGTACGGCAGTAAAACTCCCGGATGTCGGCAGGGTCGACCAATTTCCCTGCACATCTATAGCATAGGCGGCCAGCGTATACGAGGTCCCATGTGATAGGCCCGTGAACGTGTAGGATGCGCTTCCTCCGCTCTGCGAAGCTGTACCGTCATAAACACCGTTTTTGTAAAAAGCAAATCCACTCAATCCGGATGCGTTGCCAAGCGAGGGACTATTATCCCAGCCTGATGCTTGCACCTGGATCGAAGTGGATGTTGAGGTTAGTTTGACTATCGAATTAGCATACGGTAGTGTCTCGTCCTTAGATTTGATCGTGATCGGATCGCTTGAAGGTCCGACCCCATACGCGTTCGCCGCGTAAACCCGTATGCTATAGTCCCAATACTCCTTATCGATAGAGATAGTTGTAGATGTGCCGGAGACAGATGCTTTCCAAGTCCCATCCGCGTACACGTCATAGTAGGTCGCCGAGTACACACCTGACCAGTTTAAGCTCAATTGATGACCGGTCAGTGCGGATCCGCCGACTGTGGGCTTACCGGTTGGAGGGCTCGGAGCCAGATCGGTGATGTAGGACCCGGCACCGGTCTCGACCAACAGAACACCACCCACCAAACAGTCGTTAGCAATGCCATATGTGGTGTTCGCGCTCAGCCCGCTGAACGTCTGCGTGTGCGTGTAATAACCGTTCCCATCCGGATCGGACATGGCACTCGTGGCATACAGGCTGCCGTTAAGGTACCACTTAATCGTGCTCGCGTTGTAATAGTTGGAGTCAGCACGGATCGTAAGAGAGTTGTGTGTACCCGAGACATACGTTAGTGTGGTAGCCAAATCACTCCCCCCTTGGAACTACTAGACTCTGAAATCGTATTGAAAATTGGAACCCTCTATGTACTTCGCAGTTCGCCGCAGCATCCCCCCAACTCCAACCAAAAAGGAAAAACCTCCCTGCTGTCGAATAATGGTAGTTGTCCAGACTCACCAGTTTCGAACCGGAAGGAGGTTTAAGTTGAAATCGACTATATCCGTTTCAAACATTTCAAATGAATTGCTGAAAGAACTGCTTCCGCAGTATGAAGAGCAACTGAAGAATAATATTGCTGCGGTCGCCAATGAGGACGGAAGAGTTCGGAATCGTGCAATCCAAGTGGCAGAAGTTGAAGCCCTGAGAGTTCATTTAGAAAGATTCACCGTTCATCTTGTTCAGCGAGTTATTGATGAGATAAGTGTCCGCGAATCTTCTGGATAAGATCATCGCGATCTCGAAGTAACTCCTCTACATCCTCTACCTCTTCCGTGAACTTAATGCGTTGTGGTTGGGGCTGCTCGTATCTGAGGTCAACTGCTGACGATGATTCGAGCAGCTTCTGAAACTCATCGGGATCCATTGCATGCTTTCCTTGAACAGTTACTATCTGACTAGCGCAAGCTGATCCAGTAAAAATACCCTGATCTGTAATCGCTGTTTTGTCCATTCCGACATTCCTCCACTTTCATATATTGATTCAAAGGAGCTGATTGTTTTGAAGAAGTACCTGATCGGCGCCGTGGCCGGCGCTGCCCTGATGTTCTCCGCTCAAATCTTTGCCGAAGACGGCCTCGAGAAGATCGAAGCCTACCTCCGCCCGGGCCTACCGATCAAGCTGGACGGACAAAAGCTGCAGCTTGAAAACCCGCCGGTGATGGTCGACGGGTCTACGTATCTGCCGCTGCGCGAGATGGCCGGCATATTTGGCAAGGACGTGCACTGGAACGAAGCTGAGCAGACGGTGGAGCTGGGCAAGCGGGCGGGAACTGTCACGCCAGCTGCAACGCCGGGGCCTACGGTTACGCCCACTCCGCCGCCGATAGAGCAAAAACCGGAATTAAAGCAGCTACCAAACTATTCGGAAGCGTATGAAGCACTGGAGTTCGATGGGATCATATATGTTCCTGGAGACAAGGCTGCAAAGCACTTTAACTTGGAGATCGGATATGACCCAAGCAACGGATATAACTTTATAAAAGGGACCAATATCTTTTTCCTAGTAGGGGGTGCCTCTAAACCCGGTGATGACGGATTCCGTTACGGTGATGTTACCTACCTCCGGGAATCATTTTTCACAAGAGCCAAAACCGAATTAAATAAATGATCATTTGAACTTTGCATTTATGACTGCCGTGTTCTGAACCCAAGATTGCCCGGCAATATTGTCACCATTTATTTGGCCAGCACCAATAAAGGCTTTATTAATGTTAACCCCTATTACACCAAAAGCGTTCAAATTAATATCATCAGCTGCATTAATAGTAAGCTCGCCAGCATTATAACTAATTGAAGCTCCCCAACCAAATGCGCTTGAGAATTGAATCGATTTGGCAGTATTGCTACTTTGATTGCCAACATATATGTTGTTCCCGACCGTAAGGTCAGTACCGACATTGATTGTAGTTCCGGCAGAAATAGAGCCACCGGTTATTGATGGTGCCGAAAGTGAAATTCCCGCCACCACATAATTCGCCGTGATGCCAAGTGCATTCACGTATCCGGTGGTCACAGTATTACCAATGATGGTCGTTACTCCGGCCGCATCCTTAGCCGTACCGAGCCCGACATTGGTACCGACAATTAAGCTATCTATCATCGCAGTGCTAATCTTGGCAACGCCGGCGATCAGCTGGTCCGTGGTCACCTGGCCGGTATATATCCCGCCCGAGGTGAGCAGCGTCGTTTTGTTGTTCCAAGTTCCTGCGCTGCCAATCAACCCGTCTCCGATCGTCTGACCGAATGGACCGATGACAATCTGGTTCGCATAAACCTGAGCAAATTCGCCAAGGATGCCGACGACATATTCGGCGGCCACGCCATCAGCTGTGACGGCAGCGCGCACCGTCTCCCACCCATCTGTCGATACTCCCAAGCCCGCAGCGGTCAATTTGACTTGACGCTGGGGGTTTAGTTTATCTTGAGCTAGGATACCACCGTCCTCCGGGTAGATCAGCTCCGTTTTGGAATTGTTGATGTCGGTGATGGCTTGCCGAGCTGCCGATTCGAAGGCGGTGGTCCGAACGCGGCCGCCGGTCATCAGGTCGTCTACGATACGCTTGGACCGGTCCAGGTCGGCAATAATGTCGTTGTAGTCTCGCTTCAGGAAGTTGGCCAGATTCACGCTCGCATGCTTGTCCATGGCAAACGGGTATTCGACCAGCTCCACGATCCGGGCGCCGATGTCCAGCATCTCCATGCCTTCGTCAACGCAGAGTACGTCGTCACCGAGATATGGTTCCGGCTCTTCCGGATCAATTTTGTGCAGGTCCGCCGGGTTAATATGGATGTCGAGCTGCGGAACCTCAGCGCGCCGGAGCGCCTTCCTCGTTGCCTCCAGCAGCTCCAGCGGATCCTCAATGTTCTGGTCTATGATCTCGCCGTCGTAGTACGTGTTGGTCGAATTTGACCAGCTGGCGGCGTAAGGAGAGATCAGGTAGTTGACCTTGATGAGCCCGCCGGCGATGGCCCCCGGGACCGTGTTCAGGAGGTCTTGTTCCTCGCTCGTAAGGTGCGAGGCCGGCAGGTCGATAAAGGTTAGTCCGTCCTTCATCTGAGCGAACATGCGCGTCACCAGCGCGCCAACATCGTCGCCGAAGGTGAGGCCCATTGTGTTCTTGCCGTACCGGTACTGCAGCCCGCGGTCAATGCCGATCCGTTCCTTCAGGTGAATGACGAAGTTGTCGGGGTCCACCTCGCAGCCAAAAGTGCTAACCACGAAGTTCAGCGCCTGCAGCGCATTCCCCCGCCCGAAATCCTTGATGTCCTTCGGATCAAAGGTTGAGTCAATCGAGAAGGTGAATACGCCGCTGGTCGCATCACTGATCGCATCGGTGAGTGTGCTAATCGATACCCCAAACGCTTCGCCGACATAGGCATCGTATGGCATTTTGATATCGGCCAGCTTGAACATGACATGCCGGCAACTCACCAGCGCCATCCGCTTCAACTTTTTCCGATCCCTTCGTCGGCTGTTGATCACATAAAATTGGCCACGCTCGTCTTGAACGTGGCCTTTCAGTCGGATGGAGTCAACGTAATCCTCGCTTGTCATCGGAACTTGGAAAGATAGGTCGTAGTCCGAATTGATCCGGCGCCGCCGCTGGACCTCCGTAGCGTCCGTCAGGATTCCGAGAGGAACAAGATTCTTGTCGAAGACCTTTAGCACACGCTATCACTCCCCATAGCAGACCGTGAACGCCTCAAGCACCGCCCGCCGGTCGCCCGTATTCTCGAAGCGGACCGTCACGGCCTCTACGGGATTTGGCAACTCAACGATTCCGCCGGCGGGCTCCACCCCGTTTATAGTCATGACGATCGTTTCCGATCCGATCAAGCGCGCAACGTGGAAAACGCCATTCGGCTCGCCCAGCTCATAGGTCGCTTGAATGTGGCATCCGGGCGGGATCGAAGTGAACTTCATACCGAAGTCGGCGACGGAGCCGCTGTCCGGATCGAGCGGCATGAACGCCTCATTCGCGAGAAAGCTGTTGCCAAACGTGTACGAGCAGCCCGTCTGCTGCTTCAAGCGTTGGATAAGGTGAGTGGTGACGTCGGTGTACGAGAACAGCTCCGGCTCCTGCGTGAACCAAGCGGTTCGTTCGGTGATGATCGTCTCCGTGGCCGGTTCCAATCCCTCCGCGTACTCCTCCGTCTCGATCGGCGGCTGCGGCTCGTAGGTGGTCAACTCCTCATCCACATCCATCCAGTAGAGGGGATCGCCCTCACTGTCCTGCTTCTGCACCTCGATCACCTGCGAGGTCCACAGCGGCAGCGGCGAGCCGCTCGGCTGCTCCTCCTGTCCTGTAACGTCGCCCTCTTCGTCGTATAGGTCGACCAGCACGGTCGGCTGATACGACAGTTGCACGTCACCGTCCATGAGTGGCACACGAACCGTCTGATCGACCATGATCGGCATGATGGTCGGCTCTGTTGTCTCGATCCGGCGCGTGATCGTGGTCACGTTCTCCGCATCCGGCTGCGGCAAGAGCCAGAAGCCTTCCTTGACGCGCTGCTCGGGCGTCTGGACGGTCTTGTGCAGCCCGGCTACATTTACATCCCGGACGGCAAACTCTAACGGAGAAGGGAGCCGGTCGGCCTCCGCGTACTTGTATGATTCCTTATTGAAGATGATGTCCATGGTTACACTCCTCTCAATAACGGACGTCCCGGGATCCGGAAGCTGTCATATACGCCTGAGTCCGCGTAGTATTGCAAAACGGTACTCTTGCTCTTGCGGAACGATACGACAATCAACTTAATTTCTCCGTTATCCACGACAATCATCGGCAAGTATATAACCGCTTCACTAGGTAACGTAGTCGGCAAACTGAATTTGAATGTTGGATTGTTTTGCGTGAAGTTGTCCCCTGTCAGGAGCATACGCTGACTCGAACCTCGAACCACGGTTTCGCCTAAGGTAGATCCAGGATCAATGTACGTTCCTGCTTTTGGCACAACCCTGTAGAATCCGTTTGGAACCGGATTTACTAAGTTTTGCTTTAACGTCAGACTGTCTATCGTTGTCGATACGCCTTCGCTCGTAAACTTATCCGCAATAAGATTGTAATCTTGGACCGAGGAAGGGAGTCGCGTGCTAAGTCCCCCAATTCCTGCTGTAATTGAATCGCTTGGATAAGCCCCAGTTCCCAACGTGCTTATCATCGGCGTCCCTATGGCGAGAATCTTCGACTTTCCGATGCTGCCTTGACCCTGATACGGCACATACCGATAATTGAGCGACACGACATCACTGTTCGCCCCGCCGCCCAGGTAGCGATAGCTGCGGGCTGGGAACTTAAGCTTGACCGTCTTCGTTTCCGGCTGCACAAACACAATATTTGATTTTACGTAATCAACGTAGTCAGCCATCGTATTGTCCAGCTTGGCATAATCCATGAGCAGCGTCGACGCATTCGTGGCGCTGGCCGGATAAGTCGGGTGTACGAGGATATGCGCCTTCTGGCTGCTGTTGATGTACTTAATCAGCGTAGAATTCGTGCTGTTCGTGTAGCTCAGCGTCTCGATCGTTCCAGCCGTTCCCGTCGCAATGCTCACCCAAGCCGAAGTCGTGTAGTCGTAGACCTTGACCGTCGCCCCATTAGTCAGAACACTGGCGTTGTCGCCCGATCCCTGTGCAAGGATCGCCGCCGCCCAGCTGCGTAGCGCTTTACGCATCTCCGACAGAGACATGCCGTAGTGTGAGAAATCCAGCTCGACCAGCGCCATCGGGTATTGCCCGTTGCTCGACGATGAGAGCGTCATGACGGTGCCGTCTTGTTTGGACAGAGCATCGTAATCGGACTGCGATAGCTCCAGCGCGAATGTGCTCGGCGCATCGAAGGTGGCTGAGGTCTTGTACAGGACACGGTGTGGCAACTCCACCAAACTACCGGAGCGCTTGCCGATCAGGTTAAGCGTTTTTTTCTTAACGCGTCCTGGTGTCCACGCGGCTGCAAATGCGCCTTCCTGTAGCTTCAGCCCGTCAACGTAAAAGGTAACCGCTTGTGCCGGCGGCGTTTCGTCAGTCTGAACAAATACGGCCAACGTGGCATGGCTGCTGTCTGTTTTGATGGTTGCGGTAACATATTGCCAGCTTCCCATTGCCGTGAACTTGACTACCTTAGTCAGATCCACCGTATCACTGACTTGCATCTGCATCTTAGTGCCTGACGGAGCATTGACCCAAACCCCACCGCTGTAATAGGTGTTTGTTCTTACGGTTATTGCTGCCGATCGGCAACCCTCGCCCGCAGCCGATCCAGGTGTGACCACTTTTACCGAAGATGGCCCTACTTTTGACTTGGTAGCATCGATACTCATTACACCACTATTAATAGCCGTGTAATTTGCCAAGTCCAGAGGACGCGCCTGATCTGCGGTCAGCATGTTCTCGCTGAGCTGCGGGAACGGGTTTTCGGGTTGTAGCACGGTGAAGCCGGTTTCGGCTACGTTCAGCGTAATGGACAACTCAACGTAGTCGGTGTTGATGATCGACGCGGTCGTGCCGTCGGATGCATCAGCGTAGGCGATGAAGTGGACGAATCCATTTGCGTCTATCGTATTATTGCTGTTGATTATTGCATTACTCATTGTTAAAGAAATTTTAGCCACACTAGCGGAGGTGGTCGAATCGGATGTGCTAGCATAGTTTTGATATGAGTTATCCGAATTTCTCCAACCTCTAACTGTGGCTTTATTTCCTAATGGCCCTGATCCGAAGCCATTCCAATCGAATCCTATAGAAATATTAGCCTTGAGCAACGCGACTTTCTCCGCCACCGTCTGCGCTCCACCGAAGATGCCTTCGCCGTATTTGTCTTCGAGCAGGCGGATTAGGTCGAAGGAGAATAGGTGTTGTGCAATGGTAAGGTTATTGCTTCGGGAACTTGAAGCCGTTGTTCCATCCAGAACGCCACTTGAACCATATGCGTTTTGTGATAACTCTGTCCAAGATCCGCTTGAGGGCGCCAGTAAAGATGTTGTATTATTTGCCGCATATGCCACATGAGGTATTAAGTCTGTACTACTTGATTTTTTGCCTACAAAATTCGCCTTCGCGCTCACCGTCGTACCCGACACATTTCGTTGATCGTTCACATAGACATCATCCACATTCACTGACACATTGGTTAGCCCTTTACCGGGCGGGATATTGTGCGAGTACGTTATAACCGCATTCAACACGTTGGCGTTGCCGAGCGTTCCGTCCGTGGCTGTGGGCATCGTGCCGACCGTAAACGTCGCCTCTTTGGTGCCAAGACCCGCCCACGATCCCGGCATCGAGATCGAGTACACGCTGGTCGCATTTGGCGTCGGGCTCCACGCGCTCACTGTCGCAACCTTCGTACTGCCTACGTAGTCGGTAATTGTCCGGCTCTGTCCGGCGCCGGTACCGCTCACGATCGTAACGACAAGCCCATTATAGTAGTCATCTGCTACCGATGCGTCAGCGGCCATGTTGAGCGTGGTACTGGTGCTACCGGATTGGGCCGTCTTGGATTGCTGCGGCGTGTAAGCGACTTGTGGGACGCTGGATGCAGATGTGGTTTCTATTACATAAAACCCAACTTGATTGGAGTCGAAAATGATTCTTGTTCCGCTAGACCAAGTAACGGTCAATTGATTTCCAGATATAGAATTAACGGTACCCTCTCCGCTGCCCGAAATTATTCCAACAGAGAGATCGTCGATTCTGTAAATCTTGTCATTTACCGCGAACCTTGATGCGCTATCCACTTCAAAAACAGACTGAATAGAACCCGAGTTATAGCTAATGACATTAGTTACTCTCGCCAGTCCAGTATCCGCATCAATCACGCCGCCGATAATCCCCACATCGCTCCGCACCTTGATTGTGCTACCGCTTGCCCATACTCCCTCGCTTGCCTGCGTGACCGCAATATGACGCTGCGGCGTCCGTAAAGCCTCGACGATGTCCGTCCGCGTCTCGCTGGTCAGCGGGTCGCCGAATACGCTGCGGTTCGCGTGATACTGCGATCCGTTTACGCCGTCGTAGTGGATCAGGCCGTTGTTGCCCAAGTGCGAGTTGTAGCCTTGGTAGTCGGCGGGAAGGTACCAGCGACCGTATGGGACGTAAACATTAGGAAGAACAGAGTCTTTAACAAGATGCGG
Organism: Paenibacillus koleovorans NBRC 103111; assembly: GCF_004000845.1. Lineage (GTDB taxonomy): Bacteria > Bacillota > Bacilli > Paenibacillales > NBRC-103111 > Paenibacillus_AA > Paenibacillus_AA koleovorans. Next base: position 39,068 of record NZ_BIMA01000017.1, read on the forward strand.
TTTTATTGTAAGATCAGTGGTTGTAAATCTGAATCGTATATATTTTACATTCGATGGTGTTGTAAATACGGTTGAACCAACCAATGCATGGTTTATGAATGAAAAAGAACTGTCATAATAAAAGACTCTTGTATTCAAACTAGATGATGATGCCGTTGTGATTACGTAATTTGTAGAGGGTAATACTTCTGAATAACTAGCAGTACGAACCATAGTACCATCGGCTTCGCTTGCCCCCGTTGAAGTATTCATAGTTCCAGATTCAATTTGTCCATCCCATAGATTCTCGACCCAATTCGGTAACGAATCCACATACGGATACAGCGCCGCGATCTTGTCGCCGCCTGTCCAGTTTGCGTCTACGTCGATGAGGGCATATTCGGCTGCGGGGATTTCGTATAACCGAAAACCATCAATATCGGTTGTTATTGCGGTTGTTGTATTATCAGTAAACCAACATCTAACTAATTTTGTTGTACCATCCCCTTGTAATTTGACGTACACAGTATCATATCTGTTTATTACTGTGGTCCGTTTCGTCCCACTTCCGACTACTTCAATCCCGGCTTTATTCGAGACACTACTATTCACATCGACTACTGCTAAGTAGTATTTACCAGTTTCAAATAAGATTGATTTATCTACCCTTGCGTTATTGTTATTGGACCCACTGGAAACAAACCTTTGTGCCTTGGTTCCGTATTTAGCATTGCTAGACAATGAAATTGTAGCGCCTAGAGATGAACCATAACTGTAATTCCAACCTCGTCCAATTCCACTTCCCCCATCAACTTCAAAGTTACCATCTGCCCCAAACAGATTCGCCAACTCCACCATCGTCCCATCCGCCCGTTTCACCGTCACCGCCTGCAGTTGCTGCGGCAATCCGAGCTGATCCACACGCCGCAAGCCATACGTCTCCCGCACGGCGGTCTTGGTGTCCTTGGTCGTGAGCGCACCACGGATCGTTGCGTCAAAGGCGGCTTCCACTTCTGCCGTGATGTCGATGCGGATCGGTGTCCGGTGCCGCAGGTCGATGCAGTCGGATACGTCAATGATGTTGCTATAGAGGCCATCTGGGCGGTCAGAAGCTAGCGCTAGAGTAACTGTGCCCATTGAAGCTACTGCCGGATTGATGGTCATGGTTGTTCCGCTGTCAATCGATAGAATGGTCGCGAATAATGTACCGCCTAAAGACACAAGTCGATCGCCAGGAATTAGCCCTGTTGTAGTCGTGCCTCCAGTCAAAGTGACTTGTTGGCTTACACCTATTACAGAACTTCCTCCAGCAAATGAAACCGTCTTGTAATCACGAGCCCCGTTCGGGTTGTCCGCCCGCCATCCGCCCGAGTTTCGGCGACCCACTCCGGGTTTGCCAATTCGGAATAGCGGGATAGCGTAGACGTAGCCATCGGCAGTTGCTAGTCTGGCTTTAGAGGTATTGGTGCCATCCCCTGCTACATATAGCCCTTGATCGTCATTGAACCGCCATTCAGCTGTACCGGATGAGTTAGAAGCCTTTCTGAACCCATCATACCCATTCGTGTAAGACGAGAGTGGAGAAGCGTTCCCACCCTGAGCCAGGGTAGACCTGTTGATTTGAGAGGCAATCGTGGAATCACCAGAGACAAAACCATCGTTGTTGTAAGTGCCAAAATCAACCCCCGCCACCGTCCGAATCCGCCACGACAGGACACCGCGCTGCCCGGTGGTCGGATACCACGCTTCGAGGAATACTAGGTCGTCCCGTGTGCCATATGTCGGAGCAGCGGGAAGGGTAATTTCATGCCGCCTCGTAGTCGCATTCGCCGATCCATACACATTTGTCTTGTATCCATTCAGCAATGCCTGGAATCCTCGGAATGAAAGAATGTTCGCGAACGATGCAACCGGCGTCAGTGGAATAAACAGCTGTCCGTCTGGCTTCCCACCTGTGTCCGAGGTGCTGACTCCACCGGTCCAATCGAGAACCCCACTGAAGCTCCGCTGCCGCTCCATCTCCGCACGTGCCGTGTCGATTGCTGCTTGATATAGGTCTGCATCGTCCAGTCGACCGTCGAGTGTGGCAAACCCGTTACGAGCGTCGAGAATCTCCGTGTTGCTCGCGCCAGCTCCGGCGACGATCTGTGTGATCCGTTGGTTTACCTCCCGAATGGCCGGCCCGGCCTTTACAGAGGACAAGCCGCTCGCGCCGGGTGTAAACCCGATGTTCTCTGCGTCATGGGCGGCAGAAGAATCGTTGTGCGCCTGCAGCTTCGTCTCGATGTCGGCCTCGTTAGTCGTAATCTGCTCTTGCAAGCTAGCCAGGCTACTATCGTGCTGTGCATCCTTTGTTTGCAGCGCACCGATTGCCGCGCCGTTGGCGCTGATCTGTGATTGCAAGTTGGCATCAGCTGAAGCTCTCGTTGAGGCCTCGGCGTTGTCCGCTGCTTCTCGTGCAGCCGCTTCGGCGGAATCCGCCGCCGCCCGCGCTTCAGCTTCGTCTGCAATCGCGGCAGTTCGGTCAATTATCTCATCGTTGATTGCTTGTTCAACGGCTTTGAGGTCCGCATCCGCGGTGTCCCAGTTCTCTTGGATTCTCTCCAAATCCGCCATTGTCGTGTACTTGGTGATCGTATGGAATCGATCGTTTGCCATGAGGTTGTCCCCTCCCTAAAACAGGTATCTATGCCGGAATGGAGCAAAGGTAATCGTGAAGTTCACCGTGCCGGATGCGGTCGCCGTGAATGTCGTTTCCCCTTTCGGGAGCACAAAAAAACATCCATTCGATTGGGAATAGATGTTCTGACTATTGTTCAGTTTGACGGTTCCCTTCTCGCAGTTGATGTCGATGTAATCGGAAGGGCCATTTACTCGGGTAAGCACCAATGTATTCCCGCGGCCGTCGCTCAGATTCAAATTGGTAAAATGGCCGGTGATTCTGAACTTCGGCTTGATCGGCACATTGCCGGCGTGGTAGATCTCGAAAGTATCCGGGGACGAGCTGACCGTATAGCTGTACTCGTCTCCATAACGGAGCCCCATTCCGTAAGAGTAGCCTTGCCCGTACTCCCAACCACTCGACACATCCGTTGATTCCGGGAACGGCTGATGCATCTTGAGCGGAATGGCGAGCGTTCGAATAGTACCTCCCTTATCGATCGGCACTGTGCCGATCGGCCGGGCGGAGTAGACTCTCCCGGGAAGATCATCGAAGGTGACGGTAAGTTCGCCAATGCGAGGATTGAACATTTCCACCGCTGCAGCAATCTTATCGTAATAGTCTAGCTCCGTGTACTCCGTGAGGAAGAAGACAAGCTGGATGACACGGGGGCCATAGACCATGCCGAAGTCTATTTCGCCGTCCCGGCCATCAATCTGCACGTTCTGATCCTCGACGTTCGGTAGCGGCGGAATGTAACGTTCGACCAGCTCGAGGTCGACGGACGCGGTATCGACGCCATTGATGAAGCATTTCATAGCGATTTCTCCCCCGTTCTAGCCTGGATCCGCTTGACTAGGCTTTCCCGCTCGTCGTACAAGCTTTCAATATCGGCATCGTCCTCGACATGCACCTCATCGATCGACAAGTCGAAGTGGTTGACAATCTGCTGCGAATTATTGGTCGTTGATTGTGCCGCAATGGAAGGCGTTGCCGAATCAAGCATCCGAAACAGTGCATTTTGCTGGTAAGCATTCAGCACAATCTCACCAGCATGAGCAACGATCGGCACGGCGCGGTCCCGGATGCCGGCCACCACCCCGCCTTCACTGAAATGCTGCAGGTTGTCATAATCATCCTGCGGAACCCCGTACTTCGTCCGTAGCTCCGTATTCCGGCGGTGCAGCTCACCCTTCCTTGCCGGGTCATTCGTGGAGTACCACTCGGTTGTATTGGCCGTGTACTCCGCCCAATCACGTTGCTTTTCAATATCTCCAGAGATTGAGGTTACGGTGGCCATCTTTTGGCGGTAGGATTCAACAAACACGTCCAGGTCGGACAATATCTTTGCATTCGCAGTCCCAGTGCTGGAAATACGAAACGCTTGAATGCTCTTCTCAATTCCTTCGACATCGCCGCTGTAATCCTCAAAGGCGCGAATCAGGTCATCGTATTGCTGCTCCACTGCATCTTGCTGGTCGTCGAAAGCCTCTTCCTTCGTTCGCTTCTCATCCTCAAGCGCAAGCTTCTCTGCCTCAAGCTGTCGCCTGCGAAGCTCGCGCTGGTGGTCCGTCTCCATATCGGCAATTTCTTTCAGGAGTTGCTCCTGTTCTCGCTTTCCTTCCGGTCCAACAGCAGAAGCCAGCAACTCCGCTCGAGCACGCTTTTCGGCCAACTTGGCGGCAAAATCGGAATCGGCGTTCGCATCCGCTTCCGCATCCATCAACCGGTCGATAGCACGGATTTTTTCTTCCTGCGCATCAACGAATGCCTCTCGCGATTCCTTTATGGCCTTCAACTCAGCGCGACGTGCATTTTCTACTGCTTGCTTTTGCTTGTCGAGCAGATCCTCAACTTCGTTCACGGCCGCCTTGCGTTGCTTCTCGAGCTCCTCCGCCCGATCCAGTTCCCGCTTATGCATTTCCTCCCGGACGCGGAACATCTCCCGCTCGGCCCGGTCGCGCTCCTTCGATCCCTCTTCATATCGATTCTGGACGCGCTCCCAAGCGGCATACTCCTCTTCGAGTGACAGTCGCTTGAAGTGTTTCTCCCGCTCGATCCACCACAGCGACAGGTCAAACCCTGCCTTGCGGGTCGCCTCCGCTTGCTTCAATTCATCTTCGGATATCGCATCGTGCAGTTGCTTGATCTGAAGATTGACCATACGTTCGTCTTCCACCGCGCGCGCCAGATATGCTTTGTGGCCCTGCTTCACCTTCTCAAGCGCTTCAATCTGCTGCTGCGCGGACCAGTCATACATTTCGGCTTTGTAACGGATGAGCGCAATCTCCTCCTCAAACGCTTTCCGCTGAGGATCGTCCTTGGGATCGGGAGGGTCGCCTCCGCCTCCGCTAGGAGGACCCTTAGGGCGATAATCATCCAGATTTCCTGTTTCTAAATTCTGCTGCATTTTTTTAATCTCGTTTAGCGAGGAACGTATTGCGTTTAATCCGTCAGTCCTTTCGAGTAATCGGCGATTGGCTTCTTCATTCAGCTTCTTGCCTTGCAAGATCATAGCCTTCCGCATGTCACCAGTTACATAATCAGGAATCTGGGATTCATCGAACTGCTCTTTGAGCATCGGAGCATCTTTTCGCATCTGAGCTTTGGTGACTTCCTCGAGAGCGGATACTTCAAGCTCAGCTTGTTTCAATTTCACTTCGGTACTTTTCTTAAGGTCTTCCAGCTCCTGTTTTCGAAGTTCCGTCTTGATACGTAGTGCGCCACGTTCAGCATCGATCAACTCAAAGATCGCCTCGCGGTTGGTAATGTGATAGCGGCCCTCTTCATCCAACTTGGCGATGAGATCAGGGTACTCCTTCTTAAGTTGCTGGACAACGCCGGCTAACTCTTTTTTCTGATCTTCGCTCAGTTTTTCGGATGATGACAGCTCGCTGTACTTCCGGCGTAGCTCCTCCGTTTTTTTGATCTGATCCTCTTTTGTTGCGAGTTCTGCCATTTCGGCTCGCTTCAAAGCAACAACAGCCGGGATCGCTTCTTCCAAATGTTGCTTCATTCGCTTTAATGCTTCTGTTGCTTGCTGGATGTTCTGAAAATCCATTTTTCGCAAAGCAGCGTCAATCTCGGTGATTTCGACGGACAAGTTCGTCGCATCGGAATCAGTAGCAGCGTTGAAGTATTGCTTTTCTAATTCATTTCGCCGTACTAGAAGTCGATTCAATTCGTCAATGTCGGATTGTAGGCCTTTTACTTCATCAGACGTTCTCTTTAGCGGAGATTCGTCTAATTTCTGATTCAGTTCTTCTATGCTTTCGGCAAACTGCAGAGAGGAGTCTGCCGCCGAGCTTGCGGCGATATTGTAAGCGACAACCCCGGTCGTAACCGCACCGATCGCTAGTATGGCCCATCCGACTGGCCCCATCACCGCGTTCAACGCGAAGAAGGCGGCAGTCAATCCGCCGACAACCGCAATCATAGCCGTAACTGCAATTGCCGCCGCGGCCAAGCCGACAACAATCTGCTCGTTCTGATCGACCCACGCTGCTAAGTCCTTGATTACCGGGGTCACGACCTCCATCATCCGCTCGAGTGCTGGAAGGAACGATTCACCCAGTTCCACCCGCGCTGTCTTCAACGTCTGGGCGTAGGTCGCCTGCGTGCCCGTGTAACCTGTCATTGCAGAATCGGCATTCCCGGCGAACATCGCCGCTTCGGCCAAGATGCCATTGTACGCCGCCTGAATCTTCTGTCCCTCCGTCAGCTTATCAGCGGTCGTACCAATCGATTTCGCATAGCGTTCCTGCATGACAGAAAGGTTCGTCGTAATGCCGGCGGCGTCCGTCAGCTCCGAGTTCCCCATCTTAATGCCCTGCGCGACCTGACGGATAGCCTCGTCCCATTCCAAATGAGCTTCACGGTTATAGACCGCAGCATCCGCAGTGGCGGTGATGATGGTTCGTGTCTGATCGAGTGTTAGCCCGGCAGTCAAGTAGGTTTTTACCGTATCTGCGAGCGCCGCCTTGTTCAGGCCCCAGCGATCCGCCAGCTCGTCCGCGAGTCCGATCGTCTGGCCGACGTCTTGGTTCAATGATTTGGAGACCTCAGATAAGCCACGGTAAGACCGGGAAAGAGCCGTGGCCTCGTCCGTAAACGCCTGAATCATGCTCACCATTCGTTCGGCGGCGAAGCCAGCTCCCAACGATGCCAACCCAGCACCAAGCCCGTCCACGCCCTGTTTGGCCCGTACGGAGCCGGTCTCGACGTTCTTCAGCTCTTTACTGACCTTTTCGACCTGCTTGCTCTCGACACCCATACGCCGAAGCTCCTGCACGATTTCCGCAAGTCCCTGCTCCACCCGGGAAGGATTTATTTTGCTCAGCTGGGCTTCGACCTTCTTCAGTTGCTCTGTGTTCAGGCCGATCTGAGTCAACGCGGCATTCATCGTGCTGAAATTGCGCCCTGCCTTCTTCCCCTCCTCGCCGAGATCGCTGATATCCTTCTTCACTGTACGGATTTCTTGCTTCATCTGCTGCGCTTCAGCTGTCAACCGTGCACGGAGCTCACCGATCTGTACCGTCACCTAAATCCCTCCCCGCATGCGCGCAAGCTGCGCTTCATACTGTTCCTCAGCGGACTTCGCCGGTACCGCCGGCGCCTGAGGAAGACGTCCCCTTATTCGATTGATTATCGCCTTCTGCGCGGCCTTGTCCGCAATATGTGGATAAGCCGTCACTTCCAGCTGCTCCATCAGTTCGGCGGCTCGCTTTTCATTTGCAAGCTTCATCAACTCGGGAAGATCAATAAACGCGTATTCGTTTTCGACCTCATACTGCGTCTTGCCTAACACCAAGCAGCACCTCAGCACGAATTCATCGTGGCTTAGTGTTTTGCCTGATCCATTCGCTGCAGAATGCTCTGCACGAACTGCTGCGCCATTGGCGGGATCAGGCCGTTTAAGTTTCCCAAGGCGGCATTAATGTCGTTCTTCTCCCAGGTCAATCGGAGATACTCAGCGCACTCCCCGAAGCTGGCGTGTTCGCTCAGGTACTCCTCCGGAAGCCCGCTCAAAATCGCCGTGACCTCGTATATTTCATCGATCGCAATATCGGCAGCCGCGACGAGAAAGGTTGCACGTCCTTCAGCCGGCGTCATGAACAGCCTAACGAGGAAATCTCCGATCGTGCCGATGTGGTCGGTCAGTTTCTTCAGTCGGTTGCGAGTAAGTTTGGGAATCTCGACTTTCTTCGAACCAAGCCGAACGTGGTCCTTTTTGATAAATGGAAGCATGAATGCCCCTCCTTAGACGGAAGAGAGAGGGCTAGTGGGCCCTCTCGCGTCGAATGAATGATAGATTATGCTGTAGCTGTAATATCGCCCCAGGTGTACAGCAGCCCCTTAGGCGTAGCCTCCAACGAAGGGTATGCCAGACCATTGATGGTCATTGTCTGGTTGGCGTCCAGTTGGAACCTAGCATCTACGTCGAACTTGATGCTGCAGGCTTCGAGATAAATGTAGCGGTTCGGATCCGTAATGCCCTGCGGTTTGATTACCGCACGCTTCCGCGGGAGCTCGCGGCCGGCCAAGCCCGTGATCTGGTATTTGATCTTGCTGGATGTGGTCCCGTCGACGACCTTCGAAGCATCCGGATTAAATGAGACCACCTTGTCGAACTTCATGTCCGGCGTGGCAAGTTCTACACGGCCAACCGTTCCCGTCTTAATCGACTTCACCGGCGCGGTACCTGTTTGGTCTGTGGTCGGCTCGAAGTATGTCGTCTCCGTGAAGAAGCGGATGCCGCCCTGAGTCAGATCAATCGTGATGGCCCCGGCCTCCTCTGTCCCGTTGGAGTTAATCCCCCATACGAAGATACCCGGTCCGGCATAGATGTCATTTACGTCACTCAATTTGATTCACCTCCTATGGATGGGCGCTGACGGCGCCGATAGTCACGCTAGTCGCAGCTGATAGGTCAAACTGAAGTTTGCCGTCTGGCTGGCAGTACAGGTCTTTGGTGAACGGACCAAGCACCTTCTCCTCGGTTGTCCCAACCGCGACGACCTTCGTACCGGTTCGTCCGTACTTATCGGCAGCGTATTTCAGCGTTACGTTGATCGATGCACCGCCGCCGTTCTTAATGATCAGCAATGTATTCCCGTTATTGACCATCTCATGATTGTTCACGGCATCGCCATTCGTTCGAGCCAACAGCGCGCCGGCGTCTGATGGTTGTTGAACAGCAATAGGTGTTCTGGGCATCCCTTATCCCTCCCTCGTGTAAAATTGGAAATTGGTCGAAAACACAGGCCGGTCCTTCTCGTCCAGCCCAAGTGGAATCGGTGCGGACTGTATAGCCCGGCTCGAAAATACATGAGTTGCACCGACCTGGTAGTTTGGCCGGCGGTTCAGATGATGGATGAGCTGCATTGCCAGTACCTCGGTGCTCGCCATGTTCGATGAGTCAGCCTTATATGACTTACCTTTGATGATGATTTGGTACGTTGGCCGCTCCGTCGGCACATAATCATGCGGCGCGAAGCCGCCGGAACCGAAAACGAACAAGCAGGGAAGCTTATTTTCAGGAAGGTTGTCGGGAATGAAGTTCGGATCCGGATAGACCGTGAAGCCGGATGCCGTTAAGTATGAAATCAATTCGCTCGCCAACATCCTCTTCACCCCTCCAGAATCTTGCTCAGTTCTTCCATAATGAGCTTCTCATTCATCTGCAGCGCACGCTCCAGATACTTCTTCCCGGGCATCTCCCCGTTATACGGCCCCTTGCTGATCGTCTTCTCGCCGGGCTTAAACTGGACCAGTTTGCCGCCTTTCGTCACCCGGAACCCTTCATGCTGGGCAATCGCGTAATGATCGACCTCGGGGCTTGTCCCTACATCGATATACATCACACCGTATCGCTGCATGATCTCGCCTACTACGAGTGCCGCTTCCAGGTCGCCTGTGTCGAGTGGAGCTAGACGCTTTGCATCATGGATGACCTTAAGCGCCAATCGAGTCAACGTATCGCGAAGCCGACGATCGAGTTCTTCCGTGAACCGGTCCAGTTCACCGATCATCACCTCGATTCCCTCGAGGCTAAAGCTAAACGGTTTGCGGTCGGCCATAGACAACCACCTTCTTCGTCCGATCGGTCCCGAGGAACTTACGCACCTCGATGTGCGCCACCTCGCAGCGAATCAACTCGCCTAACTCGCTGTTGTAGGTGAAGTAGTCGTCGAAGCCTACGGCATGCGGACCCTCGAGGTGAATGATATACGCGATCTGAACGTCCTCGCCTCGTGCGTTCTTGATGAGCCGTTGCTCCTCGACAACCTTGGCTGACTTTACAGCTGACGCCGGCGGCAGCGGGCGGCCCCATTCGTCCATAGCCGAATGATAGTGGGTGACGGTGGCTGGATAACCGAAGAGACTCATACGAGCTCTCCGCCATACTGCCGCTGCTCCGCCGCAGCCTCTTCCTCGGCCTTCAGTTCTTCAGCAGTTGACCCGAGGATCTGGCGAACATCCGGAGCAACCACATCCCGCTGGCCGTCCTTGTAGCTGATGGACTCGCCGTTATCAGAGACAGATTTGACGTTATGCTTCTGATACTTGAGCGTCGGGTCGTTGCCCTGCAACTCCCACACCGCCTGATAGGATACCAAGGCAACGACAAGCTCGGCCGCCGGGTACCAGCGAGCCAGATTGCGCTCAGCTTGAACGACAGCAACCGTCTGCTTCTGCTCACTCACCTGGTCCCAGGCATCGGTATCAAGCAAGTTGGCGGCAATCCAAGAATCAACGACTACACGATCCATACGCGCTCACCTACTTCTGTTCTTTAGCGGCAATCTCCGTAAGCAGGGTTTCGGCATCTTTATCAGCGGCGCCTTCGATCCCGAGTTCAGCCGCTTTCTTCCGGAGCGATTTGAGCTTCTTCTCCGCTTCTTTCTTCTCCGCTTCTTTCTTCTCCGCTTCTTTCTTTGCCGTCTCAGCTGCCGCCGCTTCTTCCTCGGATGCAATCTCGGCTGGTGTCTTCAATACTTCTTCCGCCACGTCTTGGGCAATCATTTGCTTCCCGATTTCTTCCGAAACATCGGTCAGGATGTCACCCTTTACCCGCCATTTCCCGCCGTATTTGACGAGACCTGTAATTTTCACTTTCACCGCTACTCACCCTCCCAAGGAAAATAGAAAGAGCGCCATGAGGCGCTCTTTAGATGACTGTTGCCGAAACAACCGAGTCGGCCCAAGCGAACGCCGGGAAACTCAGCGCTACGCCGGCAGTACGTACCCGGATCGGGTTCTTGGTCACATCGCGGAATACGTAGATGCCCATGTCGCCGGTCTGAACAGCTTCGATCTCGGCCAGCATTTCCTCCGTGGTCTTAGCCCACAGATAGTTACCCAGCGGGCCTTCCGGAAGAAGCATGAACTTGCTGTCTGCGAAAGTCCGAGTCGTCGTGTATGTGACCTTTCCATTCGTAAGTGCCTTGTCCTCGGTGCGTAGTTGCGTGTCATTAATTGCAATCTGCGGCAGGCCAAGAGAATCAAATACCGCATTCAACTGAGCTCGGTTGAGCTGCGGAGGCTGCGCTGAACCGCTTGGGTTACCGAAATACTGCAACCGGATCGATTTGTTTTGCAACAAGTGTGAAAGAATCTTGCGGGACGTTAGCGATCGAGCTAACTTGATGCCTTTCAAAGCGCGCTCCTCCACCCAACCTTGAATATCCGTGATTGGAGTAGAGTTATCATAGTCAGACCATCTGTCCGTACTGGTCAAGACCGGTTTCTGCGCGGTCTCATAGCCCCAATCAACGGCAATTTTCACGTTGCCTTCATTGTAGGTTACAGCACCATTCGAGACGGCCTGCATCGCGATCCACTCTTTTCGAGCATTGATAGAGTCGACCGCATACTGGGCGTCGTTCAACTGCTCATTGCGCAACTGGTTCGCTTCCTGCGGCCGGAGCCCGAAGGAGCTGGACGCCTGCAGGGCAAGACGAACAAGCCTCTCGTCCATATAACGGCCACGCTGGATCTTCGGAATCTCGATCCGGGTACCGGACAGTCCTTCACGCGACCCATATTCGACTTCGGTACCGAGCTCCGCAATTTGGGCCATAACTGGAAGGCGGCCGGCAGAGCTGCGGATGACATCGATCGTCAATTCCGATGTTTCCTTGGGAGGGAACAACAACGGATTCAGATACTCGTTGTTGATCGTCAGGTTCCGGGAGTATACCAGCAAGTCCGAACCCATGAGTGCTTGTTCCAGTGTCATGTTGACCGGATCTTCGGCAGCAAACAACTGGAGGTTCATTTTCAAACGATACTTCTTTTCCATGTTCCTGTTCAGTCCTCTCTATTCCGGATTAGGCGAACACAATATGCGGCATCTTCGCCCGCAAAGCAGCGTCAACGGTGACTGGGATACGTTCGGTGATGAACTTCCCAACCTCGTAGCCACCGACCACATGATCGCCATCCTTCACGTTAATGCCGCGCTTCAAGATGATCGTCGGGCTGTCGCCACCATCATCGTTCGTCAGCACACCATTGGCCGTTGTATAAGCGTTCGTGATGGCTGTGAACGTGATGACCTTCGTCGTGTAGTCGATCGCCGTGATCGTCTTGTTCTCGGTGTTCGTCCCGTTGTAAAACTTGATCGTATCCCCTACGACCAGCCGGCTGACATCGTTAAGAGTTGCTGTAGTCGCGCTGCCGGAGACGTTGGCTGCCAGAGCGAGCCCGCCCGTGTATGGCCGCCATTTGCCGGACGATGTAATCTTCGCCATCGGCATCCCCTTTTGAATCTTGCGATCACCGTTGGCGTCGGCCGGCACCTTCGTATAATCAATTGTGATCCCGTTGGTGACTTCGCGGATCACCTCGAACGATGCGAGAATCTCCGGCTCGGCTTCGACCATGAATCGATCCCTTGGTTGCAAACGCATGCTTCTCAGTCCTCCTTATTTGCCCCACGGGTTGTAAACCGACTGACTTGCCGGCAGCGCCCCCCGCGATTGAGCTTGTTTAATAAGCGCTTCCTGTGCTTCTTTCGTGCCGGCCCCTGCGCCGCCGCTACCGCCGACAGGCGCTCCGAAAGAGCCGCCACCAGGCTTTTGCTTTCCCAGATGCGGTTTCTTCTTCAGGAGCTCGTCCAGCGCTTCCTTCACGCCGATCAGATTACCCTTCTCGTCTTCCTTGACCTTGGAAAGATCAGCGAGCGCCGCCGCGTCTTCCCAATCGGCGAACCCGAGTTCATTCGCCAATACCTTCACCTCGGCGCGGAGCAGACGCTGGAATGTCTTCTCCGATTGATCCTTTTGACTAGCCGCGAGCAGCTCCTTGGCGCGCTTCTCGACATCATCCATCGTAAGGGGGGTGCCTTCGCTCCCCTTACCACTACTGCCTTCCGGCTTCTTCAGCGCAGCTTGCATAGCCTCTACGGAGTCATATCCAAGCTCTTTAGCGAGAGCTGTCTTCGCTGCTTTCTCTGCCCTTGATAGACGTGACTGAACCGCTGTATCAAGTTCAGCTTGTGTGAATGTCTTATCCTTCGGATCCGGAGCAGGATTTGGATTCGGGTTTGGATCAGGGTTTGGATTCGGATCACCCGCAAACAACTGCAGATTCAAAGGTAGACGGAAACGACTTGCGATTTTCTGTTTCATATTGACCTCCTGTTTTACGCCTGGGTAGGCAGCCGGCTAGCAGTTTAACGTCATGCCACGTTTTGGACAAAAGAAAAACACCCCCGAAGTCTCGAGAGTGCTCATTAGATCGTAACTTGAATTGAATTGGCCTGTTCTTCACTTATTTCGTCGTAAAACCCGTCCTCACCAACGAATATACAAGCTTGCTCCGGTGATGGCTTCCAGTTGCCAGCGCCCGGATCGTATCGCTCGAATTGACCATTGATAAACCGATACAGGCGGGAAGCAGACTTGCCGTCGAAATCATATGCAAAATAAAAGTCATCCATGGCCACCAGCCTCCTTACTTCAATTTATCAATATCCTTCGGTCGCTGCAGCCCATGCGACAGCTTGAACATTTCGTTTGTAAGCTCGGTCCTGCGATCTGCAGAAGTGCTGTCCAGCCGGTATTCTTCGTACAACTTGTGCATCTGACCGTTCTTAAGCTCAAAACTCTCGGGCGTATGGAACTGAACTTCGAATTGTTGCCCATCCGAGCCTTTGAACGTTGCGTTAACGCCGTTGTAAGGATTCCGCTTATCGTTCCAGAAGTTCTTCACAAGCGTCGGGGCGTATCCCTTTTCAGCGAGCCCTCGGACAACCTCATCGTAATCGGCGACCATTTTATCCGCTGGGGATTGATACGTGTATCGAATGACGTCGTTCGTACTTGATATGGTGTCATCAATGACTTTAAGATCATTGCTGTAGTTGCTGTAGCTGTTTATTTTCCTCAGGTACGACTCTTTGCTCTTTAGCCTATACTCGAGGCCAACCATTTCAACACCGGTTGCCTTTGATACGTCGAGTAGATCAGCCGTAATGTGCGGCTCCTTCTCAACGATCCTATTGTACGCATTCAGTTTCCGGTACCGGCCCTGAAGCTCATTCCACTTTACATTTCCATTATACTTCATTCGCCTGAACGTCGCGAACGTTTTGGGAGTCGCATCTTCATCAACGGCCCTATAGCGTAGCCATTGCTTGTGGTCTTCGTTCAATTGAGCCTTTTGGCGACGCAGCTCATGGTACCGACGAATGTTTTTCTCGGTGCGGTTATCCACGAACGGGCGATTCGACGCCTCGATCATGCTCTGGACCTCAGCAGCCGGCGTGTACTCCTCCACCCAAACAGACATGGAGTGCACGCAATGCGAATGATAAGGCGGCCTCAGCTCAAGACGGGGAAAACGCTCGTCTTGCCCACTGATTGAGTACACCCTCCCTTGATACTTGGCACAATATTCACAGGTTATCCCCACGTTATTCACATACACAAGATCCCGTTTGTTCTGGACGGCCATATTCTCGACGCCAGTAACATGTGCCTTCCGCTGGTGGTAATGGATCACCGAAGACATATACTTGTCAACCGGGATCCGCGCGCCGTTCTTAGCGACCATCCCAGTGATCTGCCGCTGGGTCAGCTCAGCAATGGCCGATTTAGTCGCCTGCCGGCGGGAAGCGCCGCTGATCAATGATTGCTCATTGGCTCGCCGGGTCACCTCTTCGACCCGCTGCTTGATGTCCTTGCTCATGTGATCCGATGCTTCAAGGATGGAATAGAACGTATCGTCCATAATCGCCTGGACGGCTTGTTCGTGAACAACCGGGCGAAGAGTACGATCGATCGATTCTGCCGACAAACCCAGTTCTTCCATCCCCGCGGCGGCTTCTGCGGCCCCCACTTTGTAAGATTCGGTCAAAATGGAAAGAGCCCGCCCCGAAGATTCCCGGGTGAGCCCATTCAAGATTGAATCTATTCGAGTTAGGAGCTGCTCTTTCAGCCGCCTACTGACGCCGTCACCCATGGATCGTAGTAGATCCAGAAGACTCAGGCCGGCTTGCGTGTAGGCTAAGATCATTTTATTGATTTCGTCGTCGATCCGGAGCGCCATTAAGCACCACCGCCCAACCTCACCTTAGGTGGTTGCGTGAGCTGCGGGTTCAGGCTATCCACTGCCTGCTCCTCCTGAATCTTCTCGACTTCCTCTTGGATGGCCTCCTCCGACCAATCCGGATGCATACGCCGGACTGTCGTCTCGAGCGATTGTACACCGCCGGCGAACTTCTCCGTTTCCTCAGAGTCACGCTCAGAATCAGCTTTCGGCAGCATATCGCCCCACTCGACTACCGGATTGGATACCTTGTACGATTTGCCGCCAAGCGCATTCTCGAGTATGATGCACTTTCGTATGGCTGCCTTCAATGCCGCATCGAACTTGGCTTGGACCGCCTCTGCCTTGATGACCGATTGAATCCAAAGATAGAGGAGTGCGACACCGGAGTCACCTTTCCCTTCCTCCAAGCCGGCTGCCTGGGGCGAAGTCTTGCTGATCGCCAGCATGTACTGAATCAACCGCGTGACATGCTCGAAGCTTTGGGCCGTCTTGGCGTCCCATGTAATGTACTGCGGTACCGCTCCCGTCTTCTCATCGAAGCTCACAACCTCGAGGTCCGCGTTCCGGACGAACCGGCCGCCATAGTCACGCTGGTTCTGGTTTGCAACCGTGTCCCAAAGGCCGCGGGGAATGGCAAGCTTCGGCTTCCCGTGTTTCTCGAACACGATGGAATCACGGGTGATCGTCCAGTTGATCTCCTCTTGAATGACATCAATGTTCCGGAGTGCCGATCGGCCGCGCGGGTGCCGCAGCGTCTCGTCGTTTGGAATGGCTCCGCATAGCAGCTCGGTAACGCCACCCAACTGCTGATCCTCAGGAATCTCGGTGTTCCATCGCGTTGCATAAGCAGCGTTGTTGAGCAGGTCACCAACCGTCTCCCCATCCATCTTGTAGACGAATTGCTGGACGGTCAAGCCGGCCTCATCAAGCCGCTGTCGCTCTACCCGTAGGAACTTCTGCCGATTGCTTTGCTCCCCCCATTCTTCGATCCAAGCGATATCGGCGCCCTGATCGTCATCATGGGGAAAGTACCGGTCCCCGAGCATCCATTCGAACCATACCTTCCCCTTTGAATTGCGGCGTATCCGGTAAGCGATCAACCCGTCGACCTGGTGGGAAGCGATGGCGGCCCAAATCTTCTCGTTTGGCTTCGACGCTTCCACGACGGCGGTCACGAAGTCTAGCTCCGGCCCTTGCTCGGCATCCGCTGAGATGTTCCCGAGCGCCCTATTGAGCAGATCGGCCGGCACTTCGGCGATAAGGCTGCTGAAATTGAGCACGACGTAGATGTTGGTTGTCTCTACTACCTCGCGAGTCTGCTCCCAGCGCTTGATTCCGGTTCGTTTGATGCCATAACGGGTATCTTTCGTCGCCGTCTTGGCGCGCGGGAAGATCGTGGCATGGTCGCCATCGTACAATGCTCGGAAATAGGCCATATCGGCGACTTCCTTATCAAACGGCGGCGGTGGAAACCGCTGCTTCGTATAGATGATCGTCATCCCTATCATCCTTTCTACCAGCCCGACGGGCGTTGGTTGGAATAGAACATCTCCGGCCGTCGGAGGGGCTCGGCAGCATAGCGAAGCGCGGCCATGGCATCATCGAACACGGTCACCGGCTCATCAAGATACAGCCCCGTCTTCTTGTCCTTCTGCCAAGACCACTGCTGAATCTCCTTGGTCGTGTTGACGCAATCCGGATGGATGTAAATCTTCCGTTGCTTCAGGTAATCGATCTGCGCATGCACGCTGCCAGGCTCTTTGACCACGGCCGACGCATAGTAGCCGGCGTTCTGCCACATCTGAATCCGATCCGGCTCTGCGGAGTCACAGTACATCGGCAGGTACTTGGACAAGCCCTGCCGATCGGCCATTTCGATGATCTGGGACGTGTCCCGCTCATGAACGTAAATTTCGCCACAAATGTAAAAATCACCGTCCTTAACGCCGACGGTGAGAATGGCATTCGCATGGTTGAAGCCGAAATCCTGCGCATGGTGCATGGTATCGAAGCGGTCGAACGATGTATCGAACTCAATCACGACGAAGTTCTTGAGAATCAGGCCGCCCAGCTCGCCCCATTCGCCAAGGCCGTACACGGCATACCCTTCCGGATCCTCTTGCTTCCGCCGCATCATCCGACGGTGATAAGCCGGGTCAATGAAACGATTCTGCAAATAGGTCGAGTGATGGGCCAGCACATCGCGGCTCGCCTTGTCAAAGTACTTCCGCTTGATCCAGTGTGTTGCCGACACCGGGTTGAACGTGAACGTGATCTGGTAGTACAGGTTCGGATTGAGCAGAATGCCCCGCAGACGGTCGTCGAGGATGTCAACGTCGGACTCCTGTAGCTCCGTTGCTTCCTCTGCCCATATCCACGTCAGCTTCCCGTGCGTGAACGTGATGGACTTGATCTTCTCGCGGTCCCGGGCGTCATTCATGCCGCGGAAGATGATCTCGTTGCCGGTCACCCGGCTGCGGATCAGCAGCGGCGACTTCAGGACTTCCCAGAATTCATCAGCACGCTGCCCGTAAATCCGATTGATCGCGCCGACCAGCTCCGAATAGGTACTGTTCCGGTTCGTCTCGTTGACCTTGCGGACGCACAAGAGGTTCGCGCCGGAATACTTCGGATCGCCCAGCTTTAGGATGTAGTCCTGGGCGATGTTGACGGACTTTCCCGAGCCCGCACTGCCGCGGAGTGCCCGGTACCGGCGCTTCGTTCGGTTGACTTCGCGGAAATGGCGGTTGAACTGCACTTTCACGGCTGCGCTCATTCATCATCGCCGCCCATCTCGTAGTCGCTGTCCTCACCGTAGTCGACCTCAATATGCATCGGTGTCTTTCCGTCGCCCTTGCTGGCCTTCTGTGCTTCAGCCTTCACCTTGTCGACTTCGGCCTTCGTCTTCTCGACCTGAGCCTGCATCAGCTCCAGCTTCGCCCGCCGTTCGTCGTTCTCCGGCGCCGCGGCGAGGAACTGCTTGATGGCGCCACGAAGCTCCGACATCGCCGCCGATTGCGCTTTGAGGTACTGGGCATAGCGCTCCCATGACCATTGAAAATTGAATTCTTCTTCGACGACGATTTGATGCAGTTGCTTGTCCTTGCCACGCCCAGTCGAATGGACCTCGAACTTCTGCTTCTTAATCTCCTTGATCATTTCATCCTTGCCGGTCACGTGCATAACGGCCGGCGCCCGAATGATGGCCGTAAACTGGGTGACGATGTTCTGCCAAATCATGTCCAGTGGGTCCATTTCATGCACCATATCCATGATCTCGAGGAACTCGCCATCCTGGGGCATGAATTTACGGAACAGCCCGTGCTTGACGGCTCTATCGTTGCCGGATGGTGCACCTTTTCCGCCCTTGTTCCCTTTTGCGTTCCGATTTCCTTTCGGCGCGCCGCGGCGGGGATCGGGCTGCTCTTCCCATTTGTAGTAATTCTTCCACTTCCGAACGAGCTCGGGCTTAACACCCAACTCCTCGGCGATGGCAGCCGGCTTCATGGTTCGTCCGCTGTCATGCCAAAGCTTGAACGCCTTCTTTTGGACCGGGCTTTGATCTCTCGACATCAGCTCACCGACCTCACCTCCGACTGAATTGAGTCTGTTTTCACGTTTTGGCCCTAAACGCACAAAAAGCAGCTGTCGGAATGTTCTCTTCCGATCCTGCTGCATCACTAAAAATCCCTAATTTTCTCCTAACAACTGTAAATGTAATTCTCTACAATACACATTCTAGGTAATTCGTATTTTCGGGATTCTGTCAATCCATTCTAGGCAAGTCAGCGTTACGTTAGAAATGAATTCTCTATAACCCGATTGTAGACAGTTCATTAGAGCGAATGGCGGTCTATAGCCTCGTCCAAGGTATCCTGTTTGATCCCGATATAGCGTAAAGTGACCGACTCTTCACTGTGATTAAATAGGTCCATTAGTAACGAAATGTCCCGTTCACGCTGGTAGAAATGATACCCGAATGTCTTCCGCATGGAGTGGGTCCCAATTTCCTTCACGCCGAATGCTTGAGCGACCCCGCTGAGCATCTTGTAAGCCATGCTCGCCGTGATCGGCTCGTCCCGCGCGCCAGTCCTGAGTTTTCTATTCCTCGACCTGAATAAATATGCGTTATCCGATTTTCCTACAATGTAGTGATCGAGAGCAGCGCGTAAGGCTCGGTTAATCTTTATCAACTTCCGCTTCCCTGTCTTCTTCTCGATTATATCGATATGCGTCCCGCGCACATCTCCAACCCGAAGCGGCAGGATATCTGATATTCGCAATCCGGTGTTTATGCCAACCATCAGGAGAATATAGTCACGCTCGTTAGTCTGCTGCAAATGTTCTTTGATCACCTGAAGCTTCCGTGTATCCCGGATCGGCTGGACAACCTTCATCTTCACCACCTCATTATCAAGGTACAATAAAAAAAGCACCCTTCCGGATGCTAAACACTCCTAGAGTACACCACATCAATATCAGCAATATAATCAGCTAAGCTGGATTTAATATAATTGTCGAATTTAAATAAATTATTCTCAGTTTCTATTGTTAACACAATGCTCGTTTCACCGAATTCACCCGCTACAATATGTACTTTCCCCGGAATCACAGCTAGTAGTGAATCGACTATTTGTTTTGGTTCAAAATTAAAAATCCTTTTCCCAGTTATTGTTAATGTCTGAAAGTCACCTAACCTCTTTCTATTTCTAACGGTCGGCTCGTTCTTATAAGTATTTAATATTAGTGATTCTAGCTTATCTATTCTAGAAATGAGAAATTTATCAGTATCACTAATCGAGGTAGAAGCTTGGATTATTTGACTCTCAACTACTCTATAAATTGGATTATCTGGCTTCTCATCGTTCAACGCCTCAGGAATAATCTGAATTAACTTCTCCTTCAATTGAACAGAACCAAGCATATCATTTGTGTAGAACACGGTACGTTCCTCAACAATATCAAATGGAAGCTTAGTTCCTTCTTCGCATATTTGAATAACCGGCTTTCGAATTGCATGTCGAAGAGCTAATTCATACATAACATTCGGGTTTAAGGTTGTCAGGTTTGTAATCACTAAGTCATCTTCAAGAATTCTCTTAATGATTTGCTTATTGATTGAGCCGGGATTCGGCATTCTATGTGCGACAGCAATATTTTGCGCTTGGAACCTCAATTCGGTCAATGCGGGAACTATTACTGCATCAATTACCCCTTCAGCTGCTCTTCTTATCTCTGAATTATCGCCACCAATAGGTGTGATAATAAAGCACTTTTTCTCGGCGTTTGACATGTGACACACTCCTTCAAAATCTAATTTTCGACATTAGGAAGGAATTTCCTGCTACATATCGAAACATATTTTAGGAGGTGATTCCATGTACGAATCAGGAAAAGTTTTGCAACATGATGCTGATTTCGACGATGCAATTATTCATAGGTTACCAATCAAGATTGTACAGTCTGAGACGGGCGAAGTGCTAGATAACCGGGCCTATATTGGCGAACACACCGAAGATGCCGTTGTATTACTGTCTGATGGTAATGCTTATCTTAAGTCCACAAACGATTTTGTCGTAATTTAAGAAATAGTGTAGATCACCCAGACCAAAAGGCTCCATATTGCGGTTGCCAGCAAGAATCCATTCAGAAAGCCACGAGCTGCGCTTAGATCATCCTCGTCGTACTTACCATCCATTGCGCCCGTGCCTCCGTTCATTCCGGCGAGCTGGCGCAACAACGTATGGCGCCAGCCGTCGGATAACCCGGTTCAGCCACCTCATTTCCGCACCACTCCCGTTCGTTTGTCTTTTCTGTATGGATTAATGACCCAGCCGATCAGATGCTTCTTGCTAATCCAGCCGACAAAGTTATCAGGAACTTTTACTTTCTTCAAATTAATCCCTCCACATGAGGATCATATTGGGTCCCGGCCCAAGCCCTAGCCTTCAAATGGGACATTCACCCACGCGAAAGGGCCACCGACTGGCAGCCCTCGCGTACACCTTACTTATCCCCTCGTCAGAATACCGGATTCATACCGAAAAACTGAACAAGGGACAAGCCCTTGTTGTAAGACTGGGGCATCTAACCCCACCTCACCACCACACGCTTGGCGACTAGCGCCTAAGGATACGACTTCATCCCACCGCGTGGCCGAGTCCTGCAATTAATAAAGGTACAGCAGGCTCACCCGAGCTTTCGCTCTATGTGAATCAACTGTACCTTGTAAAAACTGACATTTAACCGCCAGTCTACTGTCATATTACCGTCATTATTTCATTCTAACTCGCCCCAGAGTTTGAGCGTATTCGCTACGGACTCGATCCCCTCTATGATCTTGCGGTCGACAGTTCGATCCCCCATACTGCCCGAGAACCGCAGCACCGTTAGCTTATGACTGTTCCCACGCCCGTTCTCGGTGAAACGGAACTGAATGATTCGCCGAACCTCTTCGTCCAAGATCAAGTTAATGGCGCGATCGATATTTTTTACAGTTTCCTTTGCTTGCTCGTATACGCGCTTCTGATGTTGGTGCCCATAGTTCCGCTCGAAATCTTCGACGACAGCTCTCATTTTTTTGTACTGTGTCAGCGACCTCTTTGTCAAGCTGCATTCCTTCTCGTCGGCTTCCGGAAACAAGCTGTTCAGAACCAGTGTTACCATTCCCAATCACCATCCCCTGTGATATGATAGGAATGTACGTTCGTTCCCCCGCGCCTCCGGCCAAGATGCAGCGGGGGATTCTTCTATTTTCAATCGTTATTCCAATTCCATAACCCCTGCTGCCCTTTTGCGGCAATTGGCTTTGGCAGCTTCACGACATGATCCATTTGCCACGCATATCGCCCGAAGTCGTAATAACCAACCTTCTCCTCTGCCACACTTACCTTCCTCGTCTCCCCGTTCTCTCCGTTATAAAGTGACGGCATCCCGTTCTGGTAATCCAATCCGATCGACCAGCACTGAACGAGTTCCGCCGTAGCAATAACTCCTTGAGGAAGCATGTTCCAATGCGTGTACCCGTGTCGGACCAATGTTTCGCGAATCTCAGCAACTGCTATAGCCGATAGATCCAGCTGCTTGCCAGCGTGTATTGCGATCGGGCCTCGGTACTTCGTTGCCCAACTGCGCGTCTCGAATTGCTTCGCCCCAATGGCGATCAGCGTTGCCCATGGCTGGTGAATAGTGATGGCTTTCACGAGTGAACCACCTCCGGGAACTCGTTCCACTCGCGTCCATCAAGCTCTCGGCCAGCATTTTGCTTACCGACCCTCAGAACACTTCCGCCCTCTGAAAATGTGAACCATTTGGCCCGCTTTTCCACCGCTGGTGATAAACATTGCGAATGTGCCGCCTCATGAAAGCCGATCCATTCCCCCCATTGTTTAAAGAAGAACGGTACATCTGCATCTAGGCACTGATCCCGGAGCGATCGAGCCCATTCCGGATGCATGGGCCGCGCCTTGTGACCGCTCTCTCCGCCGGCTATGACTTGATGAATTTCTTGCGGTGTCGGCCAACCAGTTCGAATAGGATCAATCCATCTCCATATGTTGACTTCTTCTAGCAGTGGCTCGCAGCTCAGGAACCTCACCACCGCCGGCGTCTGCAGCAGCAGCGGAATGCGTTCGTCGGCTGCCTTCTGATTCTCCACGCTAACTCCGAGCCATACATTTGGCAACGCCTCTTCTACCTTGAACTCCTGTTTCCGCATCCAAGCAAAGTATGCCAGCGCTCGTTCCGGGCGCTTCGTCAATACTTGGAATGTATGCTGGGGGCAGAGTGCCATTCGAGCCCAAACAGCTCGGATATACTCAAATGGCACATCCGGATGAAACATGTCGCTCATGCTGTTCACAAAAATCTTACGCGGCCGCTTCCACCGTAGCGGCTGGTCGAGCTTCTCCGGCCGGAGCGTGATGTCGAATCCGTGCTCATAGTAGTGCCCCGTTGTCCCCCGGAAGCGTTCAGCCAGAGTCATCGCGTAGCAGTTTCGGCAGCCCTCGCTAACTTTCGTGCAGCCGGTGACCGGATTCCAAGTCGCGTCAGTCCATTCGATCTTGCTTTTATCGCTCACGCACTTTACCTCCCATTCCCTTCATATTCAAGCGGTACTCCGTGTCGATCTGGGCTTCAGATAGCCCCACTCCACCGCAAGTTGCCTTATTGCTTCCATATCAACTTCTGGATATCCCCAATGCGGACAATATAAGCCGCCGTATCCATTGTTTTGGTTCGCATCGTCATCTCCGAAGATGTAATCTCTGAAATCGAGAATCAATCCCCAAAGAGTCCCGCCGTGTGAAAATCCGTCTTTCTGTTCCCTGGTCTTCCCTTCTTTACCGGGCTCCATATACATCGTCTCGCCAGTGTAATCATCTGTATACCACAACCGGTCGTTCGCCCAATGAAAGGCAGCGAATCTATCATGCTTCTTCGAGTAGAGGAATCTTCGACCACGGCAGCCGATCTCCCTTATCAATCGGTTGACTAGATCGATTCTCTCTGGACGATCGAATGATTCTGAACCAGGAAGTGGCTCTGGTTGGCTTACTTTCCGGACGCTTACTAATTTACAGAAGTCGATAAATGAGATGTCCCAGCAATCGCTAGCATTCAACCACTCGTCATACTTTGCTGCGCCGCCCGATTTTGCCATCTTCAACTGCGAGTATGCTTCATGATCCCCCCACATACCCGCCGGATAATCTACGGAGTACAGCTTCACGTTTAATCCCTCCCAAGTTCCTTATTCAAAATAATTCCAGTTGTCCGTCGATCTGAGCCTCACGGACATACCCCTTTTCAACCCAGCTGAGTGGGCAGGTTGTAAGATAATGCTCATGGACAGGCTGGCCAGATAACCGGATATCGGTCTCGGGGTATTTGATGCCACGGAGCGACTCGGTCAGATCCGTCCAGACCCAATGATGACCTTTTTGTGCCGTTCTGTTCACCACGTTCCTCCCATGTCCCTCAATATTCAAGCTGACCGCTAGTATTTTCCCGTCATCGTGCAGTTAAGGTACTTATCGCGCCTAACGATCTTCCACCCTGACTTACCCGAAAAATGGGCAACAGGTACGAACGGAAGCTTCCAACCATACGACCACCAAATATGATGAATGCGATGAATGCCTGAAATGAATTGTAACCATCTGAATTTTTTGTGCTTATTCACTTTGACATGCCTCCCTTATGCTTGATTGTTTATTTCGATTCCTGATCTATTTCACCCGATCGCAATAGGATGCCGTTTCGAATTTCCGCCTTTAAGTTAATCAGGAAGTGTTTGATTGCCGACTGTTCATCCTTCGTGTAGTCATCATCCATTGACAATACTTCTTTGATTTTTTGTTCCAGCAGTTCTTCTACTTGCATACCGCCCCTCCTAAACGAAACTAAATATTCAAGCGGTGTTACCGGAATATTCAGCAGGTGTACTATCTGCCTTGATATAGAGTGGGTGCTTCGGATGGCCGGCTTTCGAAACATCTAGGCAGAACATTGGAAATGAATGAAAAATTTCCATAACCAATCTATCTCGCCCCAATAATGAGCCTTTCGTTCCCCATGCGGCGATAATCTTGTCGGCTCGATGGGCAGCTCGGCGAATGTGGTAGTCATTATTCGGGCCGATCGGGTCAGAACATTTCTTTAACTCTTCCGGGTCTGTAGCTCGGTAAGCAAACAGGTTTACTACTTCCAAGGAACCAAACCCCCACGCTTTCGCGAATCCAATACATCGTCGAATGGTAGGATCATCAATACTTGCATCAGCTGTACTAGGGTTAAGCATAACGAATAGAACCTTTGGCAGATCAGGATTCCATATGCGCCATAACGAGTATCGATACGCCCCGGTCGAGTCGATAATTGCATCTTTGATCACGGTCAATCAGCCTCCCATGTATTTCCGTATTCATCGAAGTACTTGACGTAAAATCTTCACCGACTCCACATGTTCATCTGCTCGTGTCATGTAGGAAGCCTGCATCTGCCCACCATTCTCACATTGAACAGCTAATTGCTTCCAGTGTGCGACACGCTCCTCGTGCCAAGTAATCACCGATTGAACGCCCTCGATCAGACGCATATGTTCGTTCTGGAGACGAACGAATTCATCTTGGTTTTGGTTCATTTCCTCATTCATTTCATTACCTCCACTGGTACGCAGGCTATTCAATATGTTGTATCGGTACCACGCATTAAGGCTGGAGCAGCTCTTCCAACTGCTCCGCCGCCATGTTGGTATACTGCAGAACATCGTCCTTGCTTAAAGTGCCGTCCCGAACCCCTTGCAGCAGGCCCTCGAGCTTGGCGGACGCGATCCGTGCGGGATCCATCTGTTGCATGCGAGCGATGTTGCGAGCATGCTGTAATGATTCAGTTGTCAAATTTGCATCACCTGCTGACCGATTTGATTTGCAGCAATCGAGTTGAGCCATAGAACTTCGGTCCGTGCTTCCCCGTTTACCGGCTTCCCCATCGTTGTCCGTCGATGCCAGTACTTCAGACGTTCGTCATACAGTGGATGGGCGTAGCCGGTCAGTAAGACCGGGCCAGGGTGCTTGTCCAGCAAATCGAGCATTTCCATGTGCTGCTCATCTGTCAGCTCATTCTCGTAAATCGCGCCGTTCCGGGTGTCTAGTAAGTATGGCGGATCCGCAAAAATCAAAACATCTGGATCACGGTACCGCTCGATCAGCAATTCGGCGCGAACGTTCTCAATTTGAACATGTCGCAGTCGATCGGCCACAATCTCCATTCGCTCAGGTAGGGCATTCCATTGCTTGATATGGAAGGCGTCTCGCTGCGTGAATCGGCAGCGCCATCCCGAGATTGAATTCGTCTTTGGCCGGATCGCCTGCCAGCACCGAACCATAAAGCGCCTTGCCCTCTCTAGTTCATTCGTTGTCGGTTCGTGAGATAGTTGGTATTCCTCTCTCGCGTATGGCGTCCAGCGGATACGGTATGCCAACTCATCAGGGCGTTCCCGAACGATTCTGAACAGGTTCACGACTTCCCCGTTGATATCGTTGATGGTTTCAACCGGGGACGGCACTTTATTGAATAACACGGCCCCACTGCCGAAGTATGGTTCCTGATACACGCGATGCTCCGGCATGTGCTCTATGATCCATTTTGCGATCGACCACTTGCTGCCTGGGTAATGCAATATGCGCGGTACCGCCATGGATTCACCTCAATTCTCTTGAAACTAAATATTCAACCTGTCCATGTCGGCTCGGCTGCTGGAATACCGATATGTTCCTCCAGATAAACCGGCTCTTTACCCTTCATGAACATCGTGTGACCGATCCGATTCTCCAAATCAACGTATTTCCGATACAACTCAGGGTTTCGCTCGGCGCCATGTCGAAGGTCATTCAAGCTGCCCATGATGCAGAATACGCAACTCAAGCGCTCGTTTCGCTCGTATGTCCAGAACGGCTTTTGCCCAGCGTCTGCTATGACCTGAAATACATCGGTAGTCGTCAGGTCAAATATCGGCATCCAGTCCCACACGTCTCTGACATTGCAACTCTCCGATTCGTTGAATCGGAGCGGTTGCTTCTTCGCCCGCGCAGCCGACTCTTCTGCGCGAATACCCATACAGTTGATCGCTATCTTTTGGGGATTAGTCTGGCGGGTTCGCACGTCGTGCCGAATAAATTTCATGATGGGATTCCGCTTCAGGTCGCTCGTGCATTGTCGGCAGGACGACGATGGCCACATTCCACGTTCCTCGACCATTCCGAGTAATGTCTTCTCGCTGCCGTCCTTTTTCACAGCTCGCACGATGTTGACGTGATGATCGACATTAGACTGAATATGCTGGACAACACCGGGCCATTCGACTTCGCCGAGGTGCGCATGCACAACGACGATCTGATTGTACGGAATATGCCGGCGTAGCAGCGCATACATCGCTTGGCTGTCCTTCCCCCCGGAATGCGAAACATAGAATGTGGCGCCATCATTGACAAACTGTTTTATTTCCACTGGCAGGATCACTCTTACCCCTCCCATGTCCTTCCGTACTTTTCTTTTTCCTCTCCGCAATTTTTGAAATCAGGTCAGCCACGACGATACCAGACTTTGTCAACTCGGCATCTTCCTTGATCAGATGGTTCTGATTCAATCTAGCGAGTTGGCCCCGTGATACGAGAATTAGGTTATCCGGATGCGTATTGAGTTTGTTCGCATCGGCAAAGATCACAACGTGCCCCGCAGGTATCGGCCCGTTGACCGCTTCCCAAATCAGGAGATGGACCTGCACCCACTTGTTCGGATCTGCAATCTTCACGTCAATGTAGCCGTCAGTATTAATCCGTTCAGAACCGACCGGCATGTAATTCGCAGGACGATTCCCTTTTTTGAACTGAGTTGGCTTATGCCCCGTACCCGGGGACTTCTTCCCTTTGTTGAAAGGCACGTTCCCGGGTTTGATTCTACCGTCGAGGCCGTTCCAAAGTTTGTTATTGTGCACAAAAGCGCGAATCTGATTGTAACTGGGGGTATCTCCAAATTGATGTTGCACAAGCCGGACCAATTCCGGGAAAGGCGTTCCTCGATAATTCTGACGAATGAAAGCTTTAACATCAGGATGAAGTCCGGCCATTAATCGTCGCCTGCTTCCAGCATTTTCGGTACTTGGATGTCCGCGTTCATATGATCTTCTTTAAGCTGCACCGCCTTTAATACTAAGTGACCATTTGCAATAATCTGAGATGCAACCGAGGCAACAGCCTTTGCTCGCCTTAGCTCAGATTCTAGTTGTTCTCCAGTTAAAGAGTCGTCATTTAATCTCTCAAGTTGTTCAAACAAGTGGTTCTGCAGATCCCCCAGCTTGTTCCTAGCCATCGCACATCCCCTCCCTCAATCCATACAAAAGAATCCCTTCCCAATCCGCTCGATGTCATCTTCCGTTGCAGGCGAAATCACAAATGCTTTACCATGAAGCCAGATGATCTCCTCATCCTCCAGTTGCAGAAGATGCTCCTCGAACGGGAATCTCGGCAGCACTACTCTGCCGCTTATGCCTGCTTTCTTCTGATCTTGCACTGTATCCCCATGTAGCACCGTTGCCGGTTCCTCCTCTTCAATTCTTCCATCGCCGCGATCTTGTCGCTCAAGCTGCAGGCACCATCGTGAAAAACGATCGTGACTAGTTGTTCGCGGGTCGCTATCTGCCAGTTCATCAGACTACTTCCCGCTGTTTGGAGCGATACTGCTCCATGATTCTGTCCAGATGCTTCCCGACCTCGATCTGTGAAAGTTCCTTCTCGACCTCTGTCTCGGCCTCGCCGCCCATGATGCCCACGAATTGCGATGTTTTCAGCCCTAGCGCCTCCATCATCTGCTCGTCACTGCCATCGCTGCAGACCAGGTAGTAAATGATGACCTGCGCCTGCTGGCCGATCCGGTGCAGCCGGTCCTCACACTGGCTATGGACCCCCGGGGACCAGTCCAGCTCCCCGTTGACGCAGACGCTTGCCCTCTTCTGAAGGCCGTCGATGCCGGCCGCCGCACGAAGTGAGATGACGATCAGATTAGATTGCCCTTGGATAAAGGCTTCCTTCGAGGCTTCTTTCTGAGCAGTGGTCTCAGCACCGGTCACGAACACCGGGTTGTACTTCTTCAACTGCTCTCGCCAAACCTCATAGACATCGTGATGGTAACCATAAAGAACGACTGCTTCGCCGGCATCTAGAAGCATCTTCACAAACTCTGCGACGTATGGTGCCTTCGCTACGCCCGTTGCCCGCCGGACCTCTTCCCCGATCCTCCGTTTCAGGCGGCCACGCTCAAAGTGATCCGCTGCCCGATCATGCTGGCCTATAAGATCGATCACTTCCTTCATTTGCGCTGAGAATGCCCCGTGATCGGAGTCGATTTCCTGAACAACCCTCCGTTTGGCTGGCAATTCGCTCAGCACATCCTCTTTTGTCCTTCGCAGCATAAGCCCTTCACGCTTCAAATATTGATAGAGCAGCTGTGGCTTCTGCACGACCTTCCCGCCGGCACACCATTCATGAGAAAACGACTCCTTGTCGCCAAGGCACTGATAGTCGAGGATGTTCATGACATTTCTTATCTCGTCCCCGTAGTTGTAAATCGGCGTGCCAGACAGCCCAATTACTTCTTCCGTGCTCTGCCCGAGCAGCGCTGCTGCAGCGTACTTGTCGGTACCGTCGTGCCGGAGCTCCTGTATCTCGTCGAACACCACAAACTCGAAGCCAAACGAGGGAAGGTACTGTTTCCAGCCGCGCAGCAGGCCGTAATGGATGATGTAGAATTGTGCCGGCGGCAAATCGTATGGCTTCAGCCCCTTGATGATATGGACCATTTTGCTCGGATCCGCGCCGAACATCTCGATCTGGCCCGACATTGTTTGAGGAACGATGAACTTCTTGATCTGCGAAGCCCATTGAATCCGTACGCTCGTCGGCACGACGATAAGCCCCGGGTACCGGTTGACCGTTGCAATCCACGCTAGCGCCTCGACCGTCTTGCCTAGTCCCATGTCATCAGCGAGCAGCGTCGGGGCGTTATTATGCAAGAACGCGACACCTTCCTTCTGAAATCCGCCTAGTTGACCGTTGAAAACCAGTGAGGAAGGTTCCAGCATGCTCGGTGCCACTCGCAATTGATTCCGCTTAACGACATGTTTCACCGCTGTCTGGTAGTCCGATTCCCACTTTTCAGCCGCTTTGACCTCGAGCGGATACCGCATCATAAGCCAGTTCAAATCGCCATTCGTCCGCTTGTTGGACTTAAACCGCGCAATCCCCGCGCCGCGCCCTTCCGCCCCGGGAAACAGCCGCTTTGCCATCTGGCAGACCGCGGGGTCGCCCTTGATAACCCAGGAGTCCGTTTTTTCCTCGTACTCCAACGTGCCGTAGTAATAATCCGAAGCCGTTGGCCGGATGAGGTAATCCGGTATGGCTTGTTCAATTGCTCCCAAACTGGCTCCTCCTATCGACTAGAAATCCCCCATAGTTTATTGAGCCCGATCGATATGCAAGGTTTTCCGTTGACTTCTTCGGGAACATCCTGGTATCGCTGTATCACGAGAATAATCCCCTGGACTTCCGAGAATACCGCATAGCGCTCGAGCTGGTTGAATACTGCCTGCGAATAAGGCTTGCCCTTCTTAACTTCGATTCCTATCTGATCGTGCGTTAAAAAATCGATCCGATTGCGCGGCGCCAGCTTCACTTCGTGGTCGAAGTGGATACCATGCGAAATCAGTGCGTCCCGGACGGCTGAATGAATCTCCGTCTCGTAGTTGATTGGCGGGATCCGGACCGACCTGATCGCGGCGGCCGTCGCCGCCATAGCTTCATGAATGTTCACTTAACGGCAACCTCCACAATCCGCAAATGCGGGTACTTCCGCTCGAACAGCTTCCGCTTGTCGATGTACTCCCGGGTCCGGCGCCCCTTCACGTCCTCGATATCGATCTGGCCGTTGATGTAACAGACCATAAAATCGGCGACGTACTCGATCTTGCCGAACCACTCACCGTCTTTCTCGTAACCCTCCTGCAGCAGGAACCGCGGCTGACGAACGAATACTTTGACGATGCCTCTATCCATCATGAGCTTAAGCTCGCAGTACCGGTTAGCCTCGGCTCGGCTGCTAAACTTGATGCCGTCGACCGTGGTGATGACGTTTCGCATCTTGCTGGGCTTGCCGGCCGCCTTTCCGCCGGTCAGTGCCCTGTACTCCTCGATCGACATGCGCACGATACTCACCCTTCCTTGTTTGGCTCGGCGGTAGCGTGAATACTTCCCCGATGACACTACCGTCGCGACCATAACAAACCACGCTGCTCCGGATTTGAAAATAAGGATCGATGCGCGCCATGGGCGCCCCTCCTTGCGGCCTCGATACCGCTCGGCCGCCGCTTAATAAAACCTTGTCTCGCCCTATCCAATACAAGCACAACAATTTCATCCGGATCTCGTCTAAGCTTCTTTGCAATTTCCATCAGGCCCATTCCATCGTTCCAAAGCTTATCGAACCTCAGGACTTCCCGCTCTGACCAAACGAAGTCCATGTCCTCGCAGGCAATATAAAGGGTTTGTCGCCGTTTCATAGACCCACTAGCAGAGCGACAATCTCGTCCTTATAAGGCGAGAGATGTTCTCGCTTGATCTGCTCAAACTCTTCAGCGGAATCCCACGAACCAAACGGAGCCATCACTGGTGAGAACCGAGTGCCATGATGATCCTTACGGATTGTGGTACCGAATGCCCGGAGATACCAGAACAGCAGGGAGAGCTTACGGGCCTTCTCCCGGTCCGGCAGCTTCGCCGTGTCCCGGATCAGATGCAACCAAAGATGCGTGTCGCCGGTCAGGTCTGGACTTGGGTCGTCCAGTAAGAAATCAAAATCGGTCGGAGTCTTCATCGTCTTCCCCTCCCCCTCTTTGGCCGAGTTTTTGGTCGAGTTTACGAGCTCGGGCTCTGAATTCCTCTAGTTGCTCCGGTGTGTATTGAGGCGCCGAAGGCAAATCAGTGACAATCGCAAGCTTGGGCTTACCTGGTGATGCCCTGTTTCGATAGGAATACCCTCCGGCGGCCGCTTGGCTTCTCCCCGCTTGAATCTCGGATCGAGCCTGTGCTGGCTGACTCGGCTCCGCACCGATAGGGATGGGCTCCGGTTGAACATTCTCCGATATAGCAAGCCGTCGCTGGTACTTCACCCATTCGTCATAGCAGCGCGGAGCGATGAACTTGAAGGTGTTGATCTTGTCCATGCGGTGTTTGGGAACATACTCCTCGAAGGCTCGGTCAATGCTACCCAATACAAAGTCAACCGGTATCCCGTCGCGGATCACCTGGAGAATCGTCCGGTAGTCCTCGTCGTTAACGTCCAAACCTTGTCCGCGCTTTGCCACAAAATGTGTCAGAATTTTTTGATAGCGCGAAGACTCATCATCTACGACTTCTTCTTCAACAACATTAATTTCTTTAACCCTTTCTTTCGGCAGCTCGTCCGCCTTAGAGCCACAAGGGATTTCGGTCTCATCAGCTTCCCGAATCGGGAAGTTCTCACTTCCCAAATCGGGAAGTTCTCCCTGTTCTTTAGACTCGTCCAACTTCCCAATGTGGGAACTTTCTTCCTCATCCGGGAACTTTGTTCCCGATTCGGGAAGTTTCTTTGCCAGATTGGGAGCGCCTGGTCTGTGTTCCAAGTTGATGCGGATGAGATCGTTGAGCTCCTTTGGATTGAAGTGCTCATTGACCGGTACATCCCACTTGTCGTAGTGCTTGTTCACTTGGAAGTGGTTAGTTGCCCCCTCCCAGAACACCACATTCGCGACAAAGAGCGCCTGCAGCTCTTTCCGGATATGATTAGGGCCGACCCCGCAAAGCTTGAAGTCTTTGAGGCGCGGTATGACCGCCGACGGCTTCCCGCAACCCCAACTCAACGTGAGAATGAAATCAATAATATTGCGCTGGCGTTGTGTAAATTTTCTCCGAATCATTTCCCTATGTACTTGATGCGATATGCGAAGGTGAGGATCATCGGGCTGGGGGTTGACGGCGGACTCCATCGGCGATCACCTCCTCAGGACGGCTTTATCATGTTTCCGATGGTGATCGTCATGCTGGTATTACCTTCTCTGCTTTCGTGTCCCGATGCTGGATATAAAGCTTGCCAGCTAGATTCTTGGTTACAAGCCATTCCCCAGAAGACAGTCCCGCTGCTTGGATTGCGATTTTCTGCCGTTTGGTTGGGACTTTTCCGTTCTTCATCCTAGCTCACCACCTCGTCGAATTTGGACAAAAGCTTACCGGAAAAGCATGCGCCCTTCTCAGGGCCACCTCGTTTGATCTGCCAGCCACTGCTACAACTTTGATCACCATTGCCTCCACGATTACATTCCGAACATGCGACGAACATCTTCCCGCGGGAATCGGGTTTGCTATGAATTGGTTTCAATAAGATGCCTCCTACTTGCCGGCCACATAAACCGGACACCCTGTAATAGATTGAATTTCGCGTTTGAACAGTGCTTCGTCGCTGTTCGTATCTGAAAGGTGCAGTAACCAAATCTCCTGCACCTGAGACAGATCGTTTGCCCCTAGGAAGACCTTTACGTTCTCGAGCGAGAAGTGCGAGCGAACTAATCGGCTTCTCATGACAGCAGGTACCCGGCCGGCGACGATATTTTCATGAAGGATCCGCTCGGAGAAATTGCATTCGACCATGACATGCGTGAGGCCTGAAAAGGTATAGCGACAATAGAAGGTGTCGGTCAGGAAAACGAGTTTCTCTCCGACTTCGTTCGCTAAGAGGAACCCCAGCGGCTCGGCAACATCGTGCTCCGTGTCGAACGGCATAATCGTCCACGTACCAATTCTGAACTGCGTCTTCGAACGTATTCGCTTAGCGCGATGCCCGGAGAGTTTAAGTGCATCCAGCGTCCCTTCTGATGCATAGATGTCGACACCGGCCCGCATAAGCTCTTTTGCTGCTTTACCGTGATCGCCATGCTCATGCGTGATGAGGCATCCTTCGATACTGGAAACCTGAAAACCAAGCGCCTTGCGAATGTCCGAGAAGCGGATCCCCGCCTCCAGCAGCAGGGTGGTATGCCCGTCGGAAACACGGTAAGCGTTCCCTGCCGAGCTAGAGGCGAGCGGTAGAATGTCAATCATTAAAACCCTGGCCTTTCTTGACCAGCTGTTACAGGCTGGTCGAACATGTCGCCTTGCTGTAGTGGCATCTCCATGGGATCAGGCGTTATAGGCGGTGACGGTGGTGCCTGCGGATTAGGCGGCGGTGGAGGAGCTTGTTCCGTTACAGGTACCTCTGGTTTAACGTCGATCGGTTCGCTGTTGGCGTTCTCCGCGATCTCCCGCTGGACCGTGGTATACGACTCGTCAACAGTGTTGTTATGCAGGAGTTCGACAAATGCGCTGCCGAAGTCTTTAGGGATCTTCTTGACGATGTTGTTCCGAATTTTCCTGATCAGCATCTGCTCGCGGCTCTGGAACTCCGACCAAGCCGGGCTGATGTAACCCTGTAGTTCGGGATCGTCCAAAGCACCCAAGCCGGCTTCTTTTGCTAGATTCAAGACTTCGGCTTTCTTCGCCGCAATTTGTTTCTTCTGCTCCGGGCTTGCGTCGTGCCGGTTCTTTCCATACGGAAGGATGCCAAATGTTTCGTTCATGAGGTTATTATTGATATGAGCGACCAGGTTCTTGGCAACGTCGTCACGTTCTCCGATGAAGAACTGGATACTGTTATCGTTCATGATGATCGGATAAACGACTCTCACCACATCCCCCTTCCCCGTCGGCTGCCAAGTCGGAGGCGTCATTTGAAGCCCGTTGAAGATTGGATACTCGAATTTGTCTCCTTCTCGCACAACCCAGTAAGGTCGGACTTGCTGCACATTCCGTCCGAAACGTGCAAGGATTGCATCATTCCCATCCCCCTCGATCCCCATCTCGATCTGCTTCCGCCAGTTGTCCGGATCACTCGGCTTTGCCTTAACATTCACGTTTCGAATCTGGAAGAACACTTCCCGCGGGCTAGCCGCAGCGTTAAGCTTTAGTGCCGCGATGTTCATGAGAATCTGGGTAATGTTGTTACGATCGAGCTTATCGTCGTTCCAGGTAATCGCCTTGGATTCAAGAACCGTGTTGATCGCAGAAATTGCGTTCACAACGCACTGCTTCCCGTAGGGGTCCAGATGGACCCCATTACCGCTTAACTGACGCTCGATCATCGGAGCGTATGTTTCCGTTACCTTGACCAGTCCGGTTGAAAAATTACTCAATTGAATTTCCTCCCCGCATCATTAAAAATATTTTCACGCGCTTCCCTCACATGACCACAAGCTTCATCAAAATCTTCAAACAATTTATAGAACCGCTTACCACCCAAGCAAACATCAGCACACCATTTACTCGTTGCTTGGTGCCAATACACGCCTCTAACACCTGATTTTGAGGATTTATAGGCACCACTCTTGTTCTGTAAGTTCACACCCTGCGGGACTATCCGAAGGTTAGACTTTCGGTTGTCGAGGGTCCTATGGTTTCTGTGATCAGGGACAAATCCAGTTGGACAGTCCGTCAAAAACCTGTGTAACCGAATTGGTTTATATCGATTCCCTTCCTTTAGAACTGATATCACGTAGTAATTGTCAATCCTTTTTTCGTACTGAACTCCCCATCGGTATGGATGAGACCGCACTTTATTAACATCTTCTGCGTCAAAGATTGTCTCGATTTCCGTCCCATCCCGCCGGGTAAGGGTCATTCTTGCAATATTGCACTCAACAACAAT
Source organism: Paenibacillus koleovorans NBRC 103111 (assembly GCF_004000845.1). Classification (GTDB taxonomy): domain Bacteria; phylum Bacillota; class Bacilli; order Paenibacillales; family NBRC-103111; genus Paenibacillus_AA; species Paenibacillus_AA koleovorans. The sequence continues at coordinate 74,589 of NZ_BIMA01000017.1, forward strand.
TTCATTTGGTTTATGACACACTGGCATATTTCTTCGCCTCAGTCTCGACTCGAAGTGTCTTATCGATTTGACTTACAACAAGGCTAATAATCTGACTTTCCGTTTCGATCAAGTTGGTAACTGATTCTCGGTTGTCGATAAAGATCGGCGCCGTAACCTCGTAGTGCTCCGCCAGCGTGTTGATGATGTCGAGCCCGACATTAATCCGCGCCGCATTATTCAAACCAGCGCCGTAGGGAACCCCGTTGAAAGTAGTCTCGCAGCACTCCTCCAGGCCCCCGTTGATTTGCTCGCGAAAGAGTTTGAATCGGGCCATGCGGAATTTGCTGTTGATGCGATCCTCGAGCATGGCGACCTTCGTGCGGGTGAACTCCTCGGTGAGGAACAGTTCCTGCTCGAGCCGTTCGTACTCTTTCGTCAGTTCCTTCTCTCGTGCTGTAAGTTCGGCAATCCGGGCATCGATCTGTCGGACCTGAGCAAAGCTGGCCTTTTGACGATCCAGCCCCTCGGATTCCGTCCTATATCGAGCCAGTTCAGCCCGCGCTTTATCGACGGCTTCATGCGCTGCAGACCGGAGACCGACAATCTCTGCCTTAACCGCCTCGATAGCCTGCTTCTTGGCGATATACCTTAGGTCGGCCGATACATCGACTACACTGCTCTGCAAGACCCGTAATATGTCTTCAATCTCATCGACCTTCAATTGATACTCTGCCCGCCGCTGCCGTTGCAAGTCTGCTGATCGCGTAGCCTCATCCTTCTCCTGCTGATACTTCTCTGCCTTAGAAACGGCCTCTTTACCTCGAGTTCGGATCGCTTCCAATCGTTCAGATTTCCTGCGATTGAATTCAGCGACGGCCTTGGATTTAGCTGATTCAATTTGTTCGGAAGGTAGAGCTTGTCCACATGAAGGGCAGTTAGAATCTCCGCACGAATCGGTAAACTGTTCATTTTGAACAGAATAGAATTCTTCTCTTGTTCGATTTGCAATTGAAGTATACGATTCGCTTTCACGTGCGGCCGCCTCGATTCTTCGCTCAAAGGATTGAATGGAGAACGAAGAATCTTCAACGTTTCTTCGCAAACCATCAAGCTCTCGCCGCTTTTCGCCAATCTTGTACAACGTGCCGGCTTCCAGTTCATTCTTAAGTGACTGCAATTCGCCTTCCAACTCTCTTTGCCGCTTCTCCAGCTCAGCAATCTGGCCGCCCGACTGCAGGCGAACAATCTCTGCCTGCTTGTCCTGGATAAGCAGCTGGATGTCATCCGCCCGGCGGTTCAGCTCCTCTTCCGACACTTCGCTTAAAACAGGCTTGGATCGGGTAGCCTCATCAATACGAATCGGGATCTTTTGCAATTCCTCATTGATCTTCTCCTGTCGTGCAGCGATTGCCTTACGATGTTTGTCGATCGTCAAGTCGCCCAGAATAGCCGGCAGCGCAGAAAGTGCTGAGCTAGAGGCGATGACATCGCTATCCGTCACGTCTCCACAAACATCGAGCAGAATCTTGCGACGATCCTGCCATTTGAGCCTCTCATTGAAAAAGTCGGGGTTGGTCAATAGCTTGAACAGTTCTTCAGGAACAAGCTGATCTACAAAATCCTCATATTCCTTCTCGCTCGCTGGTACCCCATCAATAAAGTAATCCGTCGTATGGCCGGTGAACTCGCTCGTTGCCGATCCGCGCTTACGGGTCCATTTCTCCTTGTAAGAGCGGAGCAGCGTCCGCCGGCGGCCGTCGACCATTAGCACGCCCTCGACCTCATGCTCGAGGTTATGGATCGGCTGACCCGTTGCGTTCAGTGTTTTGATTTCGAATTTCGCGCTGTTGGCGCTATCCTTGCCGAACAGAAGCCAGGTGAATGCATCGAACAGAGTCGTCTTGCCGACGGCATTGTCTCCGAAAACGGATGCGTTGGCCCCGTCGACGGACAGCGTAAAATCCCGAATCCCCTTGAAATTCCTGAGCGTCAACCGCTGCAGGCTAATCAGCTTGCGCATGTGATTCCTCCTCCAACTCAGAATTCAAGATCTGTTGCTGGTCTGGCGTTTCGTGGTAACCCACGCGCTCCAGATGCTCCCGAATCGCTTCACCGATCTCGGCCAGTTGCTCATCGTCTGCGTGAAGCGTGAGATTGACTACACTGCATTCAATCACTAATGAAGGAGAACCGTAGTATTGCTTCTCGACTTTGGCCGTAAAATGCCGACCTTCCGTTGCGTTCAACGTAATTTCCGTTGCCATCGTCCGCTCCTTTCTTCTTGCCGGATTCGCCACATACGTGCTAAGATGGCGTTGAATGTATTTGCAATGCCGGGACCCGTTGGCGCGGGTCTTTTTTTGTTGGCCTCCTTGTCCAACAAGCTTGATCGGCATCTCCGAAGGCGTGATACCTCACGCCCTCACCAGATATCGGCCAAACTATTTCACGGGGATGGGACCGCTGCCGGGTTGCAGATCGACCTGAATATTCGCGTTGATGATTTTGGTTGTGCATGACCGGCAGATCAGCTTCCCACCCTCCATGCCGGCGATTTTAATATCAGCACCACCGCAAAACACACAGCCGGGTTTGTATTTGCGGAGCATGATACGGTCCCCGTCAACGTAAATTTCCATTTGGTCCTTCTCTTCAATCCCAAGCGTCCGGCGAAGCTCCATCGGGAGTACGATCCGTCCCAGCTCGTCCACTCTACGGACAACACCTGTCGATTTAAGCATTGCGTTTTGCCTCCTTCACGGGAACGCCCGTTTGTGTTAAAATAGCCACAACGAGATCACTTAGCCGTTTTCTCAACCGCGTCCGGCCTGCACGCCGGGCGTTTTTGCGTTCTTCTTTAGAAAAGCTAATCAGAATTTCCAAGTGCTGTACCATGGCAACCTTCTTGCCTGGCATGATCCGCTCCGGATGATCCCGGATCCACTTCAAGTTATGCTTAGCGTTCTTGGCCGCTTGTCGGGCTTGCTCAATCAATTGCTTCTCGCTCATACTCATACCCCCGCTATTCGTAATAAGGATTGAATCATCGTTAGCCCGTCCATACCGTAGATGAACGCGACAACTACTTCCCGTGCCCCGGTCGCTTCCGCCCATTTAACCAGCGTCGGCACATCCGGGATTTTATGGTCATTCTCATATTTCGATATGCAAGCCTGTGTTCGATGGAGCTTGTCCGCTAGCTGCTCCTGACTCAGCCCCGCTCTCTCACGGCATGCTTGCATGATGGCCCCAAACTTCACGTTCCTTTGTTCACCTCCCCCCGTTATTCCAAATCGGAATAGTAAGGGTGCCGGTTGCTGCTGTACTATGTAGGTAAGGCCCTGATGCCTCGCAATACCGCCCCGCTTGCTGCTCCTGCTTGCCTCGCTGTATGCCCGCTGTCACCATCCCCGGCGGCGGGCCCCTCCCTTAACACCGCATTAACAAGAAGGTGCCTTTTTCCAAGTTCATGCTGTACAAAACCCAGCCTTGCTCCAACAAGCCATTGACTTCCGCTATGCTTTTTGTATCCCGGATTTCCTTCACATCTGACAGGTGGATACTCATTTCCAATTTTCACCTCCTACGCTGATCTGTTCCCAAGGAGTTGCCTCGCTTACTGTCGAATAATGGTAGTTGTCCAGACTCACCAGTTTCGATCAGGAAGGAGGAGTGTTTGTGAAGCTTTTGACAGAAGATCAAATTACTCGATTACAGGAAACAATGATGGAACGTACACTACTGAAACATCGAGAATTGATGCGTCGACAGAATATAAATAACGAAGAATTACTTGCTGTTCTGATCGGTAGCATGACCATTGAAGCAGTTAGTCTTGTCTTGAAGGAGATTCAAGATTAGCCTCTCTTGCATCTAACTCTGCGCTGTATTTCTTTGCCTTCTCGACCAATCTATCCAGCCTCACGTCGCCGTCAGATGTATCTCCAAATCGTCGAAGTTTAAATTCCACTTCAAGGTTCCTCTGTAGTACAACCAAGTCGTCAAGCTCAATCTTGGCGACTTTGGAACTATAGATCATATCTACTTGCTGCTTGATTCTCAACCATTCATGTTGATTAAGACCCGCTAACTGAGCTACGAGAATCTGTATCTGGTCTTTGGTCAAATCGTTCACCTCCCTCGCGTACTCGCTGTTCGTTCAAGGTGATCACCTCCACTACTTGTCCATTGTCAGAGGGCTTGCCCTCTTACCAATCAAATTTCCTTTCCCGTACCCTCACTCGCAAGCCATCCATTTTCACCCTTGGATTTGAAACGATGTAGTAATCCTGGCTATGCTCAACCCGCGATGCAATCCAAGCGCCCTCGCCATCCTCGTCTACCAGAAGAAACTCGATTGGCGAACCAGATGTGTAATAGTTGCCACCCTTCATTTCAAAGCGGCCTGCAGCATTTCGGAACAGTGTTCCTTCTGCAACGACCTTCGCGTTCATGTTTTCAATCGATTTTCGGATTTCATATAATAGCCGGCCTGCATGTAGAACCGTATTAAGCTCGAACTGATCGTTTGGGTTTTTCTTATCGATGTGTTTCTGCCAATCATCTTCGAGTTCGTCGATCTTCTTCTCGAGCGGCTTGATCTGAGCGGCCAGCCTTGTCAGCTCGGCCTTCAATTGATTCATCATTGGGTTTTTCTCCTCTCCTCATCCAATCAATGACCTCGCTCCAAATTACGCGAGTCTGCCTCTCTCCCAGCTTGTAATGAGGGAATCCAGGCGTTTCGATCATTTCATAAGCTGATCGTTTACCGATGCTAAGACGTTTGGCCATTTCGGGAACGGTAAGAACTTCACTTGTTGGAGTCGATTCGGCCGTTAGCAATTTCCGCACCTCCTGTTCTTTGAAAATGGATCACTGGGCTTGAATACCTTTTGCAAGTTGTTGCTGCGTTACCCCGAGTTGGTTACGCCGCAGACCACTTTCATTGTTTACAAACAACGACTTATCTAAAAAAATATATCCCTCTACATCTAATCCCTTGTCCTTACACAAGCGATAGATGCCATTAAACAACTTACCACCCCCGTTCTTCTTACCTTTCAACACACGATGCAGATAAGAGTAATCCACTCCTAGATTAACAGCGAGCTGCGGGATGCTCCATCCTTCAGAACTGGCTAAGTTGACGAGCTGATTAGTATTAACCTTCAATTGAAACTCACCACCTTCCATTGTCTGCTGACAATGAAAATATATCATGTCCACAGACAATAGTCAATTAAAAATATTGTCTGTGTGCAATGAAATTTTCTTTCAACGCATTGCCTGTGGACAATGGCTAATGTAAGATAATACTTGGGGTGGATAAACGTGAATTTTGATAAGGTGGCCTTCGCGAAATTTCTCGAACAAGCTAAGGGAAAGCGTTCAATAAATAAATTTGGCGCAGACGCAGAAGTTGACCCTGGGTACATTTCAAGACTAATGCGCTGTTTAATAGATAGTCCCCCAAGCGCTATTATTATTGGAAAGTTAGCCGATCGTGCCTATAATAACGTGTCCCGTGAAGACTTGATGACGGCTGCAGGGTATCTCGAAAATGAAAAGGAAGATCAACTTCAAGGATCAAAAAAAACTGAAGTTGAGATCGACCCTAACATCAACGTCGCCTATCTGGGCGGTGTGAAGCACGAGCTCACGCCTGAAGTTGCTCGAAGGCTTAAAGAGGATATTGAGTTATTTAAGCGCCTTAAAGAGGAATTTCAGAAGGAAAAGGGCAAGAGCAACTGAACAAACAATTGAAGAACAAAGATTAAAGCCCTCTCTTATTTGGGCTTTTCTTTTCAAATAAAAACCGAACATACATTCCCATCCCAAGGAGTTGTTCACATGGATTTGAAATATTATCATCCGTTCGATTACGAAAAGAGAATTACAAAGGAATACCAAGCCAACGGGGTACACTACGCCTCTGACATGGACGATCTCGAGAAGATTGCCAATATCTTTAATGCCACTATCCGAATGACGAAAGACGAAACAAGGATTTATTATGATGATGACTTTGCTCTCATCTACCTGAATGCATACGCTAACGAAACAACATTGCGATTGAACTTTTTTCATGAACTCGGGCATCACCTCCTTCATGTCGGTGATCAAAACACTCTTCCTGAAAGTTTCAACCAGCTCCAAGAGAGACAAGCATCACATTTTCAGTTATACGCTGCTATGCCAGCCTTCCTTCTTGAAGAATTCAAATACATTGAGAACCGAACCACATATACAAAGGTGCTTTCAGAAGAATTTAAGCTTCCGATTCCGTTTGTAGAAAAACGAATAAAACAGATCGAGCGTCGAATTCAGCAATTTAAGTTTGACCAAGACTTGAATGCGAAGCCCGTCCCGATCGAGTATGACTATAGCCCTGAAACCAGGCGCATACTTGCCCAATTACATAGACAGGTTTCCGCGAAAGGAGTTAACAATCTTGGCTAAAGTAAAAGTCTATTATGATTTTCAGGATGACCGGATCAAGCCATTCACAATGGTTATCAGTTTTAGGATTCATGAGGTCAAATGGGACAAGCAATCATTCTACATACCAATCAATGCACCTTTTCAGCGTCATATGAGCGAAGAGTACCACGACACATTTGGGTATACTGTCCTGCTTGAGGATTTAACTGTTAACTTCGATAAACCCAATACCTTCGGAGTTCATTTAACCCGATTAAAGGATCGTAACAACATTTGGGATGCAACGAATGAGATGCCGGTTAACTTTATGATCCGGATGTGCGACATAGAAGAAGTGCTCCAAATGAATCTTGCACCTTACTATGAATGGAGTGAACTGTCATGAAAGGTCATATTGCGAAGAAAGGCAATCGGTACTATATCGTCATCAATATGGGGAAAGACGAAGTATCGAAGAAACGGATCTTGAAGTGGATGCCAGGGGGATATGACCGGAAAAAGGATGCGGAGAAAGTCCTCCCCGATATCCTCAGCTCGATTAATCACGGAACTTTCGTGGAGCCTACTGACGACACATTCGGATCTCTAATGGCCACTTGGCTGCAAGAGAAAAAGAGCGAGGTCCGGCCGGGGACGTGGAAATCATACGCCTGGCTGGTGAACATGCACTTAATTCCCCACTTAGGCCACATAAAGCTGATGAAGCTGGAACCGAAGCATCTCCGAGATCTGTACCACGAAATCTTGTTCAAGAAAAAAGGCATCGCCGCGGCATCAATTCGGAAGCTTCATGTTCTGGTTATGGATGCACTGAATAGAGCCGTTGAATGGCGGAAGATTCCATATAACATGGCTGCCGTGGTGAAACTCCCTCAGGGGAAGGCCGAGAAGTTCGAAGTATGGGACGAAGAACAGTTGAAGCTTTTTCTGGATGAAGCCATTAAGGACCAATACTTCATCATCTTCGAATTAGCAGCCTCGACTGGGATGCGGCAAAGTGAGATCCTAGGGTTGCGTTGGAAAGATGTCGACCTCCAAGCCGGAAGGATTTCAGTTCGTCAGGCATACACGAAGGGCGAGTCGGGTCATGAAATGAGTGACACCAAGACGGAAAAGAGTGTGCGTTCGATTGCTTTGTTCCCTGAAACAGTAGAATTTCTAAAACAACATAAGGCTAATCAGAATGAACATCACATGAGGAATCGAAAGCTGTATCAGGATCATGGCCTTGTTGCCCAGAGTGGTTTCGGCACCCCGGTAAATCCCCGCAACTTAATGCGCAATTATTATAAAATCCTCAAAATCATCCACGAGCATCACGCGGTACCTAAGGTTCGTTTCCATGATCTCCGTCACACCCACGCAACGATCCTTCTGAAGCGCGGCGTACACCCAAAAATCGTCCAAGAACGACTCGGCCATTCAAGTATCAATGTAACATTGGACACCTATTCACACGTCCTGCCGAACTTACAAGAGGCTGTTTTGAAGAACATCGGGGATTCGATTCTTGGGGAAAGACTTCTAACAAAACTTCTAACGCCGTAACGGAAACTTAGGGAAACTTAAGGTAACAAAAAACCGAAAACCCTTGATCTTACGGGACTTTCGGAAACCTTAGGAACCTTAAAAAACCTCCTTCAACGCACTCGTAATGCGTAGGTCGGAGGTTCGACTCCTCTCATCAGCATAGCAAGACCCCAATAACAGCGCGGCTACCCGACAACGGGGCGTCGCGCTGTTTTTCATTCTCGAGTATCTTCTCATCACACCCCAACGGTTGACTAACGGAAGAGCCTGTAGTATATTTAACCATATGGTTAAACAATTATCCACTAAGGAGCTGATATCGAAATGCAAAAGGTGATCCCGTTCTTAATGTTTCAAGGGCAAGCGGAAGAGGCTATGAATTTCTACACTTCATTAATTGAGGATTCGGAGATAACGTCTATGAAGCTTTACGGCCCCAACCAACCGGGAGCGGAAGGCAGCGTCTTTCAAGCGACGTTCACGCTGAAGGGACAGGAAGTCATGTGCATCGACAGCAATGTGAAGCACGGATTTACGTTTACTCCTTCGTTCTCCTTGTATGTCGTGTGCGATACCGAGGATGAAATCAACCACCTGTACGAACAGCTATCCAAGGACGGCAAGGTGCTCATGCCGCTAAACAATTACGGGTTCAGCCGCAAGTTCGGCTGGGCGGCGGACCGATTCGGCATATCTTGGCAACTGAATCTCCTGTAATTCTAAAATAACAGCGCGGCTACCCGACAATGGGGCGCCGCGCTGTTTTCCGATCAATAAACCACAACATAATGCAGATCCAGTTCCAACGAGCCGGTACAGTCGCTTCCCGTCCCCGTCCCAGTCCCCGTCTCACCCGTGCATCCTATTTTAATGGAGATGAGATTCCCCACAATGGCTGTGAAGGACGACTGAGGACCGACCTCGATCGTTTTATGCTTGCAGCCGGCATTCGTCAAGGTCATTAACATCGTGCAAGCTTTGCTAGTGTTCCGAATCGTAACGGCTCCCGAGGGGAAATGGATGGAGTCGGACAAGTAGCTGAAGTAAGACCGCGCCGTCGTGTCGCAGGGCTGCTTGATCGGCATGCAGCGCGAAAGGCAGATCAGCTTCCGTGACCCGCGCTTTTTCTTGGGAGGGCATTTTTTCCGTTCCGGTGTCGTAATTTTGCATTCCAGCTTCTGCGTCGCCATCCCTCCTCCACCCTCCCCTTCCCCAAGCTTCTCCTTCCTATTGTATGGATACCCAAGCCCTGTGCTGCTAGTCAAACGACCAAATTGCCGGCCGGCCCCAAAGTTGGGACAATGACCAGCCCTTTGTGGGACATGGGTTCATATGATGTAGCAGTCGGACGGAAGGGTTGGTGAATGCGAATATGTGCGGAACTTCCGGCTCAGCGGTTTTTAATTTCTGCAAAACGACGCCCGAGAACCAACTGGTCCATATCCAGCAGTGCAATCCCATTGTCCAACCGGTGCCGAGCGGGCCCTTGCCTTATTTCACGAATACAACAAGCCTGGTCATAAACGGATCTTTCACGGTTGTGAATACGAGCTCGACTACCTCGATGACCTTGGTCTTCGTTGACGGCACTCTGGCCACGAATGTGATCATTGCCCCTGGCCGGTCAGTTACGTATTTCTTTGAGGACTTGAAATCCATTACGATTGAAGCGATGGCGGATTCTACTCCCGGTGCCGCCTGTACCGGCAATTTGTTGCTGGACCTGCACTACTGTGTGGAATGCCCGAATTATTAATGAGACTAACCGATGGCGGCTCCTTACGAAAAAAAAGCGCGGCTCCTCGAAACCGAGGCGTCGCGCTCGTTTATTTTTTGTAGTAATGCAGGACGACCCGGTCCAAGAGCTGACTTAGGTTCACGACCTCCGGATCCACCAAACTCTTTTTCTCCAACACCAATTCATGCAGCTGCCGCCTAAGCGTCTCCATAGTTGCGTCTGTGGTTGTTCTTCCCGACATGAGCCCCTTCTCCCTAACCCTCAGAATCTGAATGTAGTCTTAACGTTATCATAGGGCAAGATGAATCGACTTTCCATTCAATATGGCGCACGTTAATTCCCATTGACAAATCGCTGGAAATTGACTTTATATTCAAGCGCTCAAGCCGGCCTTCATTCCTTCCGGTTCTTGTCCCTGCCCGGCGGATTCAGCGACTTGTTCTGGATCTGGCTCGCCGCCGCTGCGACGAGGAAAGCGTTCGCGAACGCCAGGAAGTAGGTCCGCCAGTCCGCAAGCGGCGCCCCACCAGCGAATTGAGCTGCCAGCAGCACGGCCCAAGCCACCAGTACGGCATAGACGTCCGTCGGGAGGCTCATCCAGCGCGAAGTGAGCTTATCCACCAGCTCCTTGGTGTACTGCACGATGTAGAAGGTGAGCAGCGATGCGCCCCCGATCGTGAGCAGTGCCGCCCAAGTAAACAGTTGTCCGTCCTGCATATGCCCGCCCCCATTCCTTGCATAGGTCCTCGAAGAGAAGGTGATGCTCCTTTTCCCTTATTTTATGTAGGTCGGTCGGACGAGGTACATGCGGATCGGGAAAAAGGCGGGACGGGACAGGAAAAAGAGGCCGTTTCCGGCCCCTTTTTGTTGATGTATATTGTACGCACTGAAGGAGATGTTAATTATGGTTTGGGGCAACATTCGCACCCGTCTCTGACACCGGTCTTCGAATTAACGACGGCCAGCCAGAGTTTGCTCAGCGATTTGTACCAGTTGTTTGGTGATTTGACCACCAACCGAACCGTTTTGACGGGAAGAAGTTTCACCGCCAAGAGTTACTCCCAGGGAGCTAGCAACTTCATACTTCATTTGGTCAAGAGCTTTACCAGCTCCTTGTACAGCGTAAGTGTTGTTGTTGTTGTTTGCCATTGTCGTTCACCTCCTTTCGACTTGGTATAGCTATTTTCTTTAGGAAGAGGAGTTGTTATGCAAAAGAAAAATTGGTAATTTGTGGCGCAACTCGAAATAACGAACGGCACGACAAAAAGCCCCTTGGCTCCCCGCAGGAAAGCGGGCCTTAGGGCATGAGGATTAAGCAGCTGCAAATTAAACCCTATTAAGGTTCCAGTTGCCCGGACGCCTTGCGCAGCTCGTTGGCCAGCCGGTGGAACTCATCACGAGCTTCCGCCACCGTCGTCGCTTCATAAGCCGCCGAGAGGAACGCAATTACCTTATTCGCGTCTTCCGCCGATAGTTGATAAGCCATCTTCGTAGTCCACCACCCTTCGTCGCCGTAGGCTTGATCGAGATCGATCGCGATCCCGTGAACAACTATATCGTTCTGATACTGATACAGGTTGTTGAAATCAGCTACCAACCCTTGACTCCACGCATACGTCTGCCAATACTTCGTGCTTGCCCCAGCCTGTCCGACCGCCTGCATCACCTTGTACGAGCCGTATACGCCCGCCATAAAAGCAGGAGACGCTTCCGCACAAGCTTTGAGATATTCGATGACGGTCCACATCTGCGAAGGCGTCGCATCGAAGTCCACCGCATAGTAGATGGCGCTTCCTTCCGGCTGCCCGACTCGAGCGGCTACTTGCGCGGCCAGCGCGCCGTCCGCCAATCCGGCGGTACGTCCCCCGAGCGCGCGATCCGCCGTCGTTTCGAACACCGATACGATTTTTAACCCCGCTTCGCTGATCGCTGTGGCTTCTTCGGGAGTCAACCGTTTGAACCCGGTCGGAACCAGGTAACGGCATACGAATTCAAACCCGTCTGCGCGGAACTCCAACGCTTTCTCGTACGTGAGCGGCGTGGAGCAGTCAAATCCTTTCACAGCCAAGGAATCCACCTCCTTTCAGGTTGCTGGTACCAGGATATTCAGCTGGGCGGCGTTTGGCGCGGGCGCTTGGGAGGTGAGGGCGGTGAAATCCGTGTGCGGAGCCTGAGTGCCTATGATACAATGAGACCATTACCCTCGACAGGGGATGGAGGCCGACATGGAGATCACAAGAATCGCCCCGCGCAAAATTTACGAAGAAATCGCCGACCAGATCAAGCAGCAAATCGTGAGCGGCCGCCTGCAGCCGGGGCAGAAGCTGCCTTCCACGCGTGAGCTGACTGAGAGCTACCAGGTCGGACGGTCGACGATGCGGGAAGCGCTCAGCATGCTGAAGGCGATGGGCCTGATCGAGATTCGCCAAGGCGAGGGCTGCTACGTGCGGGCGATGGATGACCGGGAGCTGGAGCTGCCGCAATTCGAGCATTTGTTCACAAGCATCGAGGCTGTGTTCGAGCTGCTGGAGGCGCGCAAAGCGCTGGAGATGGCGAATGCGGGAATGGCCGCCGCCAAACGGACGACAGCCGATCTCGAGGAACTGGAGCGGATTCTGGCCGATATGGACAGCGAGCTGGGGACGGAAGCGGTCGGGGAAAAGCAGGACATGAGGTTCCACCTCGCATTGTCGACGGCCACCCATAACCCGATCATGGTCAAGCTGCTGGAGACGATCTCGGCGCAGGTGGAAGTGACGATTCGCGAATCCCGCCGGCTGCAGCTGTACCGGGACAAGCAGATGACTCGCCGGTTTTGGCAGGAGCACAAGGCGATCTACGAAGCGATCCGGGACCGGGACGTCGCCAGAGCGCAGGCCGAGATGGAAGCCCACCTCCTCTACGTGGAGCGGCAAATCCGCGAGTACATGGAGAAGAAGGCGCGGGAGAAGGCACAGGGGAAGGCGTAAGCTAAAAAATCACTTCCCATTTTTCCGGTTGTCTGATAACCTGATAATAAGAGATGTACTGAAATTCAGCTTTCCTGTTACCTCCTGCCTGCCAGCCTTGTGAAGCAATCAAAGTGAAGTCATAACGTTATTTATCGCAAACCCTAACTTTTTCTGCTAAGCAAGACGCCGGCATGCCACTTTTCGCCCCAACGCACCCGATTCCTCTTACCATCCTGGATCATACGTGTTCCCTGTTTACTACTTAGGTGGTGATACAGGTGAAGCGACCAGTTAGGCGTGATGTTGCGCGCGATGTAGGGTGTTTTTGGTCTACTTGGCGGGTGAAACGGTTAGTTGCGCGCGATGTAGGGTGATTTTGGTCTACTTGGCACGTGAAACGGTCAGTTGCGCGCGATGTAGGGTATTTTTTGGTCTACTTGGCGCGTAAAACGGCCAGTTGCGAGCGATGTAGGGTATTTTTGGTCTACTTGGCGCGTAAAACGGCCAGTTGCGC
>NZ_BIMA01000018.1 GCF_004000845.1 Paenibacillus koleovorans NBRC 103111
AGCTTGCCGACGGGAGCGGCAAGCTGGCCCGCCGCCTCGCCGCGCTTCTGCGCGACGCGCCGCCGGCCGGCGCCTTCGCCGCGCTCGAGGTCGCCGCGGCCAGCGCGCCTCGCTCCGCCGCAACCAGCCGCCTCGCCGTCGGGACGCACACCGCTCCTATCGACGAAGCCTGGTTCGAGCAGCTCGAGCTGGAGGCCGACCTGCAGCTCACGGCGATGCAGGAGCTCGCCTTGCAAGAGTGTGCTCTCGACAACGCATCCGCGCAGGCGGAGAGCTTGAAGCAGCAGCTCGGCTCGGTCCAGTCCCGCATGAACGAGCTGGCGCAGCTGGAGCAGGGCTGGTCGCAAGCTTGGGCTGCCTGGCTCGAGGAGCAGAGCCTTCCCCGGGCGCTTACTCCGGGCGGTGCGTCCGAGCTGCTTCGCGAAATCGCCCAAACGCGCGAGCTCCTCAAAGATCTAACGTTTATTAGCCAGGAAATCGCAGCGATCACCCAGGATTTGCATGACTACGAGCAGGAAGCGCGAGCTTGCCTGAACCGCCACCCGTCTTACAAGCCCGATACCGACATGCTGCTCTCTCTCAAACAACTGAAAGCCGCCTCCGAGGAACAACGGCTCCTCGAGCAGCGGCGAGAGCAGACGGAGCGCGAGCTGGCGTCCGTTCAAGTCGATATAGAAGCTTCGGAAGGCGATTGTGCACGCGGCCGCGAGCAAATCGATCAGCTGTGGCGGTCGTCGTATGCCGAGTCGCTGGAGCAATTTTGGCTAAACGTACGCGAGCATGAGGAGCGCCAAGCAGCGCTGATCGAGCAAAAGGAAGCGAAGCTGCTGCTCACGACCATTTTCGGCCGCGATCGTGTGCAAGAGGCGCAACACTCGCTCCAAGCTTGCCCGGCATCCGTGCTCGAGGATGAGCGACGGGATGCCGAGAACCGGCTCCAAGCAACCGCCCTTGAGCTGAATGAGCTGCGCGATCGCCGCGGTCGGCTCCTGCACGAGATGGAGGCGCTCGAATCCGGCGAGGATCACGCCGACCGGATGCAGCGCGCGCAATCGGCGGCAGCCGTTGTGCAGCGCCAAGCGCGCCGCTGGGCGACCGTGACGCTCGCCTCCTCGCTGTTCCGCACGGCCCGGGCCAAGTACGAGCAAGATCGCCAGCCCGGCGTCCTGCAAGCAGCCTCACAATACTTCGGCCAAATGACGGATGGCGCTTACACTCGCGTATCCGCGCCGTTAGGGGAGAAAAAGCTGCTCGTCACCGATCGGGACGGACGAACACTCGACTCGTCCGCCTTAAGCCGAGGCACGGCCGAGCAGCTGTACTTGGCGATGCGCTTCGCTTTCGCCGCCGAGCACGGACAGACCGCCGCCTTGCCTTTTATCATGGACGATGTGTTCGTTAATTTTGATCCTCTTCGGCTGCGGGCGTGTTTCCAGCTCGTGAAGGACATTTCCCGCCAGCATCAGGTACTCTTTTTCACCTGTCATCCGCATATTCGTCAAGCTGCTCAAGAGGCGATTCCGGAGCTTCAGTTGATCGAGCTGTAGGTTACTCCCCATCTAGCTTGTAGAGCCACGATTTTACACAAAAATACGAAAAATGATATAAAACCCCTAGTTTCGACTGTATACAAAATGTATCTCCATTTTATACAATCATTTCATATGAATTTATTCCCAATTCATAGAGAAAAGGCATAGAGGAGAATGTGTGTGAAGTCGAAAGTGACTGCAGGCGTGTTGGGCATCTTGCTAGGAGGGTTAGGGGTACATAAGTTTTACTTGGGCAAACCGGGGATGGGCATCTTGTACATTTTGTTTTGCTGGACGGGCATTCCTGGGATCATCGGATTGATTGAAGGGATCCTCTACTTGGTCAAGACAGAGGAAGAATTCAACAGCAAATTCAACCAGAAATACGCGCGTGGTATTGCAGTCTAGCTTCATTGGGAATAAAGTACGGACTGGAAAGTCTTTGGGGGGTAACCTCAAGGGCTTTTTTCTTTAATAGGGAAGGGAAGAGGTGTCATGATCGGAAGTTCACCGGTCCGGTTCTCTGGTGTAAGCGTTCAGTTGGCGCGCGGGGAGGAGAGGAAGGGGTCAATGCTGTCAGGGTAGGGACTCTAACAGCGGCGAGTATGCGGACCATACGGCTCTTATTTGTGAACAAAATGGCTATTTTACTTGACTCTTGCAAAAACCTTGCTGTAAAACAAAGTAATCATTTGTAAACATATAAGAACCTTTGTCGAAAGGCCGAAAACGAAGAGGACATCTGCCATATTTGGAGAAGTTGTTGGTTACCACACCCACAAATTCCCAGATAGGAGATGTCTTAGGAATATGGTAACCTTCTATACGGCGATCGTCAAGTTTCTTTTAGCCCTACGCTTGGAGTTGTCAGGTCCCCAATTCAATCACCTTCTCCATCTCGTGCATGGCATCATTGTGTGCGAGGGACGTAAAAACATATCGCAGCTCCGCAGGTCAACAGGCGAGTACCGCGACCTCAGCTGTATGACGAAATTCCTGAAGAACTCGCCCTGGAATGCGAATCGGCTGCAGCGGCGTCACATGAAGTTTCTCATGGAGAAAATCCAGCGAGAGCGCACCAGGCAAGGGGATCGCCGCGCAATCACCTTCTTCATCGTCGACGATACGAGCTGCAAGAAGGACACCTCGACCAAACATATCGAAGGTCTCGATTTTCACTACTCGCATAACGAGGGAAAAAGCGTTTGGTCCCATTGCGTCGTCACCGCGCACCTCGTAAGTAGTGGCTGCTCCTTTGCCTGGGATTTCCGTCCCTATTTTCGGGAGGAGTACTGCGCGACGCACAAGCTCACCTTCAAGAGCAAGAACGACCTTGCTGTCGAGCTGGTTCAAGCTTACGAATCCGACCAGAACGAGCTGGTTTACGTACTCATCGATAGCTGGTACACAAGCCAAAAGCTTGTCGATGCTTGCAACGCCAAGGGCTTCCACGTCATCGGGGCCGTCAAAACGAACCGCACGATCTGTCCGGCCTGGCATCCGCATCCAGCTCAGCGAATTTGCCGCGAAGCACATCCAAAAGGCTGATCTCCGCTCTGTCACGGTGGAGGGTAAGGGGACTTATCGGATTTATGAATATGAAGGGCCTCTGGCCGACATCGAAAATGTCAAAGTGCTGCTGTCCTGGGAGAACGAATTCGATTCAAGCAAATCGCCATTTTGTATCCTCTGCACGGATCAGAGCCTGGATCTCGTCACGATCCTGCGTTACTATGACGTGCGGTGGAGCATTGAAACCGGATATCGTTATTTCAAGGAACTGCTTGGCTTTGACCACTATCAGTTGCAATCGTTTCATGCGATTCAGCGCTATTGGACGATTCAGTTGCTCGTGTACAACTTCCTGGAGTTACAGCGACAGGAATGGTCCAGCGGCAGCGACAGGCTGACTTTAGGCGATGTCGTCCGTCGCATTCGTAAAGAACATTTTGGCCAGACTGTCGTCTACGTGTATCAGCAAGCGCTAGCCCATCGACCTTTGGCCGAACTTCTTGAAGAATTGAAGCTCAGCGCATAACGGTTGCCGTCGATAACACTACCCGTCTGCCTGTTTGAGGCCTTCTATGTATCCATTTGCAAGAGTCAAGTATGTAACTGAACTGGAGTAAGTAGCAATTCCGTATTGGCCATAGCTTTGAAAATATGGAGTTATTTCTACTCTATATGTACCAGACCCATAGCTTGAGATACTTTTGGTATCCCCCGGTCTTAATGCGGGTGACTTCCATGTGGCGGTTCCTACTAATCCTGTATTTGCCGTGATCGTTGAGGTAGCTACTGTATTCCAGACACCCAATGATAGTTTTTGATATTTTACTCTATAATTTATTTCCCCAAAGGCGTAGTCATCCCAATTTACATACATGAACCCTGATATAACAGAGGCGGTAATGCTACTGGCGTAGCCATTACCTAAAAAGTTATCTACTCTAGATATATCATTTGACTGAGGTCCAGTATAGTGAGGACAACCTGGGTGTGCGCCATTCATTACCGTAACTTCTGCTGTACAGCCAGTTCCCGTGAGATCATCGTATCTTTCATGGAGTCCTATAAAATGTCCAATCTCGTGAGCGGCAGTAAATGTCATGTTAGGAGAGATGCTATATAGTAATATAAATAGTTCCTTGTGTAACAAAGTTTGCATTTCGTGTAGTGTCGTTGTAGACACTAGTAATACTATAACAGCCAGCGTCAGATGGGCATAATGCATTAGAATAATTAAACGTTAAGTCGCTACCTGATCCAGATATTCTCACTTCTGGAACCGCACTATTCCAATTTGAAACAGCGGTGTTCACACTGGAGGTTATTGTAGATGAAGTTGACTGATAGGTTGATACGGTACCATTTATCAACCACCAGTTAGTCCACGTTTCATCACCAACAAATAGTGTAGGCAATTGTTTATTGACGTCATTCACCATCCATACTTGATGGTGAGCCGAGACTGACGATGTGAGTACTAGTAAATAAATAAGAGCTACGGCAAATAAACCAGAAATTTTTTTATTCATATTTCTTCACTCCTTCCAGATAACCCTTGATATTCCCTTTTAGAAAGTGAAAGGGTTCTTTAGCATCTGGAGTTAGCTCCACGTTTAGCACAAAGCCCGTTTTTTGACTAATTACAATTATTGAATCTCCGTTTTGTATTGCATACCAAGGGAGGTGGGGAGTACTCGAGTTATTATTTCCCACTGACTGAGCCGCAACTACAAACGCTTTAACATAAACATTTTCCGGTAGCTGTACACGCTCGCCTGCTATCTCAATAACGGATCCCTTCGTTTCTTCTCCTGATACATATTGAATCCTTCCCTTTTGCTGTGCCCATTCAGTAAAATCCTTTTTCCATTGGAGCTGTTCTTTGATGGTGCTCTCATTTGTCAGTGTGTTAGCAAATTCATCATTCGTATCTTTCTCCCCTGATGCTATGACAACAGATGCAACCAAAAAGATAAGTACAAGTAAAGCGAGTGGAGCAAATAACTTGATTGTTCGACCCATATCAGCCCTCCTTATTTTGAGGAATAATTTTCCTCTTATTCAACTATACAGGATGCTCCGGTGTTTTGTATATATGTTGTATTTATAGTAAATTTATGGTCATTTTATGGATAATTGTGGATATTTCCTGCGCTACTTTTATTGTATGTTCTAAATTCTCTTTATGGGATTTTTTATTTCAAATCTCTTGTAGAAGCAGGAGGAAGGAGGAGAAGTCGCACTGATACTGGATATTACAACGATTCGTTCTTGTTATTTCGTTGAGTTTTAACGCAACTATATAGTTTTATTTGAATATCAGGTTGCCTCAGCATTAATTTAAATAAGAACAAATACTTGATTTTCTGAGTACAAACGAATGTTCGGGGATGGTGAGCATGGCTCAGCAAGAAATCATGACACTGTAAGAAGTTTCAAGAAAAGTTCGGGTCCGATCAAGTTTGTCGCGACCATTTATTTCAAATTCGTTGACCAAGAGTTTTTTGCTGCCTGAAATTCCAGCATTATTCATACTATTATTTGGAAACGCGAAAGCATTACTAATGTACGGAGTGCAAGCATCAAGCTTCCGTTACGGCAGGAACAAACATGCATAAATCGCACACACCGCTGCTGACTTGGTTTTGCGCCATCTTTCTAGTAGCCTACGACAAACGAGGCGTATCCGCCAAAATCGGCCGATTGCGGATTTGGTTGTATAGTAGTTGGGGTAGGATTCCTCCTTTGTGACTTTGCATTCTCAAGGGTACCCTACTTTTTTCTTGTCTGCTAGACTCACCCGGCTTACACATGTTATTTTACGCCATCTCAGGTTGAGGTGTCTTCGCGCAAATAGCGGTATGCCGCCATTACCTTATTCTGGTTTGCTGCTGCTGTTGATGCCAGGTTTGATAGATGTATAGAGCCGTTTGCTAGATTCGAAGAAAGAAATACTAGATTCGTAGGTTTAGCTCCCTTCTCTCCTGGACATACTTGGACTAGGTAGGGAAGGGAGTTGTCGGTTATGGTAAAGCGGGTTTCTTTTCGTCCTTATATGTATGTGGCATTTGCCCTTATCGTCATGATGTTCTGTTGGGAATCGAACCGAATTCAAGCGGCTGTCTTGGATTCTACTATACCGGAAGACGCGATCCGCATCCGTATCTTGGCCAATTCCGACAATGCGCAGGATCAATGGATCAAGCGGCAAGTGCAAGCAGGTGTGGCGCTCGCGATAGGGGAATGGGCGCTGGATCCGCAAAACATCGAAGAAGCCCGCGAAGCGATTACGGCGCATTTGCCGGAGCTGGAGCTGATCGCGAATCAAATCGTGAAGGCGAACGGGTTCTCCGACCCTGTGACGGTCGAGCTGGGTCGAGTGCCTTTCCCCGCCAAGCAGTTCGGCAGCAAGCTGTACCCGGCTGGGGAGTATGAGGCGCTGCGGATCGTGATCGGCAAAGGCGAAGGGCAAAACTGGTGGTGCGTGCTGTTCCCACCTCTGTGCTTCGTCGGGGTGAAGGCGAAAGCGGCTCCGGCTCCTACAGCTGCACCGAGCGCCGCCCCAACAGCAACTGCCGGCAAGAACGCTCCAGCCGCCGCTGCTGCGCCGAGCAGCGGGAAAGCCCCTGCCCCGACAGCTGCGTCAGGAAAGACTAACGCTGCCGCCTCGGTTAAATCGGATGCCGGCAAAGCCGTAGCGGCAAGCGCCAATGTTGGTGCGGCCGTTGCAACGGAGGAAGCTCCGAAAGTGGAAACGAAGTTTTTCCTGTGGGAGCTGGTGAAGAAAGTCGTAAGCAAGGTGCAAAGCTTGTTTGCCTAAGCTGGACCTTGACTTAGAACAGGCAGCGTCGGGTGACACCGCGTGAGCAAAGAGCTATAATAGGGAAAATCATTGTTTAACTTTCGAACGCAAGGTGTTGGCCTCATGACTATCGTATGGCATGTAGATCCGAATGATATCGAACCAGCCGACGGCTGGCCCGGTCTTGCCGAAGCGGGGCGTTTGCTCGCTGCCGGCGAGACCGTTGCGTTTCCTACCGAGACCGTGTACGGCCTTGGCGCGGACGCGACGAACACGGCGGCGGTGGAGGCGGTGTTCCAGGCGAAGGGACGCCCGTCCGACAATCCGCTCATCGTGCATATCGCCGATTGGGCGCAGCTGGACGGGCTCGTCGCCGAGGTGAGCGACACCGCCCGCCGCTTGATGGCCCGGTTCTGGCCCGGGCCGCTCACGCTCGTGCTGCCGGTGCGTCCCGGCGCCGTGTCCCCGCGTGTCACGGCCGGGCTCGACACCGTGGCCGTGCGCATGCCGGCGCACCCGGTCGCGCTGGCTCTGATCCGCGCTGCGGGCTGCCCCGTCGCGGCGCCGAGCGCGAACCGCTCGGGGCGCCCGAGCCCGACGCTGGCGGCGCATGTCCGCGAGGACTTGGACGGGCGCATCGCCGGGCTCGTCGACGCCGGACCGACCGGCGTCGGGCTCGAGTCGACGGTCGCCGAGGTGATCGGCGACTCGGTGCATGTGCTGCGGCCGGGCGGCGTGACCGCGGCTGAGATGCAGGCGGCGCTGCCCGACTGCACGGTGGTGAGCGGCGGCTCGCACGCTGGCGAAGCCGACGGCCGCACCACCACTGGCGATGGCGTCGAGCCTCCGTCGGCCGCTGCAGCAGCAGCCGATGCTGCCGATGCCTTGGCCTACGTGCCGAAGTCGCCGGGCATCAAATACACGCACTACGCGCCTAAAGGGGTCCTGACTATTGTACGCCCCAGCATTACCGTCTCAAGCGCAAGCGCCTTAGGCGACTCAGACCCAGACCCGGACCCGGACCCGCTGTGCGGCTGGGTCCAGAAGCAAATCCGCGCCGCCCGCCAGCAGGGCGAACGCACCGGCGTCCTCACCACGCGTAGCCGTGCGCCGCTCTATGATGCCGATCTCGTGATCGGCTGCGGCGATGCCGACGACCTCGAAGCAGCCGCCCACGGGCTCTACGCCGCCCTGCGCGACTTCGACGAAGCCGGCATCGCCCGAATGTGGGCGGAAGCGTATCCGGAGGGGGGTCTCGGCGAAGCGATCATGAACCGGCTGCTCAAAGCCGCCGGCGGCCGCATCGTAGGGCTGTCCTCGCAATCCTAATAGCAGGTGTACATGTTTCCCCCCTTGTCCGCATATGTTGATTAAGAACATAGGACAGGATGTTCGATGATCGCCTGGGGCGCATCATTCGAACAGGACGTGGGGGAGTTCCAATGGCAGTCGTATCCGCAGCTTCCGCCCATGCCGGGCAACTGTTAACCGTGCTGATGATGGCCGTCGCGCTAGGCATGGACGCTTTCTCGCTAGGCATCGGCATCGGACTGAAAGGCATTCGGCTTCTGCATATTCTTAGAATCAGCATTGTGACGGCGCTGTTCCATATCATTATGCCGTTGGTCGGCCTGTTCATGGGGCAGTACGCCAGCGCCCTCCTGGGGGATGTGGCGATGCTGGCCGGCGGCGGACTGCTGTTGCTGCTGGGCGCGCATATGGTGTACAGCGCGTTCCACAACAACCCGATGGTCACGCTCGACTACCGTTCGACTTGGAGCTTGCTGCTCTTCGCCCTGAGCGTAAGCATCGATTCATTGTCCGTCGGCGTTTCGCTAGGGTTATTCTCGACCGACATTATCCTGACCGTGCTGCTCTTCGGCGCGTTCGGCGGCCTTATGTCCATCCTCGGCCTTTGGCTGGGACGCAATGCGGGGCGCTGGGCGGGCAAATATGGAGAGGCGCTCGGGGGCATCATTTTAGTAGCGTTCGGCATCCGATTTTTACTGTAAAATTGTAACAAAAGGAGGCGTGTCATGCTATGAAGGTTCCACACATCCTATTCGTCTGCACCGGAAATACATGCCGCAGTCCGATGGCCGAAGGATTGTTCCGCCGGTTGACCGAGCGTCAAGGGAAACGCTGGGAGATCCGTTCCGCCGGCGTGGCCGCGGCTTCCGGAGCCCCCGTCTCTCAGCATACCGCTACGGTTCTGCAGGCGCGGGGGGCTTACAACAAGCAGCGTTCCGCCGGGTTGACCGGCGAGCAGGTCGCTTGGGCCGATTTAATCCTGACCATGACGAGCAATCACAAGTTTACCGTCATCCGACGGTTTCCGGAATCGATGGACAAGACGTTTACGCTGAAAGAATTTGTGGAAGACGACCCCAAGGTGTTGGACATCCGTGCGGAGCTAGGCGCTCTGGAGTCAGAGCTGCAGATCAAGGCGGCGCTGTCCGAGCGGATCGGGGAGCGGGAGCTGAAGCGGCTGGACGAGCTCGAGCGGCAACTGCCGGATCTCGATATCGTCGACCCGTTCGGCGGGTCGTTCCAGGACTACGAATCGTGCGCGATTGAGCTCGAGCGGGCGCTGCACAAGCTGCTCGTCAAGCTCGAGGAGGAGGAGCGCCGCGGCGGCGGTTGACCCTTTACACGACCCTCCGGCTTGAGGTATAGTAGGAACTAAGATGAGGTACTCGATGTAACTGGCGACTAGGGGATGACCCCAATGGAGCATCGAGTCATACGGCCGGTCGCCTGGGCAAAGAGCAACGAACGTCTGCGGACGGGCGGTTTGCTCTTTTTTTCATCGGAATGAAGCCCTTGTTTCGGTTATACTAGACAGGTATGCAATGCATCAGCTTGAAGGAGGAACGGATATGAAAATCGCACTTGGCGCCGACCATGCGGGCTTCCGGTTGAAGGACGAAGTGATCGCTTATTTGAAACAAGAAGGGCATGAGGTCGAAGACTTCGGCTGCCATTGCGCCGACTCGATCGATTACCCCGACTACGCGCTTCCGGTAGCGGAGCGGGTGGCGAACGGGGAAGCCGACCGCGGCATCTTGATCTGCGGGACGGGGATCGGCATGTCGATCGCCGCGAACAAAGTGCCGGGCATCCGCTGCGCGCTTGTGCACGATCTGTTCTCCGCCAAGGCGACGCGGGAGCATAACGACTCCAACGTGCTGGCTATGGGAGAGCGCGTGATCGGTCCGGGCGTAGCGCTGGAGATTATCAAAGTGTGGCTGGAGACGCCGTTCTCCGAAGGGCCGCGCCACAGGAATCGAATCGGGAAGATCAAGGGACTCGAAGAGAAGTTCGCCGTTCATCCTTAAAAGATAGCCGCAAGCCGCCCGTTCGATCGGGGGTTCGGTTCAGGGAGGTGCCAGCCGGCAATGTCGCAAGAGCAGCAGCAAACCAGTTCCATCGTGCCGGATCCAGCCGCTTCGTCATCATCAAGTATCGATGAAGCCGCCATCGCTCGCGATGTAGCGCTTATTCTGCGCGAGCTTGTCCAAGCAGGCGCAATTGCCGCCGGCCAGATCGTCGTGATCGGCACGAGCACGAGCGAAGTGGGCGGACACCGCATCGGAACCGCCGGCACGGCCGACGTGGCGCGCGCGATATACGAGGGCGTCGAGGAAGTCCGCCGCGAGGTTGGTTTTCACCCCGCGTACCAGTGCTGCGAGCATCTGAACCGGGCGCTTGTCATCGAGCGCGAGCTGTTGCACAAGCAGCCTTGGCTGGATGAGGTTGCGGTCGTGCCGGTGCGGAAGGCCGGCGGCTCGATGGCCGCTTACGCCTACAGGCATCTTGCGTCGCCGTGTCTTGTCGAGTCGATCCAGGCGCATGCCGGCGTCGATATTGGCGATACGCTGATCGGCATGCATCTCCGCCGGGTAGCGGTGCCGGTTCGGCCGTCCGTCCGCTCGATCGGCCACGCTCACGTAACGATGGCTTATACGCGGCCCAAGCTGATCGGCGGCACACGTGCCGTTTATGTGTTGGAAGACGAAGCTTAATAACCCTTTTCATAGCCATCTTATATCATTCAGGAGGTAATCATCATTATGGAAAACTTGCGCAAATCCGATCCGAAAGTATTAGAAGCGATTCAACTGGAGCGCGGCCGTCAGCAAGACAAAATCGAACTGATTGCAAGCGAGAACTTCGTAAGCGAAGCGGTCATGGAAGCCATGGGCACCGTGCTGACGAACAAATACGCCGAAGGCTATCCAGGCAAGCGGTACTATGGCGGCTGCGAATACGTAGACATCGTCGAGACGCTCGCCCGCGACCGTGCGAAGGAGCTGTTCGGCGCCGAGCATGTGAACGTGCAGCCGCACTCCGGCGCACAAGCGAACTTGGCCGTTTACTTGGCCGCGCTGAACCCTGGCGATACGGTGCTGGGCATGAACCTCGCGCACGGCGGTCATTTGACGCATGGCAGTCCAGTCAACGCATCCGGCTTGCTGTACAACTTCGTGGCGTACGGCGTTAGCGAGAAAGACTCCCGCATCGACTATGACGAAGTCCGCAAGCTGGCGTTCAAGCACAAGCCTCGGATGATCGTTGCCGGCGCGAGCGCTTATCCGCGCATCATCGATTTCGCTGCACTGGGTCAAATCGCAAACGACGTAGGCGCGCTGTTCATGGTCGACATGGCGCATATCGCCGGTCTGGTCGCTACCGGCTTGCACCCGAGCCCGGTTCCTTACGCTCATTTCGTAACGACAACAACACACAAGACGCTGCGCGGACCTCGCGGCGGCATGATCCTGTGCCGCAAAGCTTGGGCGCCGGCGATCGATAAAGCCGTATTCCCGGGCACCCAAGGCGGCCCGCTCATGCACGTGATTGCCGCGAAGGCTGTTGCCCTAGGCGAGGCTTTGCAGCCTGAATTCGCTACCTACGCCCGCAACGTTGTAACCAACGCGCAAGTGTTGGCTGAGGCATTGTTGGCCGAAGGACTGAACATCGTCTCCGGCGGTACCGACAATCACTTGATGATGGTCGATTTGCGCAGTATCAATATCACCGGCAAAGACGCCGAGCATGTGCTCGACGAGGTTGGCGTCACCGTCAACAAAAACGCGATTCCATTCGATACTACGAGCCCGTTCATCACCAGCGGCGTCCGCATCGGTACGCCCGCTGCTACTAGCCGGGGCATGGACGCCGAAGCGATGAAGCAGATCGCCAAGATCATCGCCATGACGTTGAAGAGCCCGAAAGACGAAGCGGTGCTTAACGAAGCGCGCAGTCTGGTGAAGGCATTGACCGCTCGTTTCCCGATGTACACAAGCCTTTCTTATTAAACGTTGTCCACACTGAACCTCCAGGGAGAACCGCCGCAGCCCCAGCGGATTCCCGGAGGTTTTTCGGCGTGCTCGAGGCCTTTTTTTGGCCGGGAAATGTATCGTGCAACCCGCAAAATACAATGCTATAATAAGACGGGTGTTTGTGTTTAGCCGATTTGTAAGAACCTGTATATTTCGCTAATCGCTGACGGTTTCATTTTGCAGGAGGATTCCATGAGTAAAGTATTCGTGTGCGACCATCCTTTAATCCAGCACAAATTGACTTACATACGCGACGCGACGACGACGACCAAAGATTTTCGCGCGCTTGTGGATGAAGTGGCGACTTTGATGGCTTATGAAATTACGCGCAACATTCAGCTGGAGCGGGTGGAAGTGAAGACGCCGGTCAGTATGGCCGATTGTCGCGTCATTTCGGGGCGGATGCTCGGACTCATTCCGATTTTGCGCGCAGGGCTCGGCATGGTGGACGGCATCCTGAAGCTGATCCCGGCTGCCAAGGTCGGCCATGTCGGTCTATATCGCGATCCGGTTACCCTGCAGCCGGTGGAGTATTACGTGAAGCTGCCTACGGATGTCGAGGAACGGGAGCTGATCGTGATCGATCCGATGCTTGCCACCGGAGGGTCGGCCATTGCGGCCATCACCGCGCTTAAGAACCGCAACTGCAGCCAGATCAAGCTGATGTGCCTCATTGCGGCCCCGGAAGGGATCGAAGCGGTACAGCAGGCGCATCCGGACGTGGACATTTATGTCGCGGCCATCGACGATTATTTGAACGACCACGGATATATCGTGCCTGGACTCGGCGATGCGGGAGATCGCTTGTTCGGGACCAAATAAGGAAGGTTCGGCCTGGCAAGGGCAAGGAATGGCAATGGGGAAAGGGAGAGAGCAAACGCGATGAAACGAATTAAAATCATGACCATTTTCGGCACCAGACCCGAAGCGATCAAGATGGCGCCGCTTGTGCTGGAGCTGCAGAAGCACCCGGAGCAGATCGAGTCGCTCGTCTGCGTGACCGCCCAGCATCGCGAGATGCTCGATCAGGTGTTGGACATTTTCGAGATCAAGCCGGATTACGACTTGGATGTCATGAAGGCGAACCAGACGCTGAACGAAGTGACGGTGCGCGTGCTGCAAGGGCTGGAGCCGGTGCTGAGCGAAGCGAAGCCGGATATGATTCTGGTGCACGGCGATACGGGAACGACGTTCCTCGCCAGCTTTGCCGCTTATATGCAGAAAATCGCCGTTGGCCACGTGGAAGCGGGGCTGCGGACATGGAACAAATATTCGCCTTATCCGGAAGAGATGAACCGCCAGTTGACAGGTGTAATCGCGGACCTGCATTTCGCGCCTACCAGCTGGTCGGCCGACAACCTCCGCCGCGAGAACAAGTCGGAAGCGACCATCTACACGACCGGCAACACAGTGAACGACGTCGCGCCTTATGTGACCAAGGAAGGCTACACTCATCCGGTGCTGGACTGGGCCGAAGGCAAACGCCTCGTGCTCATGACGGCTCACCGCCGCGAGAACCAAGGCGAGCCGCATCGCAACGTATTCCGGGCGGTCCGCCGACTGGCCGACGAATTCGAGGATATCGCGATCGTCTATCCGGTGCATCTCAGCCCGGCGGTGAAAGGCCCTGCGCATGAAATGCTCGGCAATCACCCGCGCATCAAGCTGGTAGATCCTCTCGATCTAGTAGAGATGTATAACTTCTTCCCTAAGACGCACCTGATTCTCACGGACTCGGGTGGCATCCAAGAGGAAGCCCCTTCGTTCGGGATTCCGGTGCTCGTGCTTCGCGATACGACGGAACGGCCGGAAGGCATCGACGCCGGAACGCTCGAGCTCGTGGGCACGGATGAGGAATTGATCTACTCCCGGGCGAAAACCTTGCTTACCGATGCGGCAGCCTACAGCCGGATGAGCAATGCCGCTAATCCTTACGGAGACGGACAAGCTTCCCGACGGATTGTGGAGGGCATTTTATATCATTTCGGACGGACTGCCGAGAAACCGGAACCTTTCCAGGCCTAACTCGCGAAAATTGTCAGCATTTGTAGCGAAAACCGGACAGTGTGACTGTACGCTGTGAGCCTCCCAAAACCTGAGATCCGTTGTCCCACAAGGGATTTCAGTTATGGCGTTCACACAATGTTTGAATTTATTAGAATTGACAAACATTGTCCGGCTTCGTTACAATTAGTGAGGATTGAAAGGTCTCTTCACTTGGGGAAAGTCTATTTCCACACGAGGAGGCGTGCTGCATGAACAAACCGCGATCGCAGGACAACCCCTGGCGTGCCGTCGGATTGGTAAGCGCCATCGGCGCCGATCTGATCATCTGCATGTTGGCGGGGTATTTCGGCGGAAGCTATGTCAGCCGCTGGCAAGGCGACCAGCCTATCTGGATCGTCGTCGGCATCATGACCGGTTTTATCGTAGGCGTTTTCAGCATCTATCTAATCATTAGATTTTACACGAAGGGCTCTGAGAAAGATGGATGAATTCACAGCCCACCTGAAAGCGGTACAAAAGGTTACCCTCTTTTTTTTGTCCTTTTGTTTGTTTGCTTGGGCTTTCTTGCCTGACTATCGGCCTTATTCGCTTGGGCTGGTTGTAGGCGTAAGCGTCAGCTATCTCAATGCGCAGTACTTGGCGTTGAAGCTGAGGCAGCTGACCAAAGCAGTCGTCGAGAAGACGAATCGCAGAGTCAACCTTGGGTTTATCACTCGAGCGGCTACATCGCTGCTAACGGTGGTCATTGTGGTCAAGAACCCAGACAAGATCGCGCTCTCTACAACTCTTGCAGGATTATTTATCGTGCAATTGGTAACACTCCTACTGGGTATTGTTTCTAACGCTAGGAGGAAGTAACGCGGCAAGTCATATTCCTTGGAAAGGGGTGAAAAAATCGCATGCATGAATCCGTTATTACGCATTTTGGTGGAATACAGTTTGATTTGACTACACTTTTCATGGTTACCCTGACCTGCGTTATCGTCTTCGTTCTGGCGATCCTAGGAACACGCAGCCTCTCTGTTACCAATCCGGGCAAAATGCAAAACTTCTTGGAGTGGATCGTGGAGTTCGTTAGCGGACTGATTTCCAGCACAATGGACATGAAGAAAGGCAGATCCTTCCTCATGCTTGGCATCACGCTGATTATGTTTATCTTTATCGGCAATATGCTGGGCCTTCCGTTCGGGATCTTTACGGAGCATGACAAGCCGTTCTCGTTCTGGGGCATGGAGATTCTCAGCCAAGCCGACATCGACAAAGCACATCACGAGGACAAGCATCTCGCACTAGTTTGGTGGAAGTCGCCTACGGCTGACGCATCCGTTACAATGGGTCTCGCACTCATGGTAATTGTGATGACCCACTACTTGGGCTTGGTCAAGAACACCAAACATTATTTGCACCACTACATCGAGCCACATTGGGCGTTCCTTCCGTTGACGATTATTAAGGAAGTATCCAAGCTCCTTACGCTCGGTCTTCGTCTATTCGGAAACATTTACGCCGGTGAGGTGTTGATCTCCGTAATCCTTTTAACCACATTCGCAAGTACGGCGCCGCTCATCATCTGGCAAGGCTTCAGTATTTTCGTCGGTGCTATCCAAGCGTTCGTCTTTACGATTCTGACGATGGTCTATATCTCGCAGAATCTGCATCACGAAGAGAGCAGTCACTAAGAACGGCTTTGACTTGTCGCATAGCGATAGGCTCATATAGCAATATCCAAAACTAAACAACTTATTATTCCGAGGAGGAACTTTAAAATGGAAATGCAGTTTCTTGCAGCAGCAATTGCAATTGGTCTGGGCGCACTGGGCGCAGGTATCGGTAACGGTTTGATCGTAGGTCGCGCACTGGAAGGGATTTCCCGTCAACCGGAGCTTCGCGGTACATTGCAAACAACGATGTTTATCGGTATCGGTCTCGTAGAAGCCTTGCCGGTTATCTCCCTCGTATTCGCCTTGCTTTACACGTTCGTTCTGTAATAACCTGTGTGGCGGGGAAGGCTGCGGCTTCCGCGCCTTCATTTTGCCGCCGCGGGTTAACGGGTATGGCATTTACATGAGGTAGAAACCGCTCAGAAGGGAGTGACCCGAGTTGACATTTATATGGACATCGACTGTATATTCGCTAGTAGCGTTCCTTATATTGTTGTGGCTGCTTAAAAAATTCGCGTTCGGACCTTTGTTCGGGATTATGGAGAAGCGCCAGTCGTTGATCGCCGATCAAATCTCGACCGCGGAGAAGAACCGCGCCGATTCCGAGAAACTGTTGGCCGAGCAGAAGCAAGCGATTCAAGCGGCTCGCAAGGACGCTTACGACTTGATCGAGCAAGCCAAAGTAACAAGCGTACGTCAGGCGGACGAAATCTTGGCGCAAGCTAAGGAAGAAGCAAACCGCATCAAGAATGAAGCTTTGAAAGACATCGAGAACGAGAAGAACAAGGCCATTGCATCTCTGCGCAGCCAAGTTAGCGCCATGTCCGTTCTCATCGCATCGAAGATTATCGATAAGCAAGTGGACGAGAAGTCCCAGCAAGAGCTGATTGACCAGTACCTGAAACAGGTAGGGGGCAATGTATGAGCAGGGAAACGATCGTAGCCAAACGTTATGCGAAGGCGCTTTTCGAAGTGGCCTTGCAGCAGAACAGCGTGGCGCAGGTTGAGGAAGAGCTCAAGGGAATCCTGCAAGTGATTCGCGAGAACGCCGACTACGGGAAACTGCTCGAGCATCCGAACATTTCCTCCTCCGACAAGCTGGGCTTGCTGAAGCAAGCGTTTGAGGGTAAAGTGTCCGCCGCTGTGTTGAACACGCTGCAGCTGCTTGTGGAGCGAAGAAGAGAATCCGTCCTGTCGGATCTTGTAGATAGCTATGTGAAAGTGGCCAACGAGTCGTTGGGTCAAGCCAATGCCATCGTGACTAGCGCGTATCCGCTAACGGCCGAAGAATCGCAACAAATCGCACAACGCTTCAGCCAACTGACCGGCAAGAAGATTCGCGTTGAGAACGTTGTGAACCGCAGCCTGATCGGCGGCATCCAAGTTCGCATCGGCGACCGTCTGTACGACGGCAGCTTGTCCGGCAAGCTCCAGCGTTTGCAGCAGTCCTTGTTGCAGCAGGCATAACGTGAACGTGCTTCTGGAAGCACACGCATAGAGTGCGAAGAAATTAGTTAGGGGTGAAATTCGTTGAGTATCAGACCTGAAGAAATCAGCACGCTGATTAAAAAGCAGATCGAACAATACCAATCCGACATTCAAGTCGTTGATGTAGGTACCGTAATTCAGGTGGGTGACGGGATTGCCCGTGCTCACGGTCTGGAAAACGTTATGGCCGGCGAATTGCTCGAGTTCGCGAACGGCGTCGTAGGGATGGCGCTGAACCTCGAAGAAGACAATGTTGGTATCGTTATCTTGGGCCCTTACACGGATATCCGTGAAGGCGACCAAGTGAAGCGGACCGGCCGCATTATGGAAGTACCGGTTGGCGAAGCTATGCTGGGCCGCGTAGTGAACGCGCTCGGTATGCCGGTTGACGGCAAAGGGCCGATCAACACGACGGAATTCCGTCCGGTAGAAGCCAACGCACCAGGCGTTATCGACCGGAAATCGGTTCATGAGCCTATGCAAACCGGCATCAAAGCGATCGACGCAATGGTACCGATCGGCCGCGGTCAACGCGAGCTTATCATCGGCGACCGTCAAACGGGTAAAACCTCGATCGCCCTCGACACGATCATCAACCAAAAAGGCAACGGCGTGGTTTGTATCTACGTTGCTATCGGTCAGAAGCAATCCACGGTTGCCAACGTTGTGGAAACTCTTCGCCGCAACGGCGCCCTCGATTACACCATCGTGGTTACCGCAGGCGCTTCCGAGCCTTCTCCGTTGCTGTTCTTGGCTCCTTATGCCGGCGCAGCTATGGGTGAATTCTTCATGTACGGCGGCAAGCACGCCCTGATCATCTATGATGACTTGTCCAAGCAAGCTGCCGCATACCGCGAGCTTTCCTTGCTCCTCCGTCGTCCTCCGGGCCGCGAAGCTTACCCGGGCGACGTCTTCTACTTGCACTCCCGTTTGCTCGAGCGCGCTGCGAAGCTGAACGACGAACTGGGCGGCGGTTCCTTGACTGCCCTGCCGTTCATCGAGACGCAAGCATCCGACGTATCGGCATACATCCCGACGAACGTAATTTCGATTACGGACGGTCAGATCTTCCTGGAGTCCGACTTGTTCAACGCCGGCCAACGTCCAGCGATCAACGTCGGTATCTCCGTATCCCGCGTAGGCGGTTCCGCACAGATCAAGGCCATGAAGCGCGTTGCCGGCTCCCTGAAGCTGGACTTGGCGCAATACCGCGAGCTTGCGGCATTCGCCCAGTTCGGTTCCGACTTGGACAAGAGCACGCTTGCCCGCTTGAACCGCGGTCAGCGCACGCTCGAAATCCTGAAGCAGCCGAACAACAACCCGTTGCCGGTCGAGAAGCAAGTTGTGAGCATCTACACGGTCGTTCGCGGTCACCTCGACGACATCGCCGTTCAAGACGTTCTGCGTTTTGACCGCGAGTTCCTCGCTTTCGTGGATGCTAACTTCCCGCAAGTGTATGCGAACATCCGCGACACGAAGGATCTGACATCTGACAACGAGAAAGTGTTGGTGGACGCGATCCAGAAGTTCAAGAAGGGCTTCGCGCCATCGGCTTAATCGATATAACCCGGCTATGGTCAGCGGATGTGTGCCACATCCGCTTTCTGCAAGCCGCCCTGAATAGAGCCTGCTTGTGTGTATGAGTTAGACTTTCCTACGGAAAGTTGTGGAGGTGAAATGCATGGCAAAAGGAATGCGCGATATTAAACGCCAAATCAAGACCGTTCAGAATACGAAGCAGATCACCAAAGCGATGGAGATGGTAGCGGCCGCGAAGCTGCGTCGCTCCCAGGAAGCTGCAACGGCAGCCCGTCCGTACGCGGAGAAGATCAAGGAAGTCGTGTCCAGCATCGCCGCCGGAACGAAGGGGATCAAGAACCCGATTCTCGTTTCCCGCGAGATCAAGAAGACCGGGTACTTGGTCATCACATCCGACAGGGGTTTGGCGGGCGGTTACAACTCCAACTTGCTTCGGAAGCTGATGCTGACGATTCGCGAGAAGCACAAGTCCAGCAATGAGTACGTGTTGATGGTCGTAGGCCGTAAAGGACGGGATTTCTTCAAGAAACGCAACATGCCGGTTCTCGATGAAGTAACGGGTCTGTCCGATACGCCTCGATTCGCTGACATCAAGGAGCTCGCCTCCAAGGCGGTCAGCAACTACTCGGCCGGCGCTTACGACGAGCTGTTCGTCGTTTACAATAAGTTCCACAACGCGATTTCCCAAGAGCCGGTGCTCAACCGATTGCTGCCTCTTGAGATGTCGGGTGTATCCAACAAGCCGCAAGCTACAGCGAACTACGAATACGAGCCTTCTCCGGAGGAAGTATTGGATGTGTTGCTGCCGAAGTATGCGGAAACAGTCATTTTCAGTGCGCTACTGGAAGGCAAGGCGAGCGAGTTCGGCGCCAGAATGACGGCCATGGGCAACGCTACACGCAATGCGACGGAGATGATCTCCCGTCTCACCCTCGTGTACAACCGGGCGCGTCAGGCTTCCATTACGCAGGAGATTTCGGAAATTGTCGCCGGAGCGAACGCTCAGGCGTAATTCCAGGCTTACGATTAGGAGGAAAGTAAATGATCAAGGGACGCGTATTGCAGGTAACGGGACCGGTTGTCGACGTTGAGTTCGAAAAAGGTCACCTGCCTCAAATTTATAATGCGGTTCGTATTGAATCGAAGCCGCAAAACGCAAACGAACCGCACATCAAGCTGACGGCTGAAGTAGCCGTTCACTTGGGCGACAACGTTGCGCGCTGCGTAGCGATGTCCTCGACCGACGGTCTCGTTCGCGGAACCGAAGTCATCGATACCGGCGCTCCAATCAGCGTACCGGTCGGTGAAGTAACACTGGGTCGGGTATTTAACGTCTTGGGCGAGCCGATCGACAAAGCAGGCGATGTGTCCACCGAGAAGGTGAACCCGATTCACAGACAAGCTCCGGCATTCGACGAGCTGTCCGTGCAAGCGGAAATTCTTGAAACCGGGATTAAGGTCGTTGACCTGCTGGCTCCATACGCGAAGGGCGGTAAGATCGGCCTCTTCGGCGGTGCGGGCGTAGGGAAAACGGTATTGATTCAGGAGCTTATTCACAACATCGCTCAAGAGCATGGCGGGATCTCCGTATTCGCCGGCGTAGGGGAGCGGACTCGTGAAGGCAACGACTTGTACCACGAAATGAAGGACTCCGGCGTTATCAGCAAAACTGCGATGGTGTTCGGTCAGATGAATGAGCCTCCGGGCGCACGCCAACGCGTTGCTTTGACCGGGTTGACGATGGCCGAGTACTTCCGTGATACCGAAGGCAAAGACGTTCTTCTGTTCGTCGACAACATCTTCCGCTTTACTCAAGCGGGCTCCGAGGTTTCGGCCTTGCTTGGCCGGATGCCTTCCGCGGTAGGTTACCAGCCGACGCTGGCCACCGAGATGGGCGGTCTGCAAGAGCGGATTACGTCCACGAAGAAAGGCTCCGTTACTTCCATCCAAGCGATCTACGTTCCGGCGGACGATTACACCGACCCGGCTCCGGCTACAACGTTCGCTCACTTGGACGCTACAACCAACCTGGAGCGTAAAATTTCCGAGATGGGCATCTACCCTGCGGTAGATCCGCTGGCATCGAGCTCGCGCTTGCTGCAGCCGGACATCGTAGGCGAAGAGCACTACCAAGTCGCTCAAGGCGTGAAGAAGCTTCTTCAGCGCTACAAAGAGCTTCAAGATATCATCGCGATTCTCGGTATGGACGAACTGTCCGACGAGGACAAAATTATCGTAGGCCGCGCTCGCCGGATCCAACGTTTCTTGTCCCAGGCGTTCCACGTGGCCGAGCAGTTCAACGGCTTCCCGGGCCAATACGTGCCGGTCAAAGAAACCGTCCGCAGCTTCAAGGAAATTCTCGAAGGCAAACATGACGACCTGCCGGAAGCCGCTTTCTTGTTCGTAGGTACGATCGAAGAAGCCGTGGAAAAAGCAAAAGGCATGAAGTAATTCCGTAAACCTGCCGAGCCGGGGCGATGTCTGTCTGAGCATCCGTCAGGCGCGTCTCGGGAAGCAGTTAGGCTTACGATGAAGCTTTCTCACGAAAGCTCTCAGGAGGAATTTGCGTGAGTACTTTTTTATTGGAAGTAGTAACGCCTGAGCGTATCATTTATTCTCAGGATGTGGATATGGTCAGTGTCAAAGGCGCCGCCGGCGAATTGGGCATCCTGCCCAACCATATTCCGCTTGTCACGCCGCTCAAGATTGCTCCGATTACGATCAAAAAGGGCAATGCTAGCGAAACGATGGCGGTGAACGGCGGATTCATGGAAGTGCGCAAGGATAAGGTCGTGATTTTGGCTGAATCGGCGGAATTGCCTGGCGATATCGATTTGGAGCGTGCCCGCTCTGCTAAAGAGCGCGCGGAGAAGCGCCTCGGCACCAAGCAAGACGAAGTCGACTTCCGCCGCGCCGAACTCTCCTTGCAAAGAGCGATGAATCGGATTCACGTATCGCAGCTGAAGTAGCAGACGAAGCAGAGGATTTCGGTCCTTTGCTTTTTTTTTGTGGACGTGAACGGATCGTTTTGTATGATCTGCGTCAATGTGGTAAATGAATAACGGAGGAAGGACGAATTAAGGACGCGGATGCCCGCCAATGTGCGTAGACGTTTATGGGTCCTTTTGGTATAATTGTGTGGGTGTTTATTAGAGAAACCAGCGCAATTCATAAGGAAAATTGAATAGCCGGTGATAAGATCGAATTGTTGAAAACGTTTCACCAAACTGGTGTGCCGGAGGCGATGGTATGGCGCTGTACACAAACAATTATGTCTTTGTTGCCATCTTTCTTGCATTGGGCATTTTCCTGCCTATTGCCGCTCTAACGTTCGGACGGCTGCTCAGACCGCATAAGCCGACGGAAGAGAAACAGACAACATATGAGAGCGGGAACGAACCGGTCGGCACGAGCCATGTCCGATTCAACATCCGCTATTATTTGTTTGCGCTGATGTTCGTCATTTTCGACGTGGAGACCGTGTTTATGTACCCTTGGGCGGTTGCCTACAACCATCTGGGGTTATTTGCACTCGTGGAGATGTTGATCTTCGTGCTCCTGCTCGTCGTCGGGCTAATCTACGCTTGGAAAAAGAAGGTGCTGCAATGGACTTCTCTCTAGAATCGATCTCGCTTAGCGAGAAACAAGAGCTGGAACGCAACGTATTCACCACCTCGCTGGAGGACTTGAAGGGCTGGATTCGCAGCAGCTCGTTATGGCCGCTCACATTCGGCTTGGCTTGCTGCGCCATCGAGATGATGGGCACCGGCGCCGCTCACTATGACTTGGACCGCTTCGGCGTCATGTTCCGGACTTCGCCTCGGCAATCCGACGTTATGATCGTGTCCGGCACGGTGACGAAGAAGATGGCGCCGCTGCTGCGCCGCTTGTATGACCAAATGCCGGAGCCGAAATGGGTCATCGCCATGGGGTCGTGTGCGACCGCAGGGGGACCGTACATTCGCTCCTATTCCGTCGTGAAGGGCGTCGATCAGATCGTCCCGGTCGATGTCTACATCCCGGGCTGCCCGCCGAACCCGGCCGCGCTCATCTATGGCATCAACAAGCTGCAAGAGAAAATCCGGTATGAAGCGAAGACTGGGAAGAAGGTGATCGAGCGATGAGCGACGAGTCCACCGAGAAAAAAGACGTAAAGGCAACCAATTCCAACCCCTCGGGTGGGGATTCCGAAGCGAAAGCGGTTGAACCTGCTGCTGCCCCTGAAGCTTCAACTGATGTGGATGTGGATGCGGAAAAGGAAGCCAAGATAAAAGCCGCTGCCGAGGCGCGCGCCGCTCGTGCGGCAGCCCGCGCTGCCAGAACAGAAGGTGCTGCAGAGGAGACCGCTGCTCCTGCTGAGACTGCGGGTGCGCCAGCCGCTGCGGAAGGCAGTGAGGATGCGGAGAAAGAAGCGAAGGCGAAAGCGGCCGCTGAGGCGCGCGCCGCTCGAGCCGCTGCCCGTGCCGCCAAGGAAGGCGGTGCCGAAGAATCGTCCGAGCCTAAGGCTCCGTCGCCGAAACAGCCGGTGCTGGATCGCATTGTAGAACTGATCAAGGAGAACGTATCCCCGGATGCGGTAGAAGGCGCCGTTATCAACGAACGGGATCGCCATTTGCCGGTACTTACGATTCGAGCGGAGCACTGGGCGCAAACCGCCGAGTTTGTAAGGGACAACGAGGAATTGGGTTTGTCGTATTTGCGAAATTTGTCGGGAACCGACTTTGAGACCTATATGGAAGTCGAGGTCTATGCGCTCTCACTGGAGAAGAAGCAGGACTATTGCTTCAAGGTGAAGGCGGACCGCGGCGAGCCTTCCATCCCATCCGTGACCCCGGTATGGGCGACGGCCAACTGGCAGGAGCGCGAAGTGTACGACCTGCTGGGCATTGATTTCCCGGGCCATCCGGACTTGAGAAGAATTATGATGCCGGACGACTGGGTCGGCCATCCGCTGCGCAAAGACTATGTACCGCTGGATCCGGAGGTGTAAGTTTTGATTCGTACCGAAGAGCTGCTATTGAACGTCGGCCCCCAGCATCCGAGTACGCATGGCGTATTCCGGATTATCGTCAAGCTGGACGGCGAGCAAATTATCGAAGCCATCCCTGTAATCGGGTACTTGCACCGGGGCACGGAGAAGCTGGCGGAGGACCTGAACTACACGCAAATTATTCCTTATACCGACCGAATGGACTACGTCTCGGCGATGACGAACAACTACGTGCTCGTACATGCGGTGGAGACGATCATGCAGCTGGAAATTCCGGAGCGCGCGCAATATTTGCGCCTCATCGTGATGGAGCTGCAGCGGATCGCCAGCCACATGGTATGGTGGGGCACGTATTTGCTCGACATCGGGGCAATGAGTCCGTTCCTGTTTGCGTTTAAAGACCGTGAAGTCATCATCAATTTGTTCAATGAGCTTTGCGGCGCTCGCCTTACATACAACTACATGCGCGTAGGCGGCGTGAAATGGGATGCACCGGAAGGGTGGATTCAGAAGGTGCGGGAGTTCGTGCCGTATATGCGCAAACAGCTGAAGGACTACAACACGCTCGTGAGCGGCAACGAAATTTTCCTGCGTCGGATCAAGGGCGTAGGGCAATACGATGCGGCTACCGCGATCCAATACGGATTGAGCGGTGCGAACCTGCGTTCGACCGGCGTGAAGTGGGATCTTCGCAAAGATCAGCCATACGGCATCTACGATCGGTTCGATTTCGACGTGCCGGTTGGCGTCAACGGCGACTGCTATGACCGCTACCTGTGCCGGTTGGAAGAAATGCATCAATCGCTGCGCATCCTCGAGCAAGCCGTGGAGCAATTCCCGGCGGAAGGCGACATTATGGGCAAAGTGCCGCGGGTACTGCGTGCGCCTGAGGGTGAAGTGTATGTGCGGATCGAGTCGCCGCGCGGCGAGATCGGCTGCCACCTCATTTCGAAGGGCAAGGATAAGCCTTACCGCTTGAAGTTCAGAAGACCTTCTTTCGTTAACTTGCAGATTTTGCCGAAGCTGCTTGTCGGTCAATCCATGACGAACCTGATTACAATTCTGGGCGGCATTGACATCGTGCTTGGGGAGGTGGACGCCTAATGTTGACCATCCTGGAGGAAAGCCTTACTTGGGCCAACTTCGGCATTATGCTGTCCGTGTCGGTGCTGATGCTCCTGCTCGTATTGGGCTTCGTAACGTACGCGATCTACTTCGAGCGCAAATTCATCGGCTGGATGCAGTTCCGCCATGGCCCGACGAAGACGGGACCGCTCGGGTTGCTGCAATCGGTAGCGGACGTCGCCAAGCTGCTTATTAAGGAAGATACCATTCCGAAGCAAGCGGATCGCGAGCTGTTCATCCTGGCGCCGATCCTGACATTCGTACCATCGTTTACGGCACTGGCTACATTCCCCTTCACATCGACATGGCATTTCGCCGACCTCAATGTGGGCTTGCTCTATTATGCCGCGCTGTCCAGCATCTCGACCATCGGGATTGTATTGGGCGGCTGGGCTTCGAACAACAAATACGCTTTGCTCGGCGGCATGCGGTCCGCGGCTCAGATGGTCAGCTACGAAATTCCGCTTGTCATCTCCGTGATCGGGGTTATCCTGATGTCCGGCACACTGAATATGCGGTTGATCGTCGAAGGACAGCAAGGCTGGTTCTGGGACTGGAACTTCCTGCCGCAGCTCGTCGGCTTGATCGTCTTCGTCATCGCGGGCGTCTCCGAGCTGAACCGGACGCCGTTCGACTTGCCGGAAGCGGAGTCCGAGCTCGTGGCCGGCTATCACGTCGAGTATAGCGGCTTCCGTTTCGCCTTCTTCATGCTGGCGGAGTACGTGTATGTTTTCGCGATCTCTGCCTTGGTTACGATTTTGTATTTCGGCGGCTGGTATGCCCCGTTCCCGTTCCTGGATTTCATCCCGGGCATTATTTGGTTCCTGTTGAAATTCTCGTTCTTCGTCTTCTTCCTCTTCTGGTTGCGGGCGACACTGCCTCGGGTACGGGTGGACCAACTGATGGGCCTGGGCTGGAAAGTTCTGCTTCCCGTCGCGCTGGCCAACGTCTTCTTGACCGCCATCGTGCTGGAGTTTCTGCGATGAGACCACTGAATAACGGGGTGAATACCTGATGAAAGGCATAATTAAAGGACTCGGCTTGACCTTCAAGACGATGACGCAGAAAAAAGTGACGTATGCCTACCCGGACGCTCCGCTGGAACTGCCGGACCGGTTCCGCGGCATTCAGTTTCTGGATATCGAGAAATGCATCGTGTGCAACCAATGCGCCCGGATTTGCCCGACGGAATGCATCACGCTGACCGGGAAGAAAAATCCGGATCCGGAGAGCAAAGTGAAGCTCGTCTTGGATTCTTACGACATCAACTTCGAAATCTGTATTCTATGCGACTTGTGTACGGAAGTATGTCCGACGGAAGCAATCGTCATGACTAACAACTTCGAGCTGGCCAGCTATACGCGGGACGACCTGTTCAAGGACATGAACTGGCTGAACGAGAATAATACGAACGTGCGGAAAGAAAATACGCCGGGTGCGCCGAAGGGGGCGAAGAAGGATGCTGGATAATTTGGCCGCCTTCTTCTCGAGCGGATCGAATATCGTCTTTTTCGTTTTTGCCTTGTTCGCGATTGGCGGCGCGATCTTCATGATCAGCTTCACGAAGGTCGTCCACATGGTTGTTGCGATCGCTTCCTCCTTCATAAGCCTCGCAGGCTTATACGTGTTGCTGAATGCGGAATTTCTTGCCTTCGTGCAGGTGCTCGTCTACGCCGGCGCCATCTCGATCCTGATGATCTTCGGGATTATGATGACGCAGCATAAGGGCGAGGAAGAGGAACCGAAGCGAATGGCGCATCAGGTGCTGCTGGTGTTGGGGACGCTGGGTTTGTTCGGGATCATTTTCTACGCGGTGCAATCGGTAGAATTTCCGACAAGCGATGTGGAGCCGGTCGCAGACAACACGCTGGAAATCGGCAAGCTGCTGTTCAACCAATACGTCATCCCGTTCGAGCTGGTGTCCGTCCTTCTGACGGTCGCCTTCATCGGCGCCATCGTGCTTGCGAAGCGGGAGGAGGATTAAGCGCATGAGCAATACTATACTGCCCTACCTGACCTTGGCGGCCATTCTGTTCTGTATCGGACTCTATGGCGCCTTGTCCAAGAAAAACGCAGTCGTCGTGCTGCTGTCCATCGAGCTGATGCTCAATGCGGTCAACTTGAACTTGGTCGCGTTCTCCAAGATGGGTGTGAATCCGTCGATGACGGGTCAAATTTTCTCGCTGTTCAACATGGCCGTAGCCGCCACGGAAGCGGCCGTCGGGATCGCCATTCTCGTGGCGCTGTACCGCAACAAGGGTACCAGCGACGTAACGGAAATGACATTGTTGAAGAAGTAGTGCTTTCTAAGTGACTTGGTCTCGACTGAGGCCGGTCTTAAGGAGGAAATACCGATGGAATCCTACTCACAAATCGCGTGGCTGATCCCGTTGTTCCCGCTGGTCGCGTTTCTCGTGCTGATGGCGTTCGGAAGACAATGGAGAGAGCTCGGTCCCTACGTGGGCATTATCGCGACGCTGGCTT
Organism: Paenibacillus koleovorans NBRC 103111; assembly: GCF_004000845.1. Taxonomy (GTDB): domain Bacteria; phylum Bacillota; class Bacilli; order Paenibacillales; family NBRC-103111; genus Paenibacillus_AA; species Paenibacillus_AA koleovorans. The sequence continues at coordinate 27,483 of NZ_BIMA01000018.1, forward strand.
CCTTCATCCTCTCGCTGCTCGTCTGGATCGAACGGCTGGGGGACAAGGCGGACAACTACACGTGGAATGCGCTCGAGTGGCTTAAGGTGGGCGACGTCTCCATCCGGATGGGCTTTGAGATCAACAACCTCAACGCCTTGATGCTGGTGATCGTGTCCTTGGTCAGCTTGCTCGTCAATGTATATTCGAAAGGCTATATGCACGGAGACGACCGGATTACCGTGTTCTTCGGCTATGTATCCTTGTTCACCTTCGCCATGCTCGGCGTCGTCATTTCGGAGAATTTGCTGGAGCTGTATATCTTCTGGGAGTTGGTCGGTCTCGGCTCGTTCCTGTTGATCGGGTTCTGGTACCACAAGCCGGAAGCGCGAGCGGCGGCCAAGAAAGCATTCATCATGACGCGGATCGGCGACCTCGGCTTGCTGATCGCGATCCTGCTGCTGTTCTGGTACATCCCGAGCCACTCGCTCGACTTCACCAGCATCCACAACGCTTTGTCGGAGCAACTGATTCCGGACCATATCGTCACTTGGGTCGCGATTCTGATCTTCATCGGGGCCATCGGCAAGTCAGGTCAGTTCCCGCTGCATACGTGGTTGCCTGATGCGATGGAAGGCCCGACGCCGATCAGTGCGCTGATCCACGCCGCTACGATGGTTGCCGCCGGCGTTTACCTAGTGGCGCGCACGTTCGACATCTTCCAGGCTTCGGCCGTGGCGATGGATGTCGTGGCGTATGTCGGTGCGTTCACGGCGATTCTCGCTGCGACGATCGGTGTCGCGCAGAACGACATCAAGCGCATTCTCGCTTATTCGACCGTCAGCCAGCTCGGCTACATGATGCTGGCGCTCGGGATCAGCTCTACGATCACGGCCGGGATGTTCCACCTGTTCACGCATGCGTTCTTCAAAGCGCTGCTGTTCCTCGGTGCAGGTAGTATCATTCATGCCGTGCATACGCAGAACATCCATGAGATGGGTGGCCTGGCCAAAAAAATGAAAATTACGACTTGGACGTTCGCGATCGGAACGCTGGCGTTGTCGGGGATTCCGCCTTTCTCCGGCTTTTGGTCGAAGGACGCCATTTTGTACGAAGCTTATCATGGCGAGCATTGGGGATTGTTCGCTATTGGTCTTATCGCAGCGTTCTTCACCGCGTTCTACATGGCGCGCCTGTTCTTCCTCGTCTTCCTGGGCAAACCGCGTGGAACTAGCGAGGCCCACGAATCGCCTTCCGTTATGACTGTGCCGCTCGTTATTCTAGCGATACTGGCGCTTGGGGCAGGCTTCGTCCAGACGCCGTTCAACGGCTGGTTCGGCGAATGGCTGACCGGGACCGAGACGGCCGAGCACGAAGGGGCGGGACTCGTGATGATCGTGTCCACCATTGCCGGACTGCTGGGCATTTATCTGGGCTATATGATGTATCTGAACAATCGTATTTCCAGGGAAATAATATCCGGACCGGCTCCATGGCTGCATAAGCTCGTGCAGAACAAGTACTATCTGGACGAACTGTATTCCGCCATTATCGTGAAACCGCTCAAGGCGCTCGGCTCCATGCTTATCTTGTTCGATGAATTCATTGTAGACGGAATCGTTCGCTTATCGGCCGCCGCTGTCGGCGGTGTTGGCAAAGTCGGTTCTCGCGTTCAGAACGGGCAAGTGCAAACGTACGGTCTGTTGACCTTGTTGGGACTGCTCATACTAGCGCTGGCGCTTGTCGGAAGGAGGTTCATCTAATATGCTGGATAACTGGCCGATTTTGTCGATGATCACCTTCTCTCCGCTGCTCGGCATTCTCGTACTCCTTTTTATTCCCAAGGATAAAGGTCGTACGCTGAAGACGGTTGCGATTGTGACTACGCTCGTCCCGCTGCTGTTGTCCGGACTGCTCTATGCCGACTTCAAGCAAGACACGGATGAGATGCAATACAAAGAAGAAGTGAACTGGATCCAAGTCCCGTTGAATAAAGAAGTAGGCGAGATCAGCTCCCTGGAATCGTTCTACTACGAATTCAACTACACGATGGCTGTAGACGGCCTGTCGCTGCCGCTCGTGTTCCTGACCGCTCTAGTGACCGCCATGGCGGCGCTGGCTACGGTCCATCTGAAGAAACGCTGGAAGTCGTTCTATATCTGGTTCTTGATGCTCGAGGTAGGCATGTTCGGCGTGTTTATGGCGCGTGACTTGTTCCTCTTCTTCCTGTACTTCGAGCTGACGCTGATCCCGATGTTCTTCCTGATCGGAATATGGGGCTATATCAATCGGGAGAAAGCGGCCAACAAATTCCTGCTCTACAACGGGATCGGGTCGGCCATCATGCTGCTTGCCTTCCTGATCATTGTGAATACCGCCGGGTTCACGATGCTTCAGTCCGATACCGGCACGACTTTCTTCTACAGTGGAAGTGTAGATGTCATTGCCAAGAACTTGTTCCAAGACCCCGAATCGTTCGTGAACGCCACCGCGGAGATTATCCCGGACAACCCGTTCTACATGAGCGACACGATGAAATGGTCCTTGTTCTTCATGCTGCTGATCGCCTTCGGCATCAAGCTGCCGATCTTCCCGTTCCACACATGGATGCTCAAGGTGCATCAGGAGGCGCATCCGTCAGTCGTTATGATCCACTCCGGCATTTTGCTTAAAATGGGAGCTTACGGGCTGATCCGATTCGGGGTGCTGCTCTTCCCGGTGCAAGCGAAGGAGTGGGCCGTCGGACTGGCCATTCTAGGCGTGGTCAATATTTTGTACGGCGCGATTCTCGCGTTTCGTCAGAAAGACTTTAAGCTTATTCTGGCTTACTCGAGTATCAGCCATATGGGCATTGTGCTTCTTGGACTCGCCGCCTTCAACGAGATCGGCATGCAAGGCGCGATCTTCCAGCTCATCTCGCACGGCCTGATCTCGGCGCTGATGTTCCTCATCGTAGGCAGCCTCTACGAGCGGACGCAGACGACCGAAGTCGATCAGCTGGGCGGTCTAGCTTCGGCGCTGCCGTTCATCTGCGGCATTCTGATGCTGGGCGGCATGGCGTCGCTCGGACTCCCGCTGCTGTCGGGCTTCATGAGCGAGCTGCTCTCCTTCCTGGGGCTGTTCGACACCATGCCGGCCATCACGATTGTGGGTACACTAGGTGTTGTCTTTACAGCGGTATACGTGCTGCGAGGTATTCTGAAAGTAAGCTACGGCCCGATGCCGGAAGCATTCCGCTCCTTCAAGGATGCTCGCCTCATCGAGGCGGTGCCGATGATCGCGCTGGCTGCGTTCATCATCTTGCTCGGTGTGTATCCGGCGGTGCTAAGCCAGACCGTGCACTATACGGTGAGCGGCTTCGATCAATGGATTCAAAGTATTGTGAAGGTAGGGGGTTAGAGAGCGATGGAGGAGCTGCAACGTTTACAAGTCTCCGATTTGGCTCACTTGGCCCCGGAGCTCACACTGGTCATTACGGCGATCGTGTTGTCCTTGCTTGATTTGTTCTTACCCAGCCGGGTGAATCGTAATTTCGTAGGCTGGCTCTCGCTGGTCGGAATTGCAATTTCCGCTTTGTTCGTGGCGCTCGATATTCGCGAGCTGAATCCGATAGACGAAGCCACCGGCCTGCTGACATCGCTGGAGCCGGTTCGCCTGTTGGGCGAGAGCTTCCGCATCGACGACTTCGCGAACCTGTTCAAGCTGCTGCTGCTGACCGGCACGGCTCTTATCGTTCTGATGAGCCTTGGCTCCGTCAAGGACGAGGACATTCAGCATAAGGGCGAGTTTTACTACTTGTTCCTGCCGGCAGTAGTGGGAGCTATGGTGATGGCGTCCTCGGGCGACTTGATCACCTTGTTCGTCGGCCTCGAGCTGTTGAGCATCACCTCATACATCATGGTGGGGATGCGCAAGAAACACCTCGCCTCGAATGAAAGTGCGTTCAAGTATGTCGTGCTCGGTGGCATCTCGTCCGCAATCATCCTGTACGGGATGTCGTTCTTGTACGGGATTACCGGCTCGACCAACATCTCGGAGATCAACATAGCGATCTCGGGCGATTATGCCACCTTTGAGCCGATCATTTACCTGGCGTTCTTCCTGCTGCTGGCGGGCTTCGGCTTCAAGATCGCGGCCGCTCCGTTCCACATGTGGGCGCCTGATGTATACGAAGGAGCGCCTACACCGGTCACCGCCTTCCTGGCGGTCGTCTCGAAGGCGGCGGCGTTCGCTTTGGCCTTCCGTGTGTTATACAGCGTTTTCGCGCTTGGCAGCTTCCTGCAGTCCGATATCCACGAGGATATTTTCCTGGCAGTCGCCGTCCTGGCGGCCATCGCCATGATTGTAGGGAACGCGGTTGCTCTGAGACAGGTCAGCCTCAAACGGTTGTTGGCTTACTCGGGGGTCGCGAATGCCGGTTACTTGCTGGTGCCGATCTCGACAGGGTATGACATTGTGCACTACTCGAATTTCTCGGAGTTTTTCTTCTACCTGATCGCTTATCTGTTCATGAACATCGGGATCATCGCGATCTTCATGATGGTGAGCAACTCGACCAAGAACGAAGAGATTTCCGCGTTTGCCGGTCTGTATTATCGAGCTCCTGGCACGGCGGTTGCAGCTGTCATTCTGATCTTGTCCTTGGCAGGGTTGCCGATTACTGGAGGCTTCTTCGGGAAGCTCTACATCTTGCTCGGTACGCTGCAGGTCCATGATTACTGGCTGGCGGCGATCCTGATCGGAACGAGCGTCATTTCGTTCTACTATTATTTCGGGATCATCCGCCAAATGTTCATGCGCTCGACATACACCGAGTCGGAATTCCAGTGCACGCTTCCGCAGCAGATCACAGTCTGGATCTGTGCCGCCGCTACGGTAGCGATGGGGATATTCCCGGGGTACGTACTGCGTTGGATCGAGTCGATCGTCAGCTTGTCCAACGACTTTTTCATCCGGTAAACGGGATGGTCCGAAGCTCTCTTGCCCTTCCGGGGCGAGGGAGCTTCTTTGCGTTTGCGTCGAAAGATGTAACATTTTATTTATCCGGAGAAACCGAGACTTTGAGGGGGTTCTTTGTTACAATAGAAGGGATCGCTACAGCCATTCATTCTTTTCTATGTCATAACGTTACAAAGGAAATTCATTCCTATGATAGATCCTGCAAAATTCCGGTGGGTCCTGTTGCTGGCTCTGGTAGTTCTGCTAGCGACGGGCTTATTGCCGCCTGCCCCTCCCCTCGCCGCACCCCAACTCGTACAAGCCGATGACCTCTCCAATTCGACCTGGCTGATGAAATGGTCAGGGGCGCCTCCCGAAGCCTTCCTGCGAACAAGCCATATTGTGAGCCATAATCCGGAGACCGGCATATGGGTGGCAGGGCCCGGAGAGGGAGTTGATGCGTTCGAATGGCGTGAGCATTGGAGGCATGCTGAAGGCGTCGACTATATGACGACGAATCAGACGGTGCGGCTGTCCGCGGTGAAGCCGAACGACCCTTTCGTGAGTCGCCAAAAGTATCTGGAGCAAATTCACGCCGAAGAAGCATGGGCGGTATCCGTCGGTAACGAGTCGCTCATTATTGCATTGGTCGATACAGGGGTCGATCTGGATCACCCGGATCTCAAAGACAATCTCGTCCCCGGCATTAATTTGATTCAGCGCAACGCACCTCCGCAAGACGACAATGGACATGGAACGAGCGTAGCAGGAGTACTCGGGGCCGTGGGCAATAATAATAAAGGAATCAGCGGCGTGTTGTGGAAAGCTCGGATTATGCCGATCAAGGCGCTCGGGGCAAAAGGGGTCGGCGACGAGGACAAGCTGGGCGAAGGCATTCGCTATGCCGTGGACCATGGGGCAAAAATTGTCGTGCTGTCGGTCGGCCTGCTGCGCAACGACCCGTATCTGGAAGAAATCGTTGATTATGCGGAAAAGAAGGACGTGTTGCTCGTAGCCGCCACAGGCAACGACGAAGGCGAGCATGTGCGATATCCCGCCGCTTATCCGACCGTACTGGGGGTTGGCGGGCTGCGCACGGATAATCTGGTTGAATACCGGTCGAATTATGGCAACGAAGTCGATCTTGTCGCCGCTTGGTCGGTTTATACAACGGCACCAGGTGGCAAGTATGTATACAATGAGGGCAGCTCGATGGCAGCCCCGCAAGTGGCGGCCGCCGCTGCCCTCGCCTGGAGCCGCAATCCTGGCATGAAGGTGCATGAGCTGCGCAATTTGCTTCGCCAGACGGCACAGGATGTAGCGGAGCCGGGATGGGACAACCATACGGGATATGGGCTCCTGCGTGTGGATCGCGCGGTGAATCAGCTCTATGTCGAGGACATGTACGAACCGAACGATACGGTGGCGGCAGCCAAGCCGTTTCCGTTGAACCAGATGGTGATGGGGGAGCTGAGGGGAGGGCGCGATGTGGATTGGTTTACGCTCCATATCCCCTATGACGGAACGATCAAGCTAGACGTTCGCTCCGAGTTGCCTGCGCCTGCAGGCACCCAACTGCTCCATCTGGGACCGAATCAGACGACGCCGGACATTTTCGCCGCCGACAGCTCGAGTATGCTGGAGCTACAGGTTCAACGGGGGACTCACTGGTTCGCGCTGCAGCAAACGAATAATAGCGCGGCCTCCCGCTGGAAGTATCGGTTCACGAACACGTTCCGAATCGGCCCCGATGCGTTTGAGGATAACGACCGATCGTTCAAGGCGTTCCGCCTCGCGCCTCGCAGCCAGACGATCAGCGGAACGTTCGATCATGATGGCGACGAGGATTGGTTTACCGTGACGATGACGCAATCCGGGACGATGTCGCTCCGTGTCTCGGTCGATACGAAACGCATTGACTTGGTGCTCAAGGTGCAGAAGCGCGGAGAGTCCATCACGACGATTGACTCCAACGGAGACGGAGAACCGGAGGAATATCGGTTCGAGGCGTTTCCCGGGACGTATTATTTTGCCGTCGACAAAACATCACCGAGGGCGCTTGCAGGCACCTATACCGTCGACCTGCGGATCGAGGCGAAGCTGCTGGATCCGAACGAGCCGAACGACAAATCGTTTCAAGCGTCCTCGCTCGGCAACCGTTATCCGTTGGAGGGCGTCTTGGACCGGAGCGACGGCTTGCCCGATATCGACTGGTTCCGGATCAGCATCGCAGAAGAGAGCTTGTTACGACTGGGCTTGAGTCAAATTCCGACCGACCGCAGGATCAGGATGGAGCTATACTCAGGAGCGTTATCCGAAATCACGAACCGAGAGAACGCTCTCGGGGTATCGTCGATGGAGATCGTTCAGCGCGTTATCCCAGGCACGTATTTCGTCCGACTCACCTCGGATGCGAATTTCAGAAGCCAGATGTACCGGCTGGAAGCTCAAGTGGATCGGCTTGTCGAAGGCTATACCGATATCAGCGGGCATTGGGCGGAAGCCTCGATTGTCGACCTGACCCGGCGTATGATCTTCCAGGGGTATGGCGACTTCGCCTTCTACCCCGAGCAGTCGATTACTCGAGCGGAGGCCGTCGCCACCTTGGTTCGTACATTCGGCTATACGAAGCAGAAATCCATAAGCTATCCGGATTTACTGCCGGCCCATTGGGCCTATAACGCCGTTTCGCTAGCGGCCCAAGCGGGATTGACGAGCGGCTATCCGGACGGAACGTTTCAACCGGACCGGCCGCTTAATCGAGTTGAAATGACCGTGCTGCTCGCGAATGCGCTAGGGATTGTCGGCAAGCAGCGGGGGAATATGCCGTTCAGCGATGTGGACGATAATTATTGGGCGACGCCTATACTGAAGCAGATGAAGATGGAGGGCTGGATCACCGGGTACGAAGACGGATCGTTCCGGCCGGAGACTCTATCAACCCGGGCGGAATTCGCTACGCTTCTGGCCCGCGTCATCGCTAATTAGACAGGAGGAGGGCAGTACGGATGACTCCGATGGATGAAGTGCAAAATTCGCTTGCCCTGTCCGGTCTTGCGTATATATGCATCGTGCTGATCGCGATATTCGGCTCGTGGTGGGCGCTTCAGCAGTTTCGCTTCGATCTGTTCGTGCGTAATCCGAGGAGCGCTCCCGCCAAAGTGCTCCAAGTGTTGCTTTCCATTGCGCTCGGGTATCAAGTCGCTCGGTTTATAATCGATTATTTCAATTGGACCCAATTGCTCCAAGGCCTGTTCTGAGGAATGGCGGGCCTTGACGAGCGTTGTCGAATAACATCCTTTTTTGTTGTCAACACTGGTAGTAGAGCCATAAAATCTTTTCAGGCTACCGTGCCAAACGGACGATGGCCTGCGAAGACTGTATACGGCAGATGTGCAAGCAGGAATCCATTTACAGTTGTTCCGCCCCGGGGCCGATGCTAAACTGGACGATGGGCTTTTGGAACAAGTACACTTTCAGGCTCGCGGAGGGGATCAAGATGAGCAAAATTATCGTCCGCGGGGGCAAGCGATTAGCTGGGCACGTTCGGGTGAGCGGTGCGAAAAACGCCGTACTGCCTATAATCGCCGCCTCATTATTAGGGTCGGAGGGAGAAAGCGTCATCCAAGATGCACCTCCGCTTGACGACGTTATGACGATCAGTGAAGTATTACGGAGCTTGGGCGTCCAAATCGCTTACAAAGATGAAGTGCTGCGTGTGGATGCAGAGCGGATTATCGCTTGTGAAGCCCCTTACGAACAAATACGAAAAATGCGGGCGTCGTTTCTGGTGATGGGGCCGCTATTGGCGCGCAAAGGCTATGCCAGAATCGCTCTGCCCGGCGGCTGCGCGATCGGCACGCGTCCGATCGATCAGCATCTGAAGGGCTTCGAAGCGCTTGGCGCTGAGATCGACCTGGGGCAAGGCTATATCGAGGCGCGGGTGCGCGGCCGGCTGCAAGGGGCGAAGGTATACCTGGACGTAGCCAGCGTCGGTGCGACGGAGAACATCATGATGGCCGCTACATTGGCGGAAGGCACGACCACGATCGAGAATGCGGCGTGTGAGCCGGAAATCGTCGATCTGGCCAATTACTTGAATGCAATGGGCGCACGGATTCGCGGAGCGGGAACGGGTATGATTCGCATTGAAGGCGTAGAGAAGCTGAGGGGTGTCGTACATACGGTCATTCCGGATCGCATCGAAGCCGGCACGTACATGATTGCAGCCGCTATTTCCGGCAGCCAGGTGTACATCGAAGGCGCTATCGGCGACCACCTGCGGCCTGTTATCTCCAAGCTCCAGGAGATGGGCGTTACGATCATTGAGGACGAGAACGGCATAACGGTACGGGCGGACGGATCGCTGCGTGCGGTGGACGTCAAGACGTTGCCGTATCCGGGTTTCCCGACCGACATGCAGTCTCAGATGATGGCGCTCCTGCTCGTCTCGGACGGCACGAGCCTTATCACGGAGACCGTGTTCGAGAATCGGTTTATGCATGTCGATCAGTTCAAGCGCATGCAGGCCCACATTCACGTAGACGGCCGGACGGCGATCGTCAGCGGCAACAAGAGGCTGAAGGGCGCAAAAGTATGTGCGACCGATCTCCGGGCAGGAGCCGCTCTGATCTTGGCTGCACTGGTGGCGGACGGAGAGACGGAAATTTCCGGCGTGCATCATATCGACCGCGGCTATGTCGACATCGCGCGCAAGCTGCAGAGCTTGGGCGCCGACATTCGCCGTTACGACAGCGAGAAGGCGGAGCAATCGGTCCGGGAAGACAAAGAAGCGGCCGAGCTGCCGCTGTTCACGATCCAGCCCCAGCCGAGCTGGGCCTAACCAGAACGAAAAGTCCGACGCTATGCAGGTAAGAGCATGGCGGCGGGCTTTTTTGTACATTTACTAACCTAGAAGACTAGCGGCAATGAAACACATCCCTCTTCCAACTTCGGTTCTAGCAACTCCTTCGCTCTCATAAACTGATAAAGTCCAGGCAGCGACAACGAGATGATGAAGGAGAAGGAGAATCCGATGAACAAATTGGTGGCGCGGTTGCAGAAATCGTCGGCTCCCTGGGGCTTGATCGGCCTGGGGGCGCTGCTTATCGTATCTATTTTTATCCCGGTGCTTCTAGTAGATCGTTCGCCGAGTCAGCCGAGAGAATCCGGTTTCCTCGGGCAGCCGTTCGTGCAGGGAAATGGCGCACAAGGCGAAATGGCGAAGCCGGTGACGATTCCGGTATACCGGACGACGTCTCATCGTATCGATCAAGTGCCGCTCGAGGTATACGTGCGAAACGTGCTGGCGGCGGAGATGCCGGCGGAATTCGAGCTCGAGGCGCTCAAGGCGCAAGCGATGGCCGCTCGGACTTACATCGTTAAGCGGCTGGTCGAACAGGATGTCAGCAACGTCCCAGTATCCGGCGCTCTGGTGACCGATACGGTGGAGCATCAAGCCTATTTGTCGGAAGAAGAGATGAAGACAGCCTGGGGAGCCGAAGTGTTCGCCGCTCGGATCGAGAAGCTGAATCGAGCGGTGGGCGAGACTCGCGATCAGATTATTACGTATAAGGGTCAGCCGATCTTGGCCGCTTTCTTTTCTACAAGCAACGGGTATACGGAAAACTCGGAAGACTATTGGTCGACGTACATACCTTACCTGCGCAGCGTGCCGAGTCCATGGGACAAGCAGCTGTCGCCGAAATACGAGCAAAAGGTCGTGCTGCCGACGAAACAGGTGTTCCAGATGCTCGGGATCCCGTCCGCCTTGCCGGTGACGACCGGTACTTCGGCGATGCGGATCATGGAATCTACCGAAGGACATCGGCTTAAGCGCGTTCAGATCGCAGGCAAACAATTTTCCGGCCGCGATGTAAGAGAGAAGCTCGGTCTCGCATCCTCGCAATTTACGTGGAAGGTGAAGGGGGCGGAAATCGAGATTACGACTTACGGCTACGGCCACGGAGTAGGCATGAGCCAGTGGGGCGCGAACGGCATGGCGCAGCAAGGCTATGACGCGCAAGCGATTGTCCAATACTACTATCAAGGCGTGGGCCTTCAGGCGGCTTCAAGTCTTCTGAACGGATAAAATGAAATTGCTAGAAAAAATCTATCACTCTGCGTATAAAACCTATCGATCTGGTCAGACTGGTTGATGAGGTGATAACCAATGAGTGATCAAAACAAAGAGACTCAGGTCAAACAAAGCGCTCCGAAAACGAATACCGGAGCCGAGACGGTCAAACTGTCCACATGGAAAAGGTTAACCGCGAAGAAGTGGGTATTTCCTGCAACGTACATGGCAGCCGCGGCAATTATTCTAACCCTCATGTGGGTGTACCAGGATGGAGGCACTCAGCCGACGTCCGATTCCACAGGAGTGGAAGTCAGCAAGACCCAGCCCGATGCGTCCAAAAATCCGGATGCCGTCGCGGTAGGCGCAACTGCCGAAACACTGCAATGGCCGGTTAAAAGTGTCGGTGACGTCGATGTGCTGATGAACTTCTTCGACAGCAAAGCTTCGAATGAAGTGAGACAAGCCGCGATGATCGAGTATGGCGACACCCTGACTCCGCATATGGGCATCGACTTGGGCCGGGATGACGACAAGACGTTTGAAGTGGCGGCTGCCGCCGGAGGGAAAGTAACGCGAGTCGAGACCGATCCTCTAGTAGGCCAACTGGTTGAGATTACGCACAGCAATGGCATCGTCACGATCTACCAAAGCTTGGCCGACGTGAAAGTCGCCAAGGACGCGCAAGTGAAGAAGGGCGATGTGATCGCTTCGGCCGGCCGCAGTGAGCTGGAGAAGGAAATGGGTTACCACATCCACTTCGAGGTTCGTCAAGACGGTACGCCGGTTAACCCGGAGACGCTGCTCGGTCAAAAGCATTAAGCTCGATTCCGTAAAACGGAGGACTTCGGTTCTCCGTTTTTTTTGCGAATGTCAGAGAGTCGTCCCACAAAATTATTTGTACGTGCAAGCTTGTCAGCTTAGGAAACAAAGAATATATGGCCCTGCCCCTCATATACTGTACCAAACTAACTCGAGCAGGGAGGCGAGGGGAGTGCACGATTACATCAAAGAGCGTACGATCAAGATCGGGCGCAGTCTTGTGGAGACAAGACAGACCGTGCGCACGATAGCCAAGGAATTTGGAGTATCCAAGAGCACTGTGCATAAAGATCTGACCGAGCGGCTGCCGGAGATCAATCCGGAGTTGGCCAATCAAGTCAAGCTGATCCTGGAGTATCACAAGTCCATTCGCCATTTAAGGGGAGGAGAAGCGACGAAAGTGAAATACAAGCGGACCCGTTCGCCGAAATCGGCGGATCATCTGGTCACGGCCCGCTAAGTCTTGCCCTCCCGCCTTGTAAAAAACTCCCCACCTAATAGATGCGCCTCCTCATAAGTTTTAGATTAAAAAAAGAGGAATTTTGCAAAAGCTGTCGAAATAGATATACTTACTGTGTAAAACGGGCTATAGTCGTGGCGGACGGATTTCAGGGAGGACTCATCGTTCATGTTCAGTAAAGATATAGGAATTGACTTAGGTACGGCTAATGTCCTCATTCATGTCAAAGGGCGCGGCGTGGTGCTTGACGAGCCTTCGGTGGTCGCCATCGAAAGCGAAACCAAGCGGGTGCTTGCTGTAGGCGAAGAAGCTCACCGGATGGTGGGACGGACGCCCGGCAGCATCATCGCGATTCGCCCTCTGAAGGATGGGGTTATTGCCGATTTCGAAATTACCGAGATGATGCTCAAGCATTTCATCCAGAAGGTCGGGGGCAAGCGGTGGTATTCGCATCCGCGCATTCTGATCTGCGCGCCTACCAACATTACGTCGGTGGAGCAGAAGGCGATCCGCGAGGCGGCGGAACGGAGCGGCGCTCGGGAGGTGTTCCTCGAGGAGGAGCCGAAGGCTGCGGCGATCGGAGCCGGTATGGATATTTTCCAGCCTTCGGGCAATATGGTCGTCGACATCGGAGGAGGCACCACGGACGTGGCCGTCCTTTCCATGGGCGACATCGTCACCGCTTCTTCCATTAAAGTAGCGGGGGACAAGTTCGACTCGGCGATCATGAAATACATAAAAAGCAAGTACAAGCTGCTGATCGGAGAACGGACGTCGGAGGACATCAAGCTGAAGATCGGCACGGTGTATACGGAAACGCGCAACGAGCAGATGGACATTCGCGGCCGCGATATGGTATCGGGGCTGCCACTCACGGTAACGATCCATTCCAGCGAAGTGAAGGAAGCGCTCTGGGAGTCAGTCTCCGCGATCGTCCAGGCGGCCAAGATCGTGTTGGAACGGACGCCGCCGGAGTTGTCGGCGGACATCATCGACCGAGGCGTCATTTTGACGGGTGGAGGCGCGCTGCTGCACGGTATCGACCAACTGCTGGCGGACGAGCTTAAGGTTCCGGTGTTGATCGCCGAAGACCCGATGCACTGCGTGGTCAACGGGACCGGTATCATGCTGGACAACCTCGATAAAGTCACTAGAAAAAAACTCGGCTGATCCGCCGATATATAATGTAGAAACTCATTATTCCATTCCACACGCTGGAGGGATCCCATGTTAAGAGGAATGTACACCGCTACGGCGGGCATGCTGTCGCAGCAGCGGAAGCACGATACGGTCACGAACAACATCGCGAACATCAATACGCCGGGGTTCAAGATGAGCCGTATGGTGTCGCGCTCATTTCCGGAGATGTTGATTGCGCTGACGGAAGGCGAATCGCTCGGCGCTCCCCGCACGTCGATGGGGCGCCTCAACACAGGCGTGCTCGCCGAAGAAGCGCTGACGGTGAACGTCCAGGGCGATTTGCGGGAGACGGGAAGCCCGTTCGACTTCGCTTTGGTGTCGGACATTCAAGTGGAGGGCCTCCAGTTCAATAACGGGAAGACAATTACGGAAGACGGCGAGCGGATCTTCCAGCCGCAAGCGTTCTTCACTGTGCTGAATGCGGACGGAGAGCAGCGATATACGCGCAACGGCAAGCTGACGGTGGACTCTGCGGGCCAACTGGTGACCGCGGAGGGTTTCCGCGTGGCTGGGCTGGACGGAGAACCGATCGTGCTGATTCATCCGGACACGGGTAATCCGATCCCGAATGTAACGGTGAATCGGCGGGGGCAAATTCTCGATTCGGTGGACGGTCGCAACATCCTGGATGCGGCTGGACAACCTATCACTTTGCTGATCAGCCGAGTGGAAGAACCGTTGCGGTTAATTGCGGAGGGCAGCGGCGTGCTGCGCAATGACGAGACAGCCCCGTCTGCGATCGCACCGATTAATCCGACCGACAACGTGCAGGTGCGCCAAGGGTTCATAGAGCGCTCCAACGTCGATCCGACGCAAGCGACGGTCGATCTTATGACCGCTACTCGGATGTACGAGGCGAATCAGAAGATGGTGCAGTATTATGACCGCAGCTTGGAGATGGCGGTCAATGATGTCGGCCGGGTCTAAATTTAGCAGGTTAGGGGGTTCGGTTGGATGAACCATTCCATGATCAATTCCCTTGTCACCATGAAGGGACTACAGCAGAAGCTCGACGTTATCGCCAACAACATGGCGAATATCAATACAACCGGTTTCAAGCGAGCCGAAGTGACGTTTCACGACGTGCTGACGACTACGATGCAGCAGCCGGCGGAGTTCCAACAGAGCGGCCGGATGTCGCCGATGGGGCTGACCCAGGGCTGGGGTGCCAAGATCAGCTCGATCCAGACGCAGATGTCGCAAGGCTCGCTGAAGGAGACCAATCTCCCGACGGATATCGCGATCGAGGGCAACGCCTTATTCGAGATCGCCATCCAGGGAGTCGACGAGAACGGCTTGTCGGTCGCGACGCCGGCTTGGACGCGGGATGGCACGTTCTCATTGAACGCGCGGCCTGAGGATCCCGATAACGTCTACCTGATGACGAAACAAGGGTTTGCAGTGCTTGATGTGAACGATCAGCCGATCCGCATCCCGAACTATCACAAGCTCAAGGTGACCGAGAACGGCACGGTGCTCGCCACGAGCGAGCAGGATCCAAGTGAACCGGCCTTGGAGGTCGGCCAGCTGAAGCTGGTGCAGATCGTACGGCCTCAGGTGCTTCAGCAGCTAGGGGACAACTTGTACACGATGCCGGCGGATATTGACCCCGCCCTGGGCGAAATCGTGCGTGTCGTAGCAGCGGATCCGAACAATCCGAAGGCGGAACAACTGGCGGTAAGACAAGGGTTCGTCGAGCAATCGAACGTCACCCTGGCGGATGAAATGACGGAGCTGATGTTGACGCAGCGGGCGTTCCAGTTGAACGCCAAAGCGCTCGCTTCGGCCGACAATCTGATGGGGCTGACGAACCAGCTTCGGAGCTAGGTTTATTCCTCTCATGGATCAGAAGAAGGACGAGCTGCGACCGAAAGCTCCGCCAGGCAGCGTTAAGCCAGGTCTAAAGCCGACGACGAGCAGTCCGTCTCCCGCCAAGGGGGACAAGCCGGCGAAAACGCGCAAGCCCATACCGCCATGGGCTCGCATTAGCTTCTATATTCTTCGTCTCTTGCTGGTGCCCGTCTTGTGCGTGGCCGCTTTGATCGTTGGGGTCGTAGTCGGGTATTCGTATATCGGAGGCCGTGAATCGTCCGACGTCTGGCAGCTTGAGACGTGGAAGCATTTGTTTAACCTGGTATTCGGTAATTAAGAGGCATGGAACGGCTCCCCGCTGCGGCGGGGAGTTTTATTTTTGCACCAACAACGGTATAATGAATGGATGATAGTTCGTTCGAGGGCGAGGGGTGCGATTGAATCTTCCAAACTTGCTTACGTTATGTCGATTTGCCTTAATCCCAGTCTACATTGTGTTCTATAGCCTCGGGCATATCAAGACTGCTTTCGCGATTGTCGTGCTGGCAGGCGCAACCGATGTGCTGGACGGCTATTTGGCGCGCAAACGGGGACAGATCACGCCGATCGGCATCATGCTCGATCCGCTGGCGGACAAGTGCATGATGGTGACGGTAGTCGTTTCTCTGCTGGTGACGGGGCGCATTCCTTGGGAGGCGGCCGTAGCGATGCTGTTCCGAGACGCGGGGATGATTATTGGATCGGCGTTTTTCCATTTTCGAGGGAAACGAACGGTGCCGGCCAACACGATGGGGAAAGTGGCGACGGTGCTGTATTATTTGGCGTTCCTGTTCGTCTTTTTCGACCAATCGCTTGGTATTGCCATCTTGTGGTCTGCGATCGGGCTCTCGTTTCTCGCCTCGTTCGTCTATATTTTCTTGTTCAAGTCGATCAATCAAGAGACGCAATCGCATGACAATCAAGGGTAGCCCGGATCCACACCGGATCCACAAAAAAAAGAGCATGGCGAAGGACCTCGTTGCCTTGGCGCCATGCTCCCTTATGTGAACCCTTTCGCCTGCAGACGAGAAGGGACAATCCTTATTCTAAGTACATAGAAGGTTTCTTATTCGCGAGCGGGGCCTATGAACAGGCCTTCTTGCTTGAACTTAATGGAGGGAGCAGTTGACGATGTTGGATATCAATCAAATTCAGGAGATCATTCCGCACCGCTACCCGTTTTTGTTGGTAGATCGAATTTTAGAGGTGGAGGAGGGCGTCCGCGCGATAGGGATCAAGAACGTCTCGATGAATGAGCCGCATTTTGCCGGCCATTTCCCGGAACATCCGGTTATGCCCGGCGTTCTGATCGTAGAGGCGCTCGCGCAAGTAGGCGCGGTAGCGATTCTCAAGATGGAGGCGAACCGCGGGAAGCTGGCGTTTTTCGCGGGCATCGATGAGTTCCGTTTTCGCGGACAAGTCGTGCCTGGGGATACACTGACGCTGGAAGTGACCATCACTCGGCTGAAGGGAACGATCGGCAAAGGCAGTGCGGTAGCCAAGGTAGGCGACAAGGTGGTTGCCGAAGGCGGCTTGATGTTTGCCTTGTCGGACCGTTCGTAAGAACAATCGGAACCAGAGAGGAGCCCATTCGGATGAGCGAAGCGCAGGCACGGTATCAAGCGTGGTTGAACGATGAAGCGGTAGATGCCGCGACGAAACAGGAGTTGCAATTGCTCGAGGGCTCGGAGCGAGAGATCGAGGATCGGTTTTATCGCGACTTGGAGTTCGGCACCGGCGGGTTGCGAGGCGTGATTGGCGCAGGAACGAACCGCATGAATCGGTATACGGTGGCAAAAGCTACTCAGGGACTGGCCCGATTCGTCCTGGAGCAGCCTCTGGCGGCAGGCGAGTCGCTGCATTCGGTGGCGATCGCCTATGATTCTCGGAATCAGTCGCCAGAGTTCTCGCTGGAAGCCGCCTTGGTGTTGGCCGGCAATGGGATCCGCGCCTATTTGTTTGACGCGCTGCGCACGACGCCGGAGCTGTCCTTTGCCGTGAGGCATCTGCGCGCGACAGCCGGTATTGTCGTGACCGCGAGCCATAACCCGCCGGAGTACAACGGGTACAAGGTGTATGGCGCCGACGGCGGCCAGCTTGTACCGGCTAGTGCGGAGCGAGTGCTTGCGCATGTGCAGGCCGTGGCGGGGAATGCCGACGTTCTCCGGTTGACCGCGGAGGAAGCCGTCGCGCAAGGGCTGCTGGTGACGGTGGGAGCGGCAGTCGATGAGGCGTACATCGATGCCGTTACATCCGTCAGCTTGAACGCCGATGTCGTGCGTGCGGTCAGCGACGAGTTCAGCATCGTGTATACCCCGCTCCACGGGGCGGGCAACTTGTCCGTGCGGGCGGCGCTTGCTCGCATCGGGTTCCGGCACGTGCATGTCGTGCCGGAGCAGGAGCTGCCCGATGCGGGCTTCTCTACGGTGCGTTCGCCGAATCCGGAGGAGCGCGAGGCGTTCACGCTGGCGATCGAGCTGGCTAAGCAGGAGCATGCCGATCTGATTATCGGCACGGATCCGGACTGCGATCGGGTCGGCGCCGTAGTGAAGAATAGCGCCGGCGAGTATGTCGTGCTCACCGGCAATCAATCGGGTGCGCTTCTGACGCATTATTTACTGAGCAGCTTGAAGGCCAAGGGACAGCTCCCGCCGAATGGCGTCGTTATCAAGACGATTGTCACTAGCGAGATGGGGGCGGTCATCGCTCAAGCTTACGGGGTTTCGACATTAAATACACTTACCGGTTTCAAATATATCGGCGCCAAGATGACCGAGTTCGAGCAAACTGGTGAGAAGCGGTTTCTGTTCGGCTACGAAGAGAGCTACGGCTATTTGGCCGGCACTTATGCGCGGGATAAGGATGCGGTCCTCGCTTCGATGTTGTTGTGCGAGGCTGCCGCCTACTACAAGAGTCAGGGGCAAACGTTGTACGAGGTACTAGAGGAGCTCTATCGGACTTACGGTACGTTCCTCGAGGCATTGGAATCCCGCACGATGAAAGGGATTGACGGCGTTGCCGCGATCCGCGGCATTATGGCGGATTGGCGGAACCACCCGCCTGAGATGGTGGGCGGCGTGCCGGTAGCGGCCGTCCAAGACTACTCGCTAGGCATCGACGACTTGCCGCAAGAGAATGTGCTCAAGTTTACGCTGGCCGATGATTCGTGGTTCTGTCTGCGTCCGTCCGGCACCGAACCGAAGATTAAAGTCTATTTCTCCGTCTGCGGCGGCACCCCGGACCAAGCGTCTGAGCAGCTGAACCGCTTAAGGACCGCCGTTATGGAACGGGTCGACGGATAGAACGTTAGGAGTGATCCCTTTGTTGGAACGGTATTTGCAGTGGAATCGCCAAGTTAGCAAATGGTTGTGGCTGGTCGTCATTGTAGGTTTGGTGGCCTCCCTTCCCCTGGGCATCAAGCGGATTCAGACGGAACGGTCGACTAAAAATGTGGAGCTTGTTTTCGACTATCGCGATTTGCTGGAGGCGTCCCAGTATAAACCGAATCCGGCGGATTACTTGAACCAGCAGCTGACGCGCCTGAAGAACGTCGGCGTCGGCACGATGAGCGTGTACGAGGCTTCGCTCGAAGAGTTGAAATACAGCCGCAGCATTCAAGTGTTTACCCAAAACGAATATTCGGCGATGACCGGCAAGCCGATTGTCCCGAACGAGAACTTCACTTATTTGCTTTTCACTAGCAATGCCGCTAGAGAGAAGCTGCAACCGCTGATCGAGAATGTGTACCGCAAGCGGCTGAACGTCGAAGTGCGGTCCTGGAGCTACAACAATCAGAACGGGTTGATCATCACCCTCCCCTATGAAGAGGCGAATACGAAGCCGCTCCCGCCGGATCCGATCACGCTGGACAAGCTTCATAACCAGCTGGGCTTCCAGATCCTGGCCCGGTTGTCGAACCGGCTGCAGCCTTTCTCGGCGGAGGAGTTCGAATCTACCCTTAAGACGCTTAGCGATTACGGCGTGAAACGAATCGTGTTCGACGGCGTTGCGGTTACGGGCTACGATGAGGAGCCGGAGGACTCGCATGTCAAGGAAGTGGCTCATTTGATGGTTAAGTACGGGATGGGCACTGGGGCGATCGAACGTCTGAAGGCGCCGCAGAGGGGCTTCACCGTGCAGTTCGTGGACCGTTTGCAAGGCAATGCGGTTCGTGTGTTTCCGCTCTTCGATACGGAAGTGAATTTGAAGCCCGACGTGATTGCGGACAAGCTGGTCTTGGCCGTGAAGGACCGGGATATCCGATTGCTGTTCATTAACACCAAGTCGGCCAAGGACACCGAGAAGGGGTTCATGAACGACTACATGGACAATATCATCGAGAGCTTGGAAGGGCCGAAGGGCGCGGTGGAGCGGATCGAAGGGTTCGGCTATAAGCTTGGCGAAGCGCATGCTTTCGTGGAGTACGGCAAAGCGATCGCTTGGCTGAAAGTATTCGTCCTGATCGGCGCGGTGGCGCTCATCGCGATTACGGTGGGGTATTTCTTCCCGTTGCTCGTTACCTTGCTCTTTGCGGTCGGCGTGGTCGGCGTGCTGGGGCTGTATGGTTTGTCTGCGTCAATCGCTCTTCAAGCGGCGGCGTTCGGGGCGGCCGTCTGCGCGCCGACTTGGGCTACCTTGCACGCTATCCGCAGTATTCAGGCGAAGGCGGCGACTAATCCGCGCATTGGGACGGCTATTGTAGTTTTCCTGCGCACCACCGTGATGACTTTTGTCGGTATTGCTTACGTGGTTGCGCTGCTTAGCGGGTTGTCCTACTATTTGGTACTGGAGCAGTTCCGCGGCGTTGCGCTGCTGCATTTGCTGCCGATTGTGTTCGTAGGCTTGTACGTGCTGTTGTTCAACGGGGAGACGGGCATTCGCGGGGTTGTGAAGCGGGCTCGCACGTTGTTGGCTATGAAGATCAGTATTTTGTGGATTGTGTTGGCCGGCGTCGTGTTGGGCGGATTGTGGTACTATCTCTCCCGGACCGGCAACGAGGGACAAGCTTCGAATGTAGAGAAAATGTTCAGGGCGCTGCTGGAAGAGAAGATGGGCGTTCGTCCAAGGACAAAAGAATTCTTGTTCGCGCATCCCCTTTTCATTGTAGGCGCATACTTGTTAATGAGGTATCGCTTCGCCGCATTTGCTTTCATAGGGGCGGTCATGGGACAGCTCTCGCTCGTCGATACGTTTGCGCATCTGCATACGCCGATTTACATTTCGGCGCTGCGGGTCATGTATGGCGTCATCGTCGGGATTGTCGTCGGACTGGCGGCCATCGGCATCTGGAATTTGCTGGCTAGGAGTTGGAAGCGATGGTCCCCAAGTCTGTTAAAAGAATAGCGATTTCCGGATATTATGGGTTTAATAACAGCGGGGATGAGGCGGTGCTGCAGTCGATTTTGCTCGCGCTGCAGGCTGAGGGAGCAGCGCAAGGCGTACAGGTCGAGCCGGTCGTGCTGTCGGCCGATCCGAACGGCACCGCCAAGATGTACGGTGTCGAGGCTGTCCCTCGGATGAAGCTGGGCGAGATGGCAGCTGCTCTGCGACGTTGCGACGGTCTGATCAGCGGTGGCGGCAGCTTGCTGCAGGATGCTACGGGAGCTTTAACCATTCCGTACTACCTGGGCATTCTCCGGATCGCTCAATGGCTGGGCAAGCCGACCTTCATTTACTCCCAGGGGATTGGGCCGGTGTACCGACGCATTTACGACCCTTTTATACGAATGGTATTTAAAAAGTGCCGCTATATTTCCGTACGAGACCAAGAATCGGCTGATCTGCTCGTCCGGATGGGGGTGCCGAGCGGCCGCATCGACGTAGTACCGGATCCCGTGATGGGGTTGCCGCGAAAGTTGGATGCTGGTGCTGCTGCAGCTGGTAGTCGGGATTTGCCGGTTGTCGGCGTCTCGGTTCGGTTCTGGAACAAAGAGCGGGCCGAGCTCGATGCCCTGGCTGCCGCGATAGTGGAAGCCGCTCGGGATCGGGATGCGGTCTATCGCTTTCTCCCCTTCCATCTGCCTTCCGATGAAGAGGCTTCTCGCCATGTGATCCATCGTATCGGGCAGGCAGCCAGGACGGAGCTCGCGAGCGGAATCACGCATCCGCAGGACATGCTGGCGGAAGTCGGCGCTTGCGACGCGTTGATAGGGATGCGGCTGCATTCGCTCATTTATGCGGCTTCGCAGTCGGTGCCCTTGATGGGCATATCCTATGACCCTAAAATCAATCAGTTTCTGCAGCGTCTGGACATGCAAGCTTCAGCTTCCACCGCACCGGATAAGATCGATTTTTCTGCGGAACAAGTCAAGGTCGACCTGCTCGGGTTGTTGGAGGGAGCGTCTGCCTGGCGCAGCGCCAAGCAAGATCGGATCCAGCGGTTGAAACAAGAGGCGAACCGTCCGGCGCAACAAATTCTCGCCGCATTACGTTAATGAAGGATGAAATGGCATGAATAAGTTTTCTACTGTCCATCTATTCGGCGTTCCTTTCTCACAGATGAATATGGCGGATACTGTCCGTTATTTGACGGAAGCCATGGAGAGCGGCACCCCCCATCAAGTGATCACAGCCAACCCGATCATGGTCATGACGGCTGTGAACGATCCCGGCTACAAGGCGATGATGAAACGAGCTGAGCTGATCGTGCCGGATGGCACCGGCGTCGTCTGGGCGGCCTCTTATGTAGGCAATCCGGTTGCGGAGCGTGTCCCGGGTATCGAGTTGATTCAGAACCTGTTCCGGCTTGGCGAAGAGAGAGGGTGGAGGGTCTACTTTCTCGGGGCCGCCCCGGATGTCATTGAAGCGGCTGCTGCGAACATAGCCAAACAATTCCCCGAGCTTCAGATTGTAGGGGTTCGCGACGGTTACTTCGGAGCCGCACAAGATGCCGAGGTTATCGAGGATATTCGCAGCAAAGCACCGCATCTCTTACTAGTCGGCCGATCCGTGGATGGACAAGAGCCGTGGATCGATCGCTATAAGCAAGAGCTGCAAGTTCCCGTTGTAATCGGGGTCGGTGGGAGCTTCGACGTGTTCTCCGGCAAAACGAAACGAGCGCCGGTATTGTTCCAAAAACTTCGCTTAGAATGGTTCTACCGGCTGCTCCGCGAGCCGAAACGTTACAAAAGAATGCTTGCGTTGCCGCAATTCGCAGTGAAAGTGATTCGCGAAAAAGAAAACGTCCAGAAAGTTTGAATGGTTGGCTGAAAAACGCCTGAAAAACCGCTTTTTTACCCTATTTTAGCTGTGGTGTTTCCGGTCGCAAGGGAGTATAATGTGTCCGTTGGCCTATCAGCCAGCTTTTTTTCGGACCACTAGCGATTTTTGACCCAAACACGGTTATAGAGAATAGAGGGGGTGTAGGAAGACAAATGGAGTTTCTTTACGCAATCGGTTTTGCCGCAGCTTGCTTGCTCGCACTGTGCATGACCCCGCTCGTGAAACGATTTGCCTTCTTCGTCGGCGCTGTAGATAAACCCAATCAACGCAAAGTACATACGCGGATTATGCCGCGTCTCGGCGGGTTGGCCATCTTCATCGCGTTTGTGGGAGCTTTCTTCGTGATTGCCCCTACGATTGACGATTATAATGTAAAAGTAGCTTCGGCTCTCCTGATCGGCGGTGCCATCATCGTGCTGATCGGAGCCTTGGACGATAGATTCGACCTGTCGCCCCGTGTGAAGCTGGCGGCTGAGCTTGTGGCGGCATTGGTCATTGTGTTTTATGGCGACATCCAGATCGAACTGGTCAACTTGCCTTTCGGCGATTCGTTCCAAACGAGCTGGCTGAGTATTCCGCTTACGGTCTTGTGGATTATCGGGGTTACGAATGCAGTGAACTTGATCGACGGACTTGACGGGTTGGCGGGCGGCGTATCCGCGATTGCTACGGGGACGATTCTCGTGATGGCGATCCTTATGGGGAATCCTACAGTTATCGTGCTGAGCGTTCTGCTGCTTGGCAGCATCATCGGGTTCCTGTACTATAACTTCCATCCGGCGAAAATTTTTATGGGCGATTCCGGTGCGTTGTTCCTAGGGTTCAGCCTGGCTACGTTGTCTGTGTTGGGCTTTAAGCAAGCGACCGTGGTATCGTTCATCGTTCCGATATTGATCCTGGGCGTTCCGTTGTCCGACACATTCTTCGCTATCGTGCGCCGACGGGTAAACAAGCTGCCGATTTCGGTCGCAGACAAGAATCATCTGCACCACTGCTTGCTACAATTCGGTTTCAGCCATCGCAAGACGGTGTTGATCATTTATGCGATTTCGCTTTTTTTCGGTTGCTGCGCCATCCTGCTTTCACAGACGACCATGTGGGTAACGATTTTACTGATTGCTTTGCTGCTGCTGGTGCTGCAAGTGGGAGCGGAAGCGATCGGGATCGTGAGCAAGAGCAAGAAGCCGGTCATTCATCTGCTCATGCGCGTTCGCTCGAAGAGCACGTCGAAGTAACGATTTGTATCAGCTTTCTCATCACGAACGGTTTGGAGTCAGTCCCTATAAGGATTGGCTCTTTTTGTTGGCCTGGGACAAGCGGATTAGTTTTCCTCGGTCTCTTCATTTTAGACAAAATTTGACCGATAACTACTTTATACAAATGTCTTTCGAAGGCAAACATAAGGAGGAAACCGGTTTTGAAAACGAGGTACCGCAAGTGGACAAGTTTCGTCCTCGTCCTGTCCATGCTCATGACGCTCATTCCGGCCATGTCGGCCTACGCGGCTACGTCGCGGATTACGATTACGGGCTATTACACTTCCGACGCGCAGCCGGACCTGAGCAATTCCATGGTTCCGCGGGTGACCAGCGCCCAGATTACGATTCCGGCTACGATCGAGAACATTAGCGACAATCAGGTGCAGAGCCTGTATTATGAAGTGACGAACGTGACCGTCGCTGCATCGCCTGTACGGGATACGACCAATAAGGCGGTGAAGACCGGCCAATTCGACATCCAGTTCAAGAACGTTCGGTTGACCGAAGGCTTGAACAAAATCGTCGTGAAGCTTGGCGACACCAGCGTCGTTGCTTCCGCGCCGGCTTGGGTGTATTATACGCCGACCACCA
The DNA here is from genome assembly GCF_004000845.1 of Paenibacillus koleovorans NBRC 103111. Taxonomy (GTDB): domain Bacteria; phylum Bacillota; class Bacilli; order Paenibacillales; family NBRC-103111; genus Paenibacillus_AA; species Paenibacillus_AA koleovorans. The sequence goes on from NZ_BIMA01000018.1 coordinate 51,880, forward strand.
ACCTGGAGACGTTGACCATCAATGGCGTGACGTTCGAGGACAACAAGCTGTATCCGGACAATCCGATGCAGTCCACGATCGTCAACATCGCCGGTACGGCTCCGAATGCCACGGAAGTCAAAGCGTTTCTCGAGGGCGATCCTGCTCCTAAGAATGCTTTCTTCAGCAACGGCGATTTCTTCTTCTTGGCCGACGACATCAACAAGCCGGTCTCTACGGCAGCGTTCCGCTTGAAGCCGGGCGACAACCCGATGACCATCGTCGCGGTCAACAATTCGAAAACGTTCCAAGTGCAGAAGAACCTGATCTACGACAACGGCAAGCCGTTTGCTTTTAATGCTAAGATCGGGGAATTGGATACGAATGGAGCTCCTTCTCAGTTGGACACCAGCGGGAACCCCATCAAGCATGATCTGATCCGGACACCGATGATCACTACGCCGAAGGCGGAAATTTCTGCTTATCTGAAGGACGACTTGACGGCGCTCGGCGATCTTCAATACAAGTTTGTTGAGGTTATGGTTGGGGGACAGCGTTTTGGTCCCTACAATCTTGATGGAGCGAATGCCGCACCGAAAGTATTTTCCGTTTATCCGAGCGTAATTTATCAGGGCTACACGGCAACGGATATGTTCATCTCTGGGGAAGCCCTCTCCACGAACTCGAAGCTTACTTTGACGGGTAAAGACGGAATCCCGGTTGACTTGGATGCGAATGCATCCATCACGGTCGGCACACCTATTGCCGTGAACACAGCGAAGACGGTAGCGGCTTATCGACTGCCAACAGGTTCCCTTACTGCAGCGAACAGTCCTTATTCAATTGTCATAACAGACGGTGGACGTACGATTCACGATACGGCTTACTCCTTGGGCGTTAATATCCCAACAGGCAACTTAACATTGCCAAGCGTATCCTCATTTGCCGGTATTCCGGATCCTGGAACCGACTTGACCAAAGCCGGCACTCCATGGGCACCAGGAGCCGACGAACGCGCGTTCGAATTTTCTGCCGGTACTCCCAACCAATACGCACTTCAAATTACAGATGCCCAAAATCGTTCCGTTGCATCTGTAGTGGGGACAGCCGGAACATTGGGTGCCGTTAATTTTAAAATACCGGTCATTCAAACGGAAGGACTGTACAAATACAAGCTTACTTATGATGGGATGGCCATCTCGGAGCGGGCTTTCACCGTAGGGCGTAAAGATCCGGCTGCTCCAGACGTTCAAATCAGCGGTCCGATCGTACTTAAGGATGCGGACGCGATCGCCGGCTTCGGCGGACTTACGAACCCGACGACGCTTTCTTTCAGTGGTGTAAACTTGGGCGTCAATAAATCCGACTATACGTCGGCTCGTTTGATTGATCAAGCGAATCCCGCTACAAACATTCCCATTACGGTAACGGATGTGAGAGACACTAGCATCTTGTTTACCATACCGAATCAATCTGCCTTGCAAACCGGAGTTAACTATACGTTGGCATTCACCAAACAGCTGCGCTACCCGGATGGAACTTTGGGTTCAACGTACCCATACACAGGTCCACTTACCGTTGCAGGAGCCGTTTATGCTTCTCCGACCATTGGAACAACTGCGGTGACCGGTATTACGGTTCCTCAATTAATTCCGTCGGAGATAGGCTCCACATCTCTTACGGTTGATGGCGTAGGGCTGATGGATCGCACGCTGCTGGCCCTGGTCGTCATGAACGAAGATGGTACCAATCCGCGCAATGCGAATGTATTGGCGACCATTCCTGCAGGAACGCAGGCCACAGCCGATTTTACTTCGATCCCTGGGTTGATTGCAGGCCATTACTTGATTCGCGTCATTTACAACAATGAGATTTTGGGACAATTTCCATTTGTCGTTGCCGATCCTGTTGCATCGTCGATTTCCGAGAATGGATCGAATGTCGTCGTAGCCGGCAACAACTTGGGCCGCAACTTGAACTTGTTGAAATTACGATTCGCCCCTGTAGACAATCCGGATCAATTTGTGGAGCAAACGGCATCCTCGATCGATGCAGGACGCAACGCAACATTTGTCCGTCCTCCGGGACTGGCCAATGGCGCATACATGCTTACCTTTTTGTATAACGATGTTGTGGTAGGAAATCCTTTTCCTTATAACGTGAGCGCAGCAGCGACCTCTTTGAACGAAGTGGCATCCTGGTCGCGGCCGGGCCGATACAAGGTATTTGATTTCTCGGCGAAGCTGGACATCCCTACGGATAAAGTTCAAGTCGTCGAGTTCCGATTCTACAACTCGTCAAGCGACAACAATCCGCCAACCACGTTTACGTTTAACTACGTCGATCCGAACTTGCCTTATATCGAACAAGTCAAACGATCCGACGGGATGATCCTGACGGAAGGCGGTCGCAATGATATTACGGAGCTGCCGACAACGCTGTCGATCATCACCGATAATAAAACGAACAAAGTGAATGTTTACCTAGGCAATTACACAACGAATACCGGAATTTCTACAACCTTGAATAACCCGGACACCATGTCGCTTCAGTCGTCGGGCAAGTATATATTCACTTATGCCATACCGGATAATATCGCTAACGGGATTACTCCAATTACTTTTATCCCATCGACTGATAATGTGACTAATACCAAGACCGGAGAAAATTATTCAGGACGTCGGCAATATGATTTAACGGTTTCCAATACGCCTTATTTGATCATTAACAATATTTATAGCGGCAGGGTTGTGAAAAATCCGAATCTGGAAGTTACCTGTATTAGGCCATCAGAGACTTTGCCGACCGGAAACTGTATTTCAGGACGTTTGGTGAACATCCCCTTGCCGTTCGGGTCACCGAATCCTTATACAGTAGAAGTTATTGTTAATGATAGCAATACTAATACATTAGTACCGGATCCAACCTTCAAGACGTTCTACGTTCAAGTAGCTAACTTCAAGGAAGGCAAAAACACAATCAAGTTTAACGTTAAAAAAGGTGGGGCTATCGTCACATCTAGCTCATACGATCTTTTCGTATTCAGCACCGAAGCACCGGAATTTCTATCCATTAAACCGATCGAGAGAACGGACATCATTAAGTTCGTGAAGGGGACTCAACCTGAAACTTATTCTACAAGCGAGACATCTGTTGCCTTTTCCGGTCAATTTGCGAATGCTACGGAGATTAAACTGACCAAGCGGACGAAAGATGACAACGGTGCACCCATCGTCATTTATGACCGAAGATACAATAACTTCTCTTCGGCCGAACCGCAAAGCGCAAACCCGAACTATTTCCGGTTGTTGAACAGCCCGACCATCGGACAGTTCGAAACCGTACCGATCACGCTGGCACCAAAGGGAGAAACGATTTTCGAATTCTCGATAGCGAACGCATCCGGCATCAACGTTACACGTACCATCACGATTAGCCGTGAGCCGCTGCCGTTCGTGGTCAAGTACCCGGTTCTCATTACGAACGAGAAGGGCGAGCTCCAAGCCAACATCAACAGCAACTATGTGGAGATCGAGTTGGATGCGGAAGGCGCCGACAGTGTGATGTTTGGCAAAGAGATGGCCGTTCAACGCGAAATATTCGATGAGAATGGAATCAAGCGCAAGCGATTCTTCTATGAACTCAATGATCTTAAGGTCGGCAAGAATACCGTCAAGTTTGTCGTAAACCGTGGCACGAACAAATCTAATGGAGGTTTTATCGTTTATAATGTGGATACTCCTGTAGAAGGCGCCCAGTTCAAGACAGCGCTCAAAACCTCGATGACTGCATTTGACGGACAGATTAAGTTAACATTGCCGCGGGGCACAAACTTCATGCGTAATGAAGCCGGAGCCGTTAATCCATTCTTGTCAGCCGATCGAAAAATTTTATTTGGTATCGCCAATCAGAAGGACGGTCGAGTAGACAAGTGGAAACACCCGACTGCTACAGATGGTCAAGTTGGAAACCGCAACCCGCTGGTTATAACAACTACGGGCCAACAAGTATTGAGTGAGCCTACAGGCAAATTCCGCCCGGCCAGCCCATTGTTCTGGATTGATGCCGGCAGCATTCGCAAGAATGAAACGGATATGAACCAGGCACTCAGCGGCAGCGGTCGGCTCCCGTACGATAACGATACTTTCTATGCTCGCAGCAAGGAAGATCAAGTAGTACCGACCGACCGTGGCACACTGACGTTGAAATACGACTCCATCATACGAAATGATGCTTGGAAGTATGTCACTGTTTATCATTTTGATATATACGAAGACTACACGGGGACTACGCAGTGGAGATGGAAGAACCTCGGCGGAGTTGTTAATACGAATGATAATACTGTGACAGTACCTTTTGAAACATTCGGCTATTATCAAGTGATGTACATGGGGAATAGTTACGACGACGTGACTGGTCACCCATGGGCGCGGAATGAGCTTGATACGCTTTATGCGAAAGGGCTCATGCTGAATAAAGAAGCTTCCGCATTCGTTCCGAACGATGCCATTACACGTGGTGAGTTTGCTACAATGCTGGTGAAAATATTCGATATTCCGCTTCAATATACGGATATCCCGACTTTCACAGACGTACCTCGCGTTAATATTTTAACCAGACTGTACGATTACAAGTATGTCGAGACCGCGGCTCGTGCCGGTATAGTGCGTGGCGCAGCATTAGGAAGGTTCTTGCCGGATTCGGCCGTTACGCGCCAAGATGCGGCCGTCATGATCGCACGTGCGGCCGATTTGAAGCTATCGTCGGATTCCGACCTGAATAAGGTGCTTGCTAACCTTCAGAAGCAGTTCACAGACGGCGAGCAGATCGATATTTACGCTCGTACAGCTGTAGAGGCTGTCGCCAAAGCCGGTCTAATTGAGGGCAAGGAGAATGTGCTGCAGCAAGGCCAGTCCAAAGCTACCGTGCGTTTTGATCCGCTCAATACGTTTACACGCGCGGAAGCAGCTGTAGTCGCTATTCGTGTTCTGAAACAGCAGAAGAAAATACCGAAATGATCTCGCCTAGCTGTCGGCTCCTAGGAGCCGACGGCCGGTTTTTATGCGGCAACGCTGGAAAATACTTAGTAATGACGAAAACTTGCGGGGGATTGTATACTAAGCACGTAGCCGAAACTGCAATACAATCGTATAGCAAGGACGTTACACATCTCCGATGAGAGCTTAGAGCGCATGGCATACATAGTGAAAAAAGTTTTTTGCGCGACGCGCAACTTTTTTCGGCCCTCTGCGTTTAATTAAGTGAATCAGACAGAAACAGGAATGACACAACTCCAATACAGTGATACTTGGGTAATTTTCTCAAATATCTCTTTACGCTGGATTTTCACCATTGTATAATGTTATAGTGGTGTCTGTGTCTCTAGTTTTCTATTGATTTGGTTTACTAGTTTCTGTGACATCCAGTTGCAGACTTTTAATAGTAAATAGCGCTCAAACTCTGGGAAGGGGGTGAATAGGCCGATGAGTAAATCGAGCTTGAATCTTGAACCACATTCTCGAACATTGCAAGACAATAGAGGAGGAGAAAAAAAGGTTATGAAGAAAAGTTTATCCGTACTTGTAGCGGGTGCAATGGTATCTTCCATGTTCGCATCCTTTGCATTCGCAGCTGAGTTGACAACACAAGAGAAATACGACGCACTGAAAGCAGCTGGTATCTTCGAAGGTACTGGCAACGGTTCCGAGCTGAACGCCGGCATGACTCGTGAGCAACTCGCGAAGATCATCGCTCTGGTTAAGAAATTCGACGTTTCCTCGACTGCTAGCGGCTTCACAGACGTTGCTTCCGACCGTTGGTCCGCTGGCGTTATCGCAGCAGTAGCAAAAGCACAACCAATGATCATGGACGGTACAGCTCCTGGCGTGTTCAACCCAGAAGGCACTGTAACTGTAGAGCAACTGGCAACTGTAGTTGTTCGCGCATTGGGTCTGCAAGTTGAAGCTAACCCATCCGTTACTGGTAAAGTATCCGATTGGGCGAAAGGTTATGTTGCTGCAGTCGTTAAAGCTGGTCTGTTGCCAGCTCAAACCGACTACACAACTGACGCACCTCGCTCGCTGTTGGTAGAAACTACTTATTCCGCAGTTCAAGCAGAAGCAGCACCAAAAGTCAAAGAAGCTGTTGCAGTTGACAGCAAAAAAGTGAAAGTTACATTCAGCGACAATGGTGTAGCCGAGAAAACTCTTGACACTGCTCTTGAGTCGGGCAAAGCTACTGACGTAACTGTAACTTACAAAGATCGTAGCTATACGGTTTCAGTTACTTACAAAGCACCTACAGTTGCAGCTTCTGTAGCTGGTGCTAAGAAAATTAAAGTTGAATTCGGTTCGGCTGTGGATTCCTCGAAAGTAACTTTCGCAGTGAAAAACGGTTCCAACCCAGTCAACACTTCCAAGCAAACTTGGGCTGATGACAAGAAGTCCGTTGTTCTGGAATTCGCAAACGCACTTCCAAAAGCTGAGTACACTGTTACTGTAACTGGTGCTACTGAAGCTGCTGTAGACCTGAAAGTCTCTGTAGAAGCTGAGAAGGTTGCTAAGATCGAGTTCACTTCCGACAAGGCAGTTCTCGACAGAGCAGGTACTAACCAAGAAGTTACAGCTGGCTACAAAGTTTACAATCAATACAACGAAGACGTTACTTCCTCATACGCTTCCAGCTTGAATTTCTCCGCTGGTAGAGGCTCAGTCGACGCCGGCACTGCAGGCGTACTGAAGCTGACTCTGACTGGGGACAACAAATTCGCAGCTGACGAGAAAATCGCAGCAAGCGTAATTCACCCATCTACTAGCACTTTCGCTTCCAGCGTATTGACAGTTTCCGCTAAAGCACAAGTAGCTTCCGTAGAATTTACTGGACTTGTTCATAATGTTACTACTAAGAAAGATCTGACGGTTGACTCGACTGCAAACGAATATGTTGTAGTGGCTACTGCAAAAGACCAATACGGTAATGCAATTGCAGCTGGCAACGCAAACTTCTTGGACACTGACCTGGTCGTGACTGTTAGCGACACTACGGTTGCTAATGTTACAGTTGCTGGCGTAGCTCCTAACCAATACGCAGACTTTGAAACTGTATCGATCGACGGATCCAACAAAATCGGCTTAAAGCTTGCTTCGGCTGCTAAGGCTGGTACGATCACATTGACTGCAATTTCGAAGAGCACTGGCAACAAAGCAACTTTCGAAATCAAAGTTGGTGACCGCTCTAAGTCCGACGCTGTATCCTTGACAGCTCCTGAACTAGCTGTAGCTAATGAAACATTTGATGTTCCGTTCAGTGTATTAGATCAGTTCGGTGCGGAAATGACTAAAGCTAGCGATCTGAACACTTCGAACGCTACTAAAGGTTTCCAAACTCTTACTGCAACAAACGCTTCTGACATTAAATTCGTTCAAGACGACGTAACTGGCAAAGCCAAGCTGCAAGTTACTACAACTGGTGCTGACGCTAAAACTGTATTGATCACAGCTGTTAGCCGCACTGGCAAAGTTGCTACTCTTTCCATCAGCGTTCAAAAAGCTAAGACTCCTACAGTAATCTCGGCTACTAAAGACATCACATTGAACCTTGCAAAAGGCGCAACTTCCAAACTGAAGATCGGCAACCTCGTTGTTCTGGATCAGTATAACAGATCGATGACTCCGACTTTGGGTGCAGACAACTACATCGTTACACTGGCTAACGGTACTGCTGCAAAAGCTTCCCTGTCGGGAACAGTTCTGAAGGCATCTGCTGATGAGATCGTGATCACAGCTCTTGAAAAAGGCTCTACATCCGTTACAGCAAAGCTGCAAAAGTGGACTGACACTAATACTAACGGAACTGTTGATGCCGGAGAAACAACTGATGTTGTGAACAGCTCCCTGACTTTCAATGTTAATGTTGTAGAGAAAGCTGACATCGCTTCGTATGAAGTAGCTGACATTACGACTATGTATGCAACTAATGATACTGGATACGGTAAAGAAATCGTAGTTAACGGTGTATTGGCAGACGGTTCGAAAGTGAAAATGCCTATGGCTGACTTCACTGTAACTTCCGCAGTATACTATAACACTACTGATGGTAAAATCTATGGCGACCAAGCATTTGCCGATACTTTCGGCGGAGCAAACAAAGAGAAAGCTGTCCCAGTTGTTGTAACGGTTAACGGCGCAAGCGGTCCTCAAACCATTGTTAAGACTGTAACGTTCTCCAACGCTGCAAAAGAAATTAAGACTTTGGCCCTGAAGTCTGTTGGCACAACTGTTGGTACATCCAAGGTTGAGTCCGCAGGTCTGGTTTCCGAGCTGCTGAGCGGTTTGGATACAGATGCTGAGGTTCGCGCAATGGTTCGTGCAATCGTAGTATCTAAGGATCAATACGGCGTAGAATGGACTACTAATGAGTTCACTGACGCAGGTATCATCATTACTCCTCCTTCAGGCAAGACACTGGCTACAATTGTAGCTGGCGACAAACTGAGCATTACTGCAGTTAACGGTAGCAACGTAATCTCCTTCACGGTAGTTGCTAAAGCTAACCCAGTATAAGAATTATCGTCCTAAAAAAGAAGTCGAGACATAGTCTCGGCTTCTTTTTCTTGCCTCTACTAGTGAAACTTCGCTATGATAGATATGGACTGCTAGAACAGGAGGTTCAAATGAAACCCAAAAAACTCAAGTTTCTATATCTCTCAGCACTAATGGGCGGAGCAATATGGATTGGAATGGTAATTACATCTAATGCAGACAGTAGTACAGCAACAACACCAGGCTCCATCGACGACCCGGTCATAACCAAGAGCTACTTCGATCAACAGATCAACCAAAAGGTAGCGGAGGCTATGGTGGGGCAGTCGGGGAATGGGTCGGCGGCGTTGCAGCAGGCGGTGAAGGCGGAAGTGGAGAAGTTGAAGCAGGAGCTGTTGGCAAGCGGCGTAGGGTCCGGGACAGGGACAGGCAATGGCACGGGTAACGGAACCGGCAATACAGGCGCGGATACTCAATTACAGGTAGTGGAATTAGCGGCGGGAAAAACGCTTTACGCAGGGGTAGGTACTGAACTTATTGTACGAACAGGCAAGACGGTAGCGGTGAGTAACGATGATAATGGAATTCCGGATGTGACGGCGGGGAAAGATATAGCGGCGGGTACGTCGATTGAGAATAATCATTTGCTGATATTTCCGCGCGAAGGGCGCGGGGTGAAATCGGACCCTAAGAATACCGATCCCATCTTCATTATCGTTCGAGGCAGTTACATAATTCCATGACCAATATTTCCGGTTTTGACAAGAAGTTCGACGGGTTGAGATTGGATGGGCAGCCATACTAAGCGTACACCACACAAGGAGGTTACACTTAAATGGCGAGAAGAGCAAAGTTGGTACCGGGTTGTGCAGATGCTTTGAATCAAATGAAGTATGAAGTTGCGGCTGAGTTGGGGATTGATTTCGGGCAGGCAGCTGGAGCTAACAATAGTGATGTAGAATTTGCCGGTGATCTTGGATCTGCAGCATCTGCAGGCGGAATGCGTTCCAGTTACTTAGGCAACCTAACGGCGCGTGAAGCGGGGGCTGTAGGCGGTTCGATTACGCAACGGTTGGTCCGCATGGCACAACAAATGGAATCCTAATATTCCAACATATTCGGACGTTCAATTATTGACAGCACTCGACAATTCGAGTATGATTTTTAGTTGAAGGTCATGCTTACCAATGCAACCTTTTCCCATCGGAAAAGGTTCATTTTTTTGGAACGACACTGTTCAGTGTAGAACCGTCCTTGTTATTATATACTAAGGTTCAGGAGGTTGATTCATTATGGCGGTACAAAAAAGAAAACGTTTGTTCACATCTGAATCGGTTACGGAAGGACATCCGGATAAGATTTGCGACCAAATCTCGGACGCAGTCTTGGATGCATTCCTGCAAAACGACCCCAACGCGCGCGTAGCTTGCGAAGTGTCCGTAGCCACTGGTCTTGTCCTGGTTATTGGTGAAATCACAAGCAGCGCCGATTACGTAGATATTCCGGCCATCGTACGGAAAACCATCAAGGAAATCGGGTATACTCGCGCCAAGTACGGCTTTGACGCTTCCACTTGCGCGGTCCTTACATCTCTGAACGAGCAATCCGCCGACATCGCTATGGGCGTGGACAAAGCGCTTGAAGCCAAAGAAGGCACAATGACGGACGAGCAGATCGAAGCGCTAGGCGCCGGTGACCAAGGTCTAATGTTTGGATTCGCGGTCAACGAGACTCCAGAGTTGATGCCGCTACCGATCGCATTGGCTCACCGCCTGGCACGCCGCCTTTCCGAAGTTCGGAAGAATGGCACGCTTCCTTACTTGCGTCCGGACGGCAAAACGCAAGTTACGGTTGAGTACGAGGACGACAAGCCTGTTCGCGTCGACGCGATTGTGGTGTCCACTCAGCATGCGGAAGAGATCACTTTGGAGCAAATCCAAAAGGACATCAAAGAGCATGTCATCCGGCCGGTTGTACCTGCCGAGTGGCTGGATGACCAAACGAACTATTTCATCAACCCAACCGGTCGTTTCGTAATCGGCGGTCCTCAAGGGGATGCCGGTCTGACTGGCCGTAAAATTATCGTAGATACTTATGGTGGTTATGCTCGTCACGGCGGGGGCGCTTTCTCCGGTAAGGATCCGACGAAGGTTGACCGTTCTGCTGCCTATGCAGCTCGCTATGTTGCTAAAAACTTGGTAGCAGCGGGCCTCGCTGAGAAAGTAGAAATTCAACTGGCATATGCTATCGGCGTAGCTCGTCCGGTTTCGATTGCAGTCGACACATTCGGCACAGGCAAAGTAAGCGAAGAGAAGCTGGTTGAACTGATCCGCAGCAACTTCGACTTGCGTCCAGCCGGCATCATCAAGGAACTGAAGCTGCGCAACCCGATTTACAGCAAAACGGCGGCTTATGGCCACTTTGGTCGTACCGATATCGACGTTCCGTGGGAGCGTACTGACAAGGCAGAAGAGCTTCGCAAGCAAGCACTGGCGTAAAACAAACCGATCTACAACGGAAGCACCGTTCTCTGAGCCAACAGGGGACGGTGTTTTTTGTTGAATAAATGTATATAATAATAGTTAAGAGGCAGTTCTGAATCGGAAAGGACGTGAGACCATTGAGTGTAAAAAAAATTCCATCCACAACTATTTTTTGCTACATTTCAGGTATTCACTCCTTGAATATCGATCTAGGTGACGGGACCGGTTATGATTGGCATTTCATGAATTATTGGCTGGATGGAACAAAGCCCATAAAATTGTACGGGGAAAATCAAGAGATAAACACAAATGGGATTTATGGCTATTACGGAATAGCAGACAGAAGTAAAGAGTTAAATAAAATTGGAATAAAAGTGAATCAGATCTATATGGCCAATCATCATCGTGCTATTTTGGACTTGGTCTACGAAAGTCTCACCAAATACAATCAAATTGGTTATGCCAAGGGGTGCGTCAGTGATTATTTTTTTGAGAAAAACGATGTCTACGAGCTGTTCTATCAACTAACTCTTCAACTGGAACATCTGAATGAGGAGAGGAGAGAAATTCTGGATGAGTGGTTATCTAGAGAGTTTAGGCCTTTCCATAAAGCTAGAAGAGCTGGAACCCTACAAATTAGAACGATTGGAGATCATGCGACGAATATTATCTAAGATCAATCAAAGCATAAACTCGGATAATTTTGTATTAAAGGGCGGGACTGGCCTATTATTTTGTCATGGCTTGGACCGTTTCTCGGAGGATATCGACCTGGATGCAATTAGACGAGTAGGATTGGAAAAAGAAATCTCCGCCGCTTGTAACGAGATGGGTAAATATTCAGTAGTTTCATAAACCCTTGCTGCTGAAAAAGCTAAATTCGATAGAAAATGCAAACGGAATTAGGGTGTACTCGCTTCGTGATTTACTCAATATGAAGCAAGTTGCCTTTATTCAAAGAGACAAAGTGAGAGATTTCTATGATATTTATTGGTGTTTGAAGAAATACCCGGAGTTGTTTGATGTGAATTTCTCCAGTCAAATTCTTGAAGCCCTTCACTTTAAAGGTGTAGATACAATTGTTGAAATTTTAAAAGACGAGGCTTCAGAGGATCATATTTTGAGCAAATTGGATGCAGAATCGATTATGCTAGAGTTTATGACACTCCTGGAGTCCAGAATAGCAGATAACGATTGGAATGGATAAAGAAGAGTTGACTTATTCGGCAAAGCTCTGTCCACCTTGGAGGCAGCAGTTCATTATCCAGAAAAAGACGAATTTTTGGCGGATGCTACGATTCAGCGCTTTGAATATACATATGAACTATCATGGAACGCCATAAAGGCTGTACTAGAACTCAAAGGGGTGTACCTGAAGTATCCGAAGGATTTGTTTATGGAAGCCTATTCGGCGGGATGGTTGGACAATAGTAACCGAATACTACGATTGTCTCGAACAGTTGCATCTAAGCTGAAGGAGGCGCTGCAACATGATTAACCATGTACCCGAGAAAATCCTGAAGCGTTTAGTCGATGTTGCAAGGCAGGAGCCTTCTATTGATCAGTAGGAAGCTGCCGGCTTGTACATATTGGATGTGGTTCGCCACGATGAACTGGCTAGCCCTGAATTTGAGAAAGAGATTCACAGGGACGGCATTCTGTTATATGATAGAGAGGCTACAGCGGCCAAGGCCTATTGAAGGGATACGATACACAATCATTCAGAACTAACGGAAGCACCGTTCTCTGATCTTTCAGGGAGCGGTTTTTTTATCGAAAAAAGGTCCCAAATCGAAAGGACTATACGAAACGTATAAGAGCCCTCACGCGACTGGCGATACAAGATGAAGCTTCATTTTATCGTAACTTTTTGCGAGCAAATGGAGTCTATACTTACTAGAGAGAGAGAGAGAAAGAGAAGGCAGATTACTAGGAATGGAGAGAGACACCGGAATGGCAGTTGTGACCCCTACGCAGAAAAAGTCGAAAAAGAGCAAGGTAACTACCACACTAGCGCTGACAGCGCTTATGCTGCTGCAGAGCATCTGGACGCCAACACCTACCGCACAGGCAGCAGAACCAGCAGAGTCGCCAGTCAAACTAATCAGCGAAGAGCCGATCACGTCAGGCGCCATTCTCAAGCGTTACGAGTATCAATTCGATAGAGGCAACAAGCCGGTCAAAGTGAATGCGAATGTAGTAGAGGTAGATTTGAAGAATCCACTGGTTCGCCTAGACACGATGGCTGGCACGAACGGACAGTTTACGAAGAAGCAAACGGTACGCGAAATGGCCAATGAGACGGGCGCCGTAGCCGGGATCAATGGCGATTTCTACAACACGCAAGCGGAAGGCGTACCGATGGGTCCGCAGATCATGAACAACAAGGTGCTCGCTACGCCGCCCTATTTGCCGGGGTTCTTCACCTTTGCGCTAACGCGTGACAACAAGCCGGTGGTCGATCTGTTCACGTTCCAGGGACAAGTAACGGCCAGCAACGGCGCTTCTTATCCGCTCGGCGGAGTGAACAAAACGTACTACTGGTACGAGGATGACGGAATGCATGAAGGCGGCAAACACGCCTATATCGACGGGCTGTACATGTACACGAACACATGGGGGCAAATCGAGCGCTCCAACGACGGGGTCACGGTACCGACGGAGATCCTGGTACAAAACGGAATTGTAAAACAAATCGCGTTGTCCGGCGTCATCAATCAGGTAGCACCGGTCGACGGATACATTCTAAGAGCGGCTGGCAAGGCGGATGAGTTCGTCCGGAAAAATATCAAAGTAGGCGACAAAATCCAGTCCGATTATAAAATGTTTGCTCAGGACTTCAGCAAATCGTATGACGTAGCCAGCTTCAAAATGATGATAGGTGGAGGGTCGATTTTAGTAGAAGACGGAAAGGTAGCTTCTTATTCTCGCGAAGCAAGCGGAGTCGACGGCTACTCTTATCGCTCCAGAACGGCAATGGGCTATTCCAAGGATGAACGATACGCCTATCTCATTACAGTAGAAAATGCAGGTGAGAGCAAAGGGATGAGTTTGCCGGAGCTGCAGCAGTTTATGATCAAAATCGGCGTATGGAAAGGATTAAACCTCGACGGAGGGGGGTCGACCCAACTCATCACAAGGCCTCTAGGGGAGTTTAACAATGTACTGACGAGCGTTACGGAATACGGTGGCACTTACGAACGGAGAGTGGTCAACGGAGTAGGAGTGTACTCGAACGCGCCAAAGGGAGAAGTCAAAGAGATCGCGCTCAAAGGCGCTACCACGCTCTTTTTGAACGAAAAGGCGACCTATAGCTTGAAAGCTTATGACATTTACTATAACCCGGTGGACCTGGGAAGCCAAAATACAGCGCAAACAATTTGGTCGACTTCGCAACCGATCGGGACATTCAACGGCAACACATTCACGGCTCTGCAACCAGGGCAAACCACTTTAACCGTAAAATCGGGACAAGCCTCCAAACAGCTGGACGTAGAGATCATCGGAAAAAATCAACTCGCAAGCTTGAAAGTTCAGCCGTCGTCGCAAGCGTTGCTGCCCAATGCCATCTACAAGCTGCCTGTAGTGGCAATGACCAAGAGCGGCATCACTCGTACCGTTCCGCCTGAATTGATCAAATGGCAGATAGAAGGCTTCAAAGGTCAAATCGAAGGCGACAAGCTGACGGTCCAATCAATCGATGCAGGAACCAAACAAGGACGCCTGTATGCGCAATACGACGGGTTTACGACAATGGTCGCCATGACGGTTGTGCAGCAGCAAACTTTGTTGGATTTTGAAGCAGCGGCTTCGACACCAATCGCGTTCACGGGCTTTCCCGCAGAGGTGGCGGGAACGGCCAAGAGGTATTCGGCGCCGGGTATGCCATCAGGAGCGTATGGGCTGTCGCTGGCATACGATTTCACGAAAGGAACCGGCACTAAAGCGGCTTACGCAGCATTCGGAACCAACGGAACAGGTATTGCCGTCCCTGGACAACCGACAGCCCTCTCGCTAAAGGTAAAAGGAGACAACAGCTTCAACTGGGTCCGAGCGGAAATCATAGATGCTGCCGGACAATCCAAGCTGATCGACCTGACCCAATATATGAATTGGACGGATTGGAAAACGCTGACCGCCGATCTGAAAACGTACAACGTGACTTATCCGATTACATTGAAGCGCGTATACGTGGCGAACCCGCTGAATGGTCAAGATGAGCGAGCCGCAAAAGGGGAAGTGCTGTTTGACGACATCGCTTTCCAGTATGCGAATCCGATCACAACTCCACGCAACTACGTGAAGCTGAAGATCAACGAGAAGTCGTTGACGGTCAACCAATCGACGATCGTCCTCGATCAGGCGCCGGTCATTTATAAAGACAACACAGTCGTGCCGGTTCGTTTCGTGGTGGAGGCGATGGGCGGTCAATTGACTTGGAACGATCAAGAACGCAAAGTGACAATCCTCAAGGACGACCATTATGCGGAAATGTGGCTGGACAACCCGAACCTAATCATGGACGGCACGGTGGTCACGGCGGAGGTAGCCCCGTTGTTGATGAATGAGCGCACGATGGTCCCTTTGAGACTTTTGTCCGAGAAGATGGGCTGGAAAGTAGGCTGGGATGCAGCGACGTACTCAGTAACATTGGAATAATTTAGTTCTATATCATCACGTCAAAAGCGCTAGAAATATGATAGTATATAGGGTAGTACGGCTCTCGGCGCAGCTAAGCCTGTCGAAAAAAATGAGGCCATCATGTTAGCAAAGGGGCTTTGGTTGACTTGCAATTCGATGCCATCGACAAGGTTATTAAGAATGCCATAGGAGTCATGGAGTCTAGCAAATATCAAATTTTCGAAATTTGCGAAAGCGCCCGCTCCGAATGGGAGGCTCTGAACAAGGAACTGCAGCAGGTGAAAGACGATGCCACCTTGACGATCGAGCAGGTCGACCGGCTTGAACTGGAATACAAACGAGCTAGAATTCGGCTTACGGAAGTAAGCCGAGACTTTCACCGTTTCAAGGAAGAGGACATCCGAGTCGCCTATGAGGCCGCCACCCAGTTGCAGCTGCAGTTGACAATCGCGCGCGAGAAGGAGCATCAGCTTCGAGCCCGGCGGGACGAGCTTCAGAAGCGAATCAAGAACTTGGACAAGACGATCGAGCGGGCGGAAGCGTTGGTCATGCAGATGAACGTCGTGCTCGAGTATTTGTCCGGCGACCTCAATCAAGTGACGCGCATTCTCGAATCGGCGAAGAACCGGCAGCAGATGGGGCTTAAGATTATCGTCGCTCAGGAAGAAGAGCGCAAGCGGATCGCGCGCGAAATTCACGACGGTCCGGCGCAGGCGATGGCCAACATTGTGCTGCGTTCCGAAATTGCGGAGCGGATGCTGGCCCGGAACGAGTACGTGGCGGTCAAGGAAGAGCTATCCGACTTGAAGGCGCAAGTACGCTCAGGGCTGGAGGAAGTGCGCAAAATTATTTTCAATCTGCGGCCGATGGCGTTGGATGATCTGGGGCTGGTCCCGACCCTGCGCAAGTACATACAGGATTTCGAGGACCGCACGCGTATCCGGATGAAATTCGAAGTGGTCGGGTTGGAGTCGCGTCTCCCTTCCGCCATGGAGGTTGCGGTGTTCCGGCTCGTGCAGGAAGCGCTCTCTAATGTTCTGAAGCACGCCAAAGCCAGTTATGTGTTCGTGGAAGTAACGTTCCAGAAGCAAATGGTGAAGCTGGTCATCCAGGATAATGGAGTCGGCTTTAACCTCGAGCGGCTGGAGCTTCAAATCAATAAAGGCAATTCGCATTTCGGCATCATCGGGATGCGGGAGCGGGTGGAGCTGCTAGAAGGCCGGATGGATCTGGAAACCGCTATCAACGCAGGAACGAAGATCGTCATGCTAATTCCTATAAGTGGAGAGATTAGGGAGGATTGAAGATATGGAAGCGAGTCGCACAGTCAATATTGTCATCGCGGACGACCATCAGCTGCTGAGGGAAGGCGTTAAGCGGATTTTGAACATGGAAGTCGATTTCGAGGTCATCGGGGAGTGCGGAGACGGCATTCAAGTCGTTGAACTGGCGAACGAGCTGCGGCCGGATGTGGTCCTCATGGATATCAACATGCCGATCGAGAACGGGGTTGTAGCGACCGAGCGGTTGAAGCAATTTTTCCCGGAGATCAAAGTCATCATTCTGTCCATCCATGACGACGAAAGCTACGTGTTCGAGACGCTTCGCAAAGGGGCATCCGGATACTTGCTGAAGGACATGGAAGCCGAGTCGCTGATCAACGCCATTCGCTCCGTGGTGGCAGGCCATGCGTACATTCACCCGAAAGTAACAGGCAAGCTGATCAACCAGCTGCGTCGGATGACGTACCTCGACCCGAATGGGATCGGCGGTGGAGATCATTCCGCTCGAGAAGCGGGAGTCAAGTACATCCACCAAGCGAACAGCCCGCTTACGCGTCGGGAAGCCGAAGTGCTTCGTCTGCTGGCGGAAGGGAAGAGCAACAAGTCGATCGGGGAAATCCTCTTCATCAGCGAGAAAACGGTGAAAAACCACGTCAGCTCGATTCTGCAAAAGATGGAAGTCGAAGATCGGACGCAAGCGGTTATTATCGCCATCAAGAACGGTTGGGTAACCTTGTAAGACCATTCGAATAAATCCGGACTTGGACCGGCATAGCAGGAACCATAGACAGCGTAGCGGCATATACTGGAGCAAGGGAGGTGCCGCTATGTTAGTCGGATTGCTTTTGATTCTCGGAAGCTATGGATCCGCTATCGCTTTGGTCCATTTTTGTCATTCGGTGTTTCGGTGGAATCGCAAAAAGCCCCTGACTTATCTGCTCATCACGAAAAACAACGGGCTGCATATGGAATGGTACTTGCGGTCCTTATTGCTGTTCTCCTGGTTCAAGGGGCGCAAGGTGAATGTGCTGCTGCTCGACGAGGGGTCGACGGACGACACGGTTGCGATTGCCTCCCGCTTGGCGGCCGACCGGCCGAATGAAATGCAAGTGATGAAGCTCGAGGATTCGGCGCTGCTGGACGACATCATCGCGTGTTATGAGCATGAAGAAGTGGTGCTGGTGCGACTAAGCAATGAGCCGGAAATGCAGAAGCTACCGATAGCCCAATAAGTAATCGCTTTCACCCTCGATGATACATTTCGGACCGGTAGGTATAGAGAGATTCAGGTAGGAGGATGGAATGAAGGTTGTGTTGTATGGTTTGCTGGGGCGCCCGAGGGCACAATGGGAAATCAGTCTGGACATCCGTGTTGATTGCACATTCTGGTTCGAGCAGTATGGCGGAGCCGTTTCCGTCCTGGTGCTGGAGCCTGCAATGTCGCTGGGACAAGCCTTGGCGTTGAAGGAAGGATTGAACAGGAGCGAGGTTGGGGGAATAGAAGCAGAGAGTGTGTTGCAAATGGCGCGTGAGCTGGGGCGGGAGGCTGGCGTGCCGGGACGGGTGCTGGCGGCTTGGCGGTTGGATAGGGTTGAGTATGGGAGTTATTTGCAGAAGCGCTATGCTGCGCCGGAGCTGAGCTTGGCGAAGCTCGAGCGGTTGGAGGCCGAGCTGCGAGGCCGCTCGTTGACCCGCGAGGAACTAGCGGGTCTGGTTGAGGGTGCGGGCCTGGAGCCGTCGCTGGCGGCGGACTGGCCCTCGTATGTGCAGGCCGCGTATTTGCGCGGCACGGTGGGGTTGGTGGCCGGGCTCGAGTGCGTGGGGCGAGAGTCCGGGTGGGGTTGGGCCGCGCGCCTGCTCCGGCTGCTGCCGCCCTGGGGGCGGGAGGCGGTTGGCGCGGCTGCGGGGCGCGGGGTACGGCAGGCGAAGCGGCTGCATGGGCTCGGCGGCCGGAAACGCCGGCACGAGGCAAGCAGCCGCGGGAGCGTGTTGAGCATCGTGCGGCTGCTGCCCGGGCTGAATAGACGGAAGAGCGGGCACGAGGCAAGTAGTCGCTGGGGTGGATTGGGCCTCGTGTGGCGGTTGCTCGGGTTGAAGAGCAGGAAGCGTGGGTACGCGCCAGGCAGCCGCGTGAGCGACGGCAAGCCTCCCGTGCGCGAGCTCCGCGGCCTGCGCTGCCGCCGCTGCGGCAGCGGGGCGTCGCGGCTGCACGCGACGGAGTGCCCGCACTGCGGCGGCCCGTGCGCCTACTGCGAGGCGTGCCTCGCCCTGGGACGGCAGCGCGAGTGCTCGCTGCTCGTCCGCGGGCTCGGCCCGCTGCAGCCCTCGCGCCCGCCGGGCGGGCCATCCGCCCCCACCCTCGCCGACGACGCAGAGCGTCGTCTCGGCAAGTGGGGGCTCAGCCCCGCCCAGCGGGCGGCCGTGCAGGAGGCGCTCGCGTTCCACGCGTTCGCTGCGCCTCCACACCCAGCCCCCGGCCGTGCGCACCCCGCTGCGGCCGAAGGGCGGTCGATCGCGGCGCAGTCGACGCCGATCGTCCAGCAGCTCGTGCGTTCCGGTGCGTCCGCACGAGTAGGGGGCAGCGGTTCGCACAAGCCGTGGCCCATGTTGCCCGTCAGCAGACGGCTACGGGGGTTCATCGACATACGTAACCGCAGACACGAAATGCCGGCGACCTTCCATGCCTCGACCGTCAAAGGAGCTTATCATGGACCTTCCGCTCCCCAGCAGCCCCGATCCTTCCTGATCTGGGCCGTCACCGGCGCGGGCAAGACGGAGATGATCTTCCCGCTCATCGAAGCCGAGCTCGCCCGCGGCGGAGCAGTTCTCATCGCCACGCCGCGGCGCGACGTAGTCCTCGAGCTCCGTCCGCGCATCGAACGGGCGTTCCCCGAGCGGTCGGTCGTTACGCTCTATGGGGGCAGCGAGGACCGATGGAAGCGCGGCGACATTACCTTGGCGACTACGCATCAGCTCATGCGGTTCCACCAAGCGTTTGACCTGATCATTATCGATGAACTCGACGCATTTCCTTACCATAACAATCCCGAACTGCAGTTTGCCGCCGCTCAAGTGTGCAAGCCGCAAGGCCTATACATACTGCTGTCGGCCACCCCGCCCGCGCAGCTGCAGCGCGAGGTCCGGAGGAAGCGGCTCGCCCATGTTCGCGTACCGGTGAGGTTTCATCGACACCCGCTGCCGATTCCGAAGCTGCTCCGATGCAAACGCAACCAGCCCCTATCCAGCGCTTCCATCCAGGCGATCGAACGATCTTTAGCCCGAGGCGCTCAGCTATTCGTGTTCGTCCCGAAAATCAAGGAAGTCGACACCATCGTTCTGCAACTCCGCAAACGGCTCGCCAAGCACGCGATCCCGATCGAGGGCACTTCCTCTCAAGACCCTGAGCGAACCGGGAAAGTCAGCGACTTCCGTGCCGGGCGTATCCGCATCCTGGTGACGACCACCATTCTGGAACGCGGCGTAACGGTTCCGAAGACCGACGTATTTATCCTGCAAGCCGATTCCCGCCTGTTCGACGAAGCTTCGCTCGTGCAGATGGCTGGGCGGGCCGGTCGCTCCAAGGACGATCCGTATGGTTTTGTATACTTTATCGCTCCGGACAAAACAAACGCCCAAGCAGGCGCCATTCGCCAAATCCGCCAGATGAACAAGCTCGCCCGCGAGAAAGGCTACCTACTTCCCGAAAGGAGGACGCGCGCAAGCGCCTATGACGCATAAGCTATTGCAATGGACTCGCCATTTTCGCCTAAACCTGGAATCCTTGCTACACCCAGCCGCCAACAAATGCGCTTACTGTGAACGAAGCACCAAACGGCGGCCAACGCCAGCTCACTTGCGCCCGAATCATCCTTCGCACCTACAGCAGCTTGCACCACCTCAGCTTTCCGCCTTATGCGACCGCTGCCAAGAGCAAGTCGAGTGGATTCTGCCCCCGGTGCAATGCCAAACCTGCGGACGCGCCGACCCTTGCGAGGACTGCGGGAAGCGCCAACACACCTATTTTGCCCACAGTCGGAGCTCGGTTCGTTACACGGCTGCACTCAAGCCATGGCTCGCTCGGTTCAAATACCGCGGAGACGAACGGCTGCAAACCCTTTTCGCCGATATGCTTGAACTAACCTTCTCGCAGCATTACAGCAATCTGTCCGTCGACCTCATCACCTATGTGCCGATCAGCCAAGAGCGTCACGAGGAACGCGGGTTCAATCAAGCCCAGCTTCTAGCGGAAGAGCTCGGCCGCCGTCTGGCTATTCCGGTAGAGCCGATGCTCATCCGCACCCGTCACACCGCCAAACAGAGCTACAAAAACCGTTCAGCCCGCATCGAAGATATGAAACAAGCGTTTGCCATCCACCCGGATACCCAAAAACAGTTATTAACATTCAGGGACTTTAGGCCGATAAATATAGTAATCATCGATGACGTATATACGACAGGCAGTACGCTCAATCAGTGCGCCAGGATCATCGGGCGGCATGTGCCGGGCCGGATCTACGGGTTGACCTGGGCCAGATAGAGTCAACCATGCCGACAACGGCTAAGCCTACTACCATTTTGAAGGGGTGCCATTCTTATGGCTATGAATTTAGATAATTGTCCACAATGCGGCAAGCTCTACGTCAAAAACAGCTACAATGCCTGTCCAGCCTGCCTCCGAGCGGTAGAAGACCAGTATCAGGCGTGCGTCCAGTTTTTGCGGAGAAATCGCACGAGCAGTATTTACGAGTTGAGCGAAGCTACGGGCGTAAGCGTCCGGCAAATTACGAAGTTTATTCGGGAGGGGCGCATTACGAACCGGGAGGCCCCCAATGTGCAGACGCCGTGCGAGGTGTGCAATGGACCGGTCAAGGACGGGCATATTTGCGACACGTGCCGGATGAAGCTGAGCCGCGATGTGAATCACTTGAAGGAAGACGTCAAACGGCGCGACGAAGAGCGTCAGAAATTGGGCAATACGTTCCAGATCAAGGACCGCGGGGATGACAAAAAGCGACTTTAGCGGGTAGGCGGAATCACCAGGAAATTACCACTAAATACCCACGCTGACGCTATTAACATTCCTGTGCGACCTTCCGATAAATGATGTAACAAGTTGGATCGAATTGATGGGCGGTGCGGGAACGCGGCGGCCAAGCGGGGTGAATGAACGATGAAAATCAACGGCATATCGCGCGTAGGGGGCACGAACCCTTATCAGCGCAATCAGGAGACTAGAACCGGAGAGGCTCGTGCCAAGGAACGGCAGAAGGACGAGGTGCGGATCTCCACGGAAGCGCAAGAGCTGCTCGAATCCCAGTCGGGGACGGGGGCCGTCTCGCATCGCGAGCGTCTGCAGCAATTGAAGCAGCAAGTGTCCACCGGCACATACACTGTTGAAGCGGGGCGTCTGGCGGATAAGCTGTGGCCGTTTCTGAAGTAAGTCAGCGAATCGGGAGTGTAGAAGATGGACGATGTATTGAAGGTGCTCGATCGCTTGATTGAACTGCACGAAGCCTTGCTTACGCTGGGCGGGCAGAAGCGTCCGGTCATTGTGGCCAATCAAGTGACGGAATTGACTCAGATTACGCAGCGGGAGAGCAAGCTGGTCAAGGAGATTGGGCTGCTCGAGACCGAGCGGGTCAAGGCCGTTCAAGCTTATTTGGGGAGTAGCGGCATTTTCGCGACTGCGGCTATGACGATTAGCGATTTTATTCGTTTCGTGCACCGGTTGAGCGACAAGGAGGCTCTTCAGAGCCGCCAGCAGCGCTTGGTAGAGCTGATTGGGGAGCTTAAGCGCGTGAACGAATTGAACCGCCAATTGCTGGAGCAGTCGCTTTCTTTTGTGAACTACTCGATTGACTTGATGGTCGGACCGGACGAACAAGAATCCACCTATCGCCATCCGGAGCAGCAGGATCATGGCGGGTATCAGAGAAGCATGTTTGATCGAAAAGCCTGATCGGCTGCCGGCACATAGGCGAACGGAAGGAGCCAGAACCTTATGAGATCGACATTTACCGGGATTGAGATAGCCAAGCGGAGCTTATTCACGCACCAGGCTGCGCTGACGACGACCGGACACAATATAGCGAATTCCAATACGAAGGGCTACACGCGGCAGGTGGTCAATTTCTCGGCGTCGCGCCCGCTGGAAGCGATCGGCCTGATGCGGTCGACGATCCCCGGTCAGAACGGACAAGGGGTCGAGTTTACGAGCATCGAGCGGATCCGGGAGAAGTTTCTCGACGATCAGTTCCTGAACGAGAACAAGTCGCTCGGCCAATGGACGATCCGCAGCGACACCTTAGAGAAGCTGGAGAAGATCGTGAACGAGCCTTCCGACACGGGCATCCGGCAGACGATCGAGGGGTTCTGGAACGCTTGGCAGGAGTTGACCAAGTATCCCGACAGCCGGACGAACCGGGTCCTTGTCAAGGAACGGACGATCGCGCTGACCGACTCCATCAACCATACGGCTGTGCAGCTGAAGGAATTGCGCAATGACTTGACCAGCAATATCGAAGTGAGAGCACGGCAGATCGACAATATTTTGGGCAACGTAGCGAAGCTCAACAACGAGATTTTCCGTGTGGAAGGGTTGGGGAACGACGCCAACGACCTGCGCGACCAACGCGATTTGCTCGTCGACGAGCTGTCCGGCTACATCAACGTGTCCGTCACGGAGACTGAACAGGGATATACGCTCAACATGGGCTCCACCACTCTCGTAGACGGCAACGAGAAGAGCGTCGACGTGGATCGGGCTTTCCTCGAAAGTGCTTTCGGCGGCGAGATGAACAGCGGTGAAGTATACGGGATGATTTTTTCCCGCGATCAGTTGGTTACCTCGTACATGGAAGACCTGAACGTGATGGTGCGCGCGATGGTCCAGGGCGAAGTCGAGATTACGCTGCCTGCCGGGACGATGATTCCGGATGGGGTGACGCTGACCGACAAGGATGGCACAGAGTATACCGGTACCTTGGCGGCCGATACGAATGTGATCGTGAACGGCTTGAATGGGCTGCATCAGCTCGGCTACACGTTGAACGACACGCCGGGCCAGCCTTATTTTCTGATGACGGCCGGGGCGGAAGCGGAGACGCTGAAGATGAATCCGGACATCGTAGAAAATGTGTTCCTGATCGCGGCCTCCAACCGTACGTTCGTGGACGAGAACGGCGAGACGAAGGTGGTCAAGGGCAGTAATGAAATCGCGCTCCTGATCGCCGGCCTGAAGAACAAGAAGTTCGAGTACCAGGAAGGGCAGACCGGTTCGATCGACGATTTCTTCCGTTCCATTATCGGGGAGCTCGGGGTTCAGGGCCAGGAAGCCCACCGCCAGCTCATGAACCAGACCGCGCTGGTCGAGCATGTCGAGTCGAGACGGCAGTCGGTGAGCGGCGTGTCGCTGGACGAAGAGATGTCGAATATGATCAAATACCAGCACGCCTACAATGCAGCCGCCCGAGCGATGACCTCTTGCGATGAGATTCTGGATAAGGTCATTAACGGAATGGGTGTTGTAGGTCGCTAAGGGTAAGGGTGAACGGGTTCGGCTGAAGGCCGGCCAGGTGCCCCGAGAGGAGAATGAAGCTTGACTCGCGTAACGCAAAATATGATGAATTCGCAGCTGATGCGCAATCTCAACTATAACTTGAACAGCATGAAAAACTTGCAGAACCAGCTGTCCACGGGCCGGCGCATCAACATGCCTTCGGACGATCCGGTCGGCATCAGCTTCTCCATGCGGTACCGGACTGAGATTGGCGCGACGGAGCAGTTCGTGAGCAATGCCGATACTGCGATGTCTTGGCTGGACTATACGGACACGGTCTTGAACCAACTGGGCAACGTTCTGCAGCGGACTCGCGAGCTGTGCGTGCAAGGCGCGAACGGTACGAACGACGACAACGCGATGGTGGCGCTCAAGCAAGAGGTCGTGCAGTTGAAGAATCAGGCTCTGGACGTAGCGAACAGCGAGTTTAATGGCAAGTTTGTGTTCAATGGGCAATTGACCGATCGTCGACCGTACCCGGATCCGAACAATTTGCAGGTGGAGAGCGACCCAGGCATCATCCATTTGGAGATTGGCGCCGGCGTTACGCTTGGCATCAATGTGACGGCGACCCAAGTGTACGGCAATGCAACGGATGACGATCAAGTGTTTAAGCTGTTTGACGATATGATGGGCTATTTGGAAGAAAGCGATTATGTGGGGATGTCCAATCTGATCAATAAGATCCAGAATCGTCTGGATACCGTGCTGCAAGTTCGCTCCGATATCGGGGCGAAGACGAACCGGATCGAGCTGGCCAACGGCCGCCTGGAGGACATCAGCATCAATCTGCAGTCCTTGCAGTCCAAGACGGAAGACGCCGACATTGCCGAGGTCATTACGAACCTGAAGACGTACGAGAACGTCTACCAGGCTTCCCTGTCCACCGGTGCCAAGCTGATCAGTCCCAGTCTCGTCGACTTCCTCAAGTAGGATGTGACCTAGCATGAATGTACCGATTGTTATGGTTCGACAGACATATGCCAAGCTGCATGTGGATGCCGACCTGGGGAAATTTGATATTCAGCAGCCGCGGCCGACGTTTGAGATGAAGACGATTCCGGCCAAGCAGGACATTCAGCAGCCTCGGGGGGATTTGAAGATCGATCAGACGCGGGCCTGGGATGCGCTGGCGCTCGGCAACAATCTCGAGACGATGCACCGAATCTATTCGCGTGCGAGCGATGTCGCGATGGAAGGCATTCGCAAGATTGTGGAGAAGGGCAATCAGTTCGCAGCCATTCACCGGGGCGGCAATCCGATTGCCGATGCGGCGGAGGCTTCCGTCGGCGGGTTTCAGGAGCTGGACTTCGTCGGGGAAGCGGGTTATGACAACGTAGACATCACATACACGGCTCGCTGGCCGCAGATCGAGACGACTCCGGGACGGATCGACCTCAATACCAAGGTGAACCCGCCGATCATCGAGTACCAGAAGGGCAAGCTGGAGATTTACATGAAGCAGTATCCCAAGACGGAGTTCGAGCCGCCGGAGATCGATATGCGCATCTAGCCGTAGACGGAATGGAGTCTATGGCTTTTCATTTTAGGTGGGAGGTAGACAAAGTGGTAACCGTAGCGACAAGAGATTTTGGGCAATTGGAGTTGGACGAAGCCCGCATTGTAGAGTTTCCCGAAGGGTTGCCGGGGTTCGAGGGCAGCCAGCGGTTCGTGCTCATTCAGCCGAATGCGGACACGCCTTTGTCGGTGTTGCAGTCGGTGGAGCAGCCGGATGTGGCGTTTGTCGTCACCAACCCGTTTTTCTTTTATCAAGAATACGAATTCCAACTCTCGGATAAAATGGTGCAAGAACTCGAAGTACAGAGCGAGCAGGATGTGTCCGTCTGGGTCATCGTGCGGCTGACCGAGGATTTGGCGGAGGCGACCATGAATTTGCTGGCCCCGATCGTCGTGAACGAACCGAAGCGGTTGGCGAAGCAGATGATCCTGCATCGTTCGGAGTACAATACCAAGCACAAGCTGCTGTCGGCCGAGCCTGCAGAAGCCGTTGCCGAGAGGGAGTGAGTGCATGCTGGTCCTGACCCGCAAGAAGGGCGAGTCGATCATGATCGGGAACCAAATCGAGATTGTCGTGCTCGGAATCGAAGGGGACGCGCTCAAGCTGGGCATCAAGGCTCCCAAGGATGTGGAAGTGTACCGCAAGGAAGTGTACAACGCGATCCGGACGGCGAACCAGGAGGCTACGCAAGGCAAGGTTGACTGGGGCGATGTCGGGAAGCTGTTTGGGAAGAAGGAAGAGAAGAAGGAAGAGAAGAAGGAATAACCCGATCCGAAAATCTTCGCCTTCTATCACGTTTCTGCTCGATACCGTTTAGGATATACTAGAAATAGAACGATTTCGGAGCAGGGGAAAGGAGGGTCTGACTTGGGGAAGATAGACCTGATTCGTTCCTTAGACGTGGAAAGGACTTTCAAGTTCAGTTTGCGTAAGAAGGACGAGCCTTTGATCGACTTTGATATCGTATTAACCGGGATGCGGGAAACCTTGTGCAGGATTCATAAGGTTCGGAACGGTGATCCGCAGCTTCTCCCGTACGGGTTGAAGGTGCAGGATAGCGAGCTGTTGTCGTGGCTTCATAGCAGGTTTATCCCGAAGAACAGAGTCTTTGTAGAGAACCTTCTGAGTGCGTTGCCGGATCTTGACCCTCCATTAGTTAATTTATTAAATACCACATTAGGATTGTCGCTCGTCGACGATTACTGGATTTTGCCGGAAAGCAGGACGGATTTAAGCTGGGCGAATCATAACTTGTACGAGAATGAGTTTTCCGAAACTCTGGCTTTGGTGGCTTTCACAGGGTATCAGGAGAAAGTGCGGGGAATCGTCAGCTCTCCGGAGTTCACGACCAACGGTATGCTTCCCAAGTGCTGGAGACGTATAGACGGTGGGATTTATTTGTACAAGGGTGGAACGGAAGGGGCCGCCAACGCAGGCTTGGAGCCCTACTCGGAATATTACGCTTCGCAGGTGGCGGAAGCCATGAATATCCATCATGTTGGCTACGAGTTGGAAAAGTGGAAAGGCCGACTGTGCTCCACCTGTTCGCTTTTTACTTCTCAGGATCGATCCTATGTCCCCGCACATATCGCGTATCCCGGCTTGTCGGCTTCCGAACTGTTGTTCGCCATCGCGAATGTGCAAGATTTCTATGACCGGTTGATCGACATCATGATCCTCGACATTGTAATCGCCAACCATGATAGGCATTTCGGCAATTTTGGATTTATCCGGAACAATCATACTGGCGTTTTGGACGATGTCGCTCCCGCGTTTGACAACGGGATGTCGCTGCTGCACCAGGCTATGGAGTCCGATTTGCTGGAAGTAGACCCTTACCTCGATTGGAGAAAATATACGTTTGCGTTTGTTCCTAATAAAGAGCTCGGGTTTCTGGCCAAGTACATGGAGCCCGATCATAGGAGCAAGCTAAGGAAGCTGGTTGATTTTGAGTTTGAGAAGCACCCTTCATACAACCTGGACGACAAGCGTCTGCGTTTTCTATCTGAGTTTGTGAGGTCGCGGGCGCGCAGTCTATTGAATACCGGATAGTGTGTAAGAGTCTGTAGGGAGTGGTCTTATGGACAAGTTAAGCGTCTTCGAGGACGATGATCTTCTTGGTACAATTTCGGTTCGAGTTCCTACGGTCGAGTACAACGATCTGATTTTGATGTGCAAAAATAGAGAAGTGTTCGATATCGGCAACGAACAGGTGCTGAACAAAGCTTTATTACCGGGGCTGATGATGTCCATACCCTATAAATCTACTTTTTTGCTATGGATGGAGAAGCGATACTCCGAGAAGTCGAATACGTTCGCTAGACAGCTGCGCAGCTACGTGTATGGCCAAGGGAATCGGTCGAAAATCAACATTGGCACAAGAGCGCTTGGTTTGTCGGACTGCTACTGGTTGAAGGACCGCAAAGAAGAGGTCACGTTTGAAGAGGTGTCCCCTTACTATACGGATTTCTGGTCGGGGGCCGGGCTTTATGAGGGGCAGGCCATCCCCACGTTGTATGTGAATGGTTATCTGCCGAAGTATTGGGCGGATCGAAATACTTTGATCAAGAAAAGTACGGACACTGTGCAGGCCAATCGGGAAATATATTGCTCTATCTTAGCGGAAGCGCTTGGGTTGCCGGTAGCTAAAGCTGCCCCAAGTCCGGAAGGCGTCGCGGTCACCAACTTCACGAATCCCGCTCTTATGTTTGAGTCGGCGGATGCGTCCGGCAAAATTCATGGCGAGGAATTTACAACCGAGGACGTCCTTTCTGCTTTCGGATCGTTTGGATTCGATATGCTGTTCTTCGATGCATTGGTAGCGAATGGTGATCGACATGCCGGCAACTTCGGCTTTCTAAGGGATCCCGATACAGGAGCTTATTTGTCGGCTGCGCCTTTATTCGATTTTGATCACGCCTTCGAAAGTCGGGTCCCCGATGATGTATTGACGAGGGAGGTTCGCTCCGTGAAATCGGGTTTTCGAGCCCGGTTTGAGCAGCTTGATGAAGGGGTTCGGAATATGGATGTTTCGGACTACGTGATAGAAAGGCTAGATTTCATGGGTCAGTAAATCGAATCGTAGTCCTTAAGCCCTACTAATGGTAGGGTTTTTATTTTTATCGCCAAAATCGACAAACTTGCTATTCATTTCTTGCGTCCGAAGTTCGATAAAAGCAATGTGGGAGGTTTTTCCTGACTGGAAAACCTCGAGGTTGAATGAGGATGACGACATGGTTGTGGAAGTCTTTTTAGAGAGGAAGCCATTACATGAGAATCAATCATAACATTTCCGCACTGAATACATATCGACAATTGAGCGTGAACCAAGGAAAGGGCGGCAAGTCGATCGAGAAGCTGTCTTCGGGTCTGCGGATCAACCGTGCGGGCGACGATGCCGCAGGTTTAGCGATTTCCGAGAAGATGCGCGCCCAGATCCGCGGCTTGGAGCAAGCGCAGAAGAACGCGTCCGACGGGATCTCCATGATCCAGACGACGGAAGGGGCACTCAACGAGTCGCACTCCATCCTGCAACGGATGAGGGAGCTGGCGGCCCAGGCGGCGAACGACACGAACGTAGCGGTGGATCGTCAGGAGATTCAGAAGGAAGTCAACCAGCTGACCTCCGAGATCAACCGGATCGGGAACACGACGGAGTTCAACACGCAGGCCTTGCTTAAGGGCAAGAATGCGCCGGTTGTGGAGTCCGCAGCCGCAGTCGATACGATTAGCTCCGGAGTGAAGGGGGTTGCCGTCGGACAAGTGTCTCCATTGGACATTGTATCCTCGAGCGTGAAGGCGGAAGCTTCTTCGGCGACGGTTGGGGGCTCTTCGAGAGAGGCTACCGGCAGCGTGTCGGATATTTCGGAAGAGGATTTCTCGGTCAGAGGAGTAAAACCTAGTGTCAATCTGCCGGTCGGGTTGACCGTTGTTGGAGCGGAATATGGCGAGGCTCTGAACGGCAAGTCGGTCACTGTTCGTCAGGGGACGAAAGCCGGAGATTCTTCCTCGCTGACCATTGATGCACAAGGCAATTATATTTTTACGATCGGACAAACTAGCGGCGGCACAACCCGTGCCAACAGTCTGGGATCGTTGTACAACGAAATGCGGAAGGCTATCTCTACCTATGAACGCATACCTGGATTCAGTTCGACGAATGAGATCTCCGTAGTTGCTCCACCATCGCAGATTACAGGTCAATCCGTCTCCTTAACGACTATTGGCGAGAAAGGCGAGTTGTTGGGCGGGGTTGCCGAGCGGAACGGCGTATACTCGTTTGAATTTACGGATGCTTTTGAAGAAGCCGACGATACGATCACGATTGACGGCCAGACGTTCACAGCCGTTCTGTCCGGAGCGGACCCGGCCAAGGGCCAGTTCAATGTCGGACATATCGAGGCAAGGCTGACCGGTGGGGAACCGGCTGTAGCCAACTCGATGCTTGGACCTGCAGTCACGAATGAGACCGTAGCGATCTCCGTTAACGGGAAGACGTTTACAATCAGCACGGCGGAGCTGCAAAAGGTTCATGACGGTACGATGGATTTCCCTCCGAAGGCAGACGGTTCGGTCGACGAGTTGGTCGAAATAATCAAAACCGCCAGTTCTACTGCACCAGTCCAGCTGATTACCGAAGTGGCCGATATTACCGTCGGCACGGACGGCAAGCTTCAGATCACGGCGAAGGATCCTCAGTCACAGCCGATCCGATGGCAAACATCCGGGGCGAAGCCGGCTTTGGTCAATGATGCTTTTGGGATCAATACTGCCGCTAAGGTCATCGGGGCTACCAGCGTAACGGGCGGCTCGACTATAACTTCCACGAACCTCGGTGGAGTGGCAGGGTCGCTGGCCATCAACGTTGGCGGAACGACCTTTACGATCGACAATGCAGGGATCAACGCTCTTGGCGCCGCACAGACCCCGGATCAGCTGTTGGCTGCTGTACACGGAGCCTTGAACGGGGCGACCAGACTGGATCAGGTAGCGGTAGCCAGGATCGAGAACAACAAGCTGGTTATCACGGCTAGAGACCCTCTCAGCTCGTCTATCACTGTCGCAGCAGCCGGAGCGGATGCCGCGACGATCAATACGGCGTTTGGCGTCACTACAATAGTACAGGATGACGGTTTTATGGACACGACCGTCGATATCGAGAATATCGGTGTTGCGCGTTGGAATTCCGGTGTGTTCGGTGCTTTGAAGGGTGGGGATTCCCCTGCTTGGGATACGGATACGATTAATCTTACTGGCGGCATTCAGAATGGCGACAAGCTGACTTTTCAATTCAATGGTGTGAATCATGAAATTACGTTTAATGTTGCGGACCACACTACCGGGGGCACAGGAGGATTGATAACCGGCGTTACCGGGACGGCAGCAACCATTAACATTGACAACAACGGCGGTAATGATGAAACCGAGGATCAAGCGAACTTTCAATCCCAAGTGTTGGCCGCTTTGAATCAAATGAAATCCGCCGGTGGTGGGGCTTCTCAACTCGTTGATGTAACATTTAGCGCGAGTCCAGGTCTAGGCGGGATTGTAGCACGAGGAACCGATCTTCATGGTACCAGTCGAAATGCAACTTCCGGATTCACATCATCAGGCGCCAATATAGCCCTTTCCAGTACTTTTTCTAATCAACAAACGGTTGGTGATGGAAGCTTAGGTGTCGACGGTGACCAATTCACCTTTGCCTTCGGCGACATCACCTTGACCGTCAATGCCGTTACCGATGGCGCAGGCCCTGTTTATACAATCAGCAATCAGAACTACGGTGCCGGTACGGCAACCCTCACGCTCAACATGAATCGTGCCGAAAATGCGGATCAAGAAGGCTACGTGGATGCTCTTATTGCTGCATTCCAGAATATTACCTCGAATGGCGCTTATACCGGTCCGTTAGATGAGTTCGCTTTCGTCAAAAACGGCTCGGGCGCGACCGCTGAGCTGCGTATCAACGACACGGTAAGTCGGGACGACTACAATGCCAATAGTATGAATTATACCAATCTCGCCCTAGCAACAAATATCATCGCCAACAATGGGCTGAATGCCACGAGCGTTGTGAACACGGAGGGCTTCGATGTCGATGCGGTGAATACGAACATCAAGATTTCCGTAGACGGCAAAGTGTTCACCATCTCCAATGCGGATCTGCACACATTGAAAGCCGGGTACACCACAAACGATGTGCTGTCGCTCGTACAGAATGCGGAAGATGAGAACGGATATTTGCTGTCAGATGTCGCCACGGCATCCATAAGCAACGGAAGCTTGGTGATTCAATCGAACGGCGACAAGCCGGCATCCCGGATACAATTTGTGATCAATGCAGCGTCGGGCAAGGTGGTCGGTCGGTTAGAGGATTTGTTCGGCATTAACAATTATTCATCAGATGCGGGAACCGATGCGTTCTCCAGCAGCCGCACGATCGAAGATCAAGCGAAGAGTTTGGCTGCCGCTATTGCCGCTAACCAGACGTTGGGCTCCCGATTTGAGTATGCGGCGATGAGCCACAGCGCAGGTACTAGCACGATCACGCTGACGGAGACGAATAATCGCGCCACCGGCATTCCTCTGGGCGAGATCTCTGTAGCAGGCTCCGGTCTGGACGACAAGCTCGTCATCACGAATGCAGGCGGCAGGAATCTCAATACGGTCACAATCGGGCAAGCCCAGCACACGAAGGCAAACCAGGCAAGCGCGACTGTTCAGGCGAGCGGTCAGACGTTAGTAGCCCTGTCCGGCTATGACGGAAGCCAAGAAACCCGTGCCAACGGCGTGAAGCTTCAACTGAAGGCCAACAGCTTGGACAAAATGTTCGTAGAGTATAAGGAGGGCGTATTGTCCATTAATCTGGCGAATACGACCGATTCCAAGAATACGGTAGCGGACATTACAGCGGCGATTCGGAACTTAGGCACGTTAGACGGGATCAAATTCTCCGAATGGACGATTTCGCCGAACGCGGCATGGGATGCGGCTGTCGGCAAAGCTTCCGATATTGAAGTGGCGACAGCGGCCATGTCCGGCGGAATCTCGCAAGTACTCGAAGGCCGGCTGAACATCTCGGTGGATCAAGGCGATTTAAAGATTCATTTGGCGAACGATTCCGCGCAGAAGAATACGGCGGCCAAAATCGAAAAAGCCGTTCAAAACTTGGAAAATTACTTCTTCTTCGATGCGAACGGAGCCTGGACGTCAATCGATTTCTCGAAGTATACGTTCGAGGCCCAAGGAAACTGGGATACGAAGACGCTCGGCAACTCCATCATCAAGGATCGGGATACCCTCGTAGGCGGTACGGAGGCCGTAATCGGCAAGTATACATTCGATGTGGATAAAGCTTTTGCAGCCGGCGACAAAGTGGAGATTAGCGGGCAAGTGTTTACGGCTGTCGCAGGAGTGGCTTCGGCGGTTAAGGGAGAGTTCTCGGTAGGCGGCGGCAGTGTGGCCGACCAAGCGGTAAGCTTGATGGCCGCGATTAATTTGTCTCCGTTGAAGGATCGATACATTGCAACCGTAAAAGGGAATGAGCTTACTTTAACGGAAATTGTCGCTTCGGGCTCTGACTTGGATACAGACGACCTCGATGTTCGTACCACAGGCTACCCGGGTGAATATGCGATTCCACAAGATAGCTTGCTCACGAATGGCATGACCTTTGTGTTGGATGGGAAAGAGATTTCCGTTTCCAACAAAAATGCTCATGTTGGTTACGCAGACGGCACGGTTATCAAGGAAGCAGCTACTCCTGCCGACCAAGCAAAAGCACTGGCGGATGCGATCAATTTGAACGTTACCCTGAAAAACAAATATGTGGCTTCCGTAGGCGATGACGGATCTCTGATTTTGAAGCAGACCGACGATTTCACGTCACCAACCGCACCAGTAGCCGCCACGAAGAATTCGCCATTAGGCGACTTTACGGCGACCTTCCAGATTGGAGCGAACAGCGGGCAGAGCATGACGATCACGGTTGGCGATATGCGTGCGAACGCTTTGTCCATCAGTGGCGACGGCTCCACAGGAACCGTAGCAGCCAGCAATGGCGCGGTAGCTTCCTATACCTCAGTAGCGAACGTGAACAGCGGCTCGAGCAACAGGAATGTCGAATATGCGCTGGATGTTACAACTAGTGAGAAAGCATCGGCTGCGCTGTCGGTCATCAATGATGCGATCGAGAAAGTATCGGCTCAGCGCTCGCAGTTGGGCGCTTTCCAGAACCGGTTGGAGCACACCATCAATAACTTAGGTACTTCCAGTGAGAACCTCACCGCCTCCGAGTCTCGAATCCGTGATGTGGACATGGCGAAGGAAATGATGGAGTTCACGAAGGAGAATATCCTCTCGCAAGCGGCCCAAGCGATGCTGGCGCAAGCGAACCAGCAGCCGCAAGGTGTGCTGCAGTTGTTGAAATAACTTGAAAAAACGTACTGTGGGGGACGCTTGTCTCCCTTTTTTATTCCTGAATAAATATTGTTGAAATATCATAAT
>NZ_BIMA01000019.1 GCF_004000845.1 Paenibacillus koleovorans NBRC 103111
CTGGACTCGATGTAGGGTAAAATTGGTCCACTTGGCGGCTGAAACGGGCAGCTGGACTCGATGTAGGGTAATTATTGGTCTACTTGCGAAGCAAAACCCGGCTCATCGCCGGGCTGTGCTTCTACTATTCTACTCTCCCACCATACTACGATCCTACTTTTGGTATCACCTTATTTCGCTCCCCGGCGCACGGTTCCCCATGTTTCGGGGGCAATTAGCGTGATCCCGGATGCGGTAACGCTATTTCGGCGATCACAGCCGAAACCGGTTAACCTGCTCCAAGAGCCCCTCGGCCCGTAGTATCTGCACCTGCTTCGGCCCGATCAGGTCGAAATGCGGGTATTCCGCGCGCCGATGGATGTAGCGGGGGTTCAGGCCGTTGCGGACGCACCAGTCCGCCAGCTTGCCCAGGTCGGAGCAGCCGACCTTGGTCACGGTCCGGCTGTCCGGGAAACGCGGGTCCAGCCAGTAATGGGTTAGAAAAGCGAGATCGCCCCGGGAGACCGCCTGTTTCCAGGCGTTCATCTCCTGCCGGGTAATGCCGAAGGCCATGGCGTTCGCTCCTTGCGCGGGATCTGTCTGTTGCTGTTGATCAAATTATAGAAACCCGCTCCGCCCATGTCAAACGAACACGCTCCGGCCAGCCGGGGGCGCCCGCCACTGTGGGGCAATCAACCAACCAGCCGAAGTCCACCAGCCGCCAGGACTCCTCCGGCCAGCTGGGGGATGCTCACCGTTGCTCAGCAGTCAATCAGCCAGCCGAAGTCAGCCAGCCTTCAAGCAACCAACGGCCAACCGGGACGTCCGTCCCACATCGCCTTGCCCTATCCGCTAGCTCCGAGCCCGACTAATCCTCCAGCCGCCTCACATCCACCTTAACCTCGAGCCGCTGTTCAACCGTCCCGAAATACACGCCCTTCACGGGTACGATGTCCTTGTAGTCCCGCCCGTGCCCCAGCTTCACATACCGGCCGCCGACCTCTCCGTTGTTCGTCGGGTCGAAGCCGATCCAGCCGGTGCCGGGAATCTGCACCTCGAGCCAGGCGTGCGACGCCTGCACGAAATCGGCCCGCGCCCCCTCGAGATCGCCGACGAAGTGGTAGCCGCTCACATAACGAGCAGGCACGCCCTTGCTGCGGCAGACGGCAATCATCAGATGCGCGTAGTCCTGGCAGACGCCGCGCCGCAGCCGCAGCGTCTCGCTCACGGTCGTATGGACGTCGGTCGCCGACGGATCATACGTGAAGTCCCGGTGTATGCCGGCGCACAGCCGACCCGCCCAGGCGCGAAGGCCATCATCGCCGAACGGGTAGGCTTCGGCGTAATCGCGCACGTCCGCGCCGTCCGCGGTGTACTCGGTCGGTAGCAGGAACTCGATGTAGCGATCCTGCAGCTTCTCGCTCTGCAGCTGCGCGAGCTCCTCCTCCGGCGCCGCCGCATTCCCGGTCGTCCCGTCCGCCGCCGGCCAGCGATCCTGCGTCACTACCGTCGCCCGGGTGCGGATGACGAGCTCGCGATGCGCGGGATTAACGGAGAACGCGTGCACCCGGTTGCCGAAGAAGTCTTCGTACGTGAGCAGAGCGGCGGGGGGCTCGACGACTACCTCGTGGTGATAGCAAGACTGCCGCTCGTTCGTCCGGGGAGTCAGCCGAATTTCGTTGACGCTGTCGACGACCGGATCGCCATAGATGTACCGGGTCATATGCTGGATTTCAATCTTCATGCGGTCGCTCCCTCCAGCGTGAAGAAGGAGCACTCGATCGTCTTGCCGAGCTTCTGGCACGCCAGCACCATCTCGTCGAGCAGCGGTCTCACATAGGGCAGCGTCATCTGACCCTTCTCGAGGCAATCGAGCTCGGCCTTCACCCGACTCGCTAGCCGGATGCTACGCTCCTTGGGCAAGGGCGAATCGCTAAGCGCAAATTCAATGCGCGCGAGGCATTCCTCCAGCCGAGTAAATGCGAACTGAATCGACCGCGGGAACTGCGGGCTGCCGATCAGAAATTCCATCAGATGCTCCACGGAGACGGCGTCGGCGTAATATTTGCGGAACGCCTGGTAGCCGCTCACCGATTTCAGCACGGTCAGCAAATACAAGTACGGCGGCGCCTGGTCCTCCAGAATCGCTTGAATGACGGAATGCAGGATGCGCACCGTATTTTCCGCCCGCTCCAAATATTTGCCGCTCTCCATGAAGTACCACTCGTCCTCGCGCAGCATGACGGACTGTTGCACGCCGTAGAACATACCGGAGCGCTCCTTCACCGCTTTATAAAACGAATGCGGCCCTTCCGCGAGCAAGTCGTCCGGCTGTTTGGCCCCGAGCCACAAGTAGAAGCTGTTCATCACTTC
Source organism: Paenibacillus koleovorans NBRC 103111 (assembly GCF_004000845.1). Taxonomy (GTDB): domain Bacteria; phylum Bacillota; class Bacilli; order Paenibacillales; family NBRC-103111; genus Paenibacillus_AA; species Paenibacillus_AA koleovorans. Next base: position 2,353 of record NZ_BIMA01000019.1, read on the forward strand.
CCACATCTCGCTCGGCAGCTTCTCCCGCAGCGTCCGCAGATTGCCTCGCGCCTGGCTGACGCAGGAGAACAACGAGTTCGAATAATCTCGGCTGAGCGTGATGAAGGTAAGCACATCCTTCTGCGAGTAGGTGCCGTACAAGCGCGAATAGTCGTACTCCGCCCCCAGCGCCTGGATGAGCCGCTCCCATTTTTGCTCCTTCCGCTCGTAATCGCCCTCCTGCTGAATGTGGTAATGCACATCGATCAGTCTCGCGTGATTTTCCGCCCGTTCCATATACCGCCCGACCCAGAACAACGCCTCCGCATTCCGATTCAGCATCCCTGCATCTCCTTTCATTCGCCTCTCCGTGTTCTCTCTTCCGCACTCTCCGTACTCTCCGCTGCGCTAGCCGTTCTCTCCATTTTCTCGCCACACTCTGTCCGAGCTCTCTTCGACTCTGTCCGATCTGTATCCGCACTCTCTAGCGCGCTCAATCCGACTCTATCCGCACTCTCTGCGCACTCTAATCCTTCAGCTCCGCTCTCTAACCAATCTCTCTCCACTTGTTATACGCCTATTCGGCTTCTCTATCTCTATACTCTGTTTCTTTCTCGTTCTCTTTCTCGTTCTCGTTCTCTTCTCTTTCCGCCTCTCGACTTTCCGGCAACCCAGCTAAGCCATCACCCAGGTGTCCTTGCAGCCGCCGCCCTGCGAGGAGTTCACGACCAGCGACCCCGGCCTCATCGCCACCCGCGTCAGCCCGCCCGGGATGACATGCATCTGCTCGCGGCTGCCGGTCAGCACGAATGCCCGCAGGTCGATATGCCTAGGCGTCATAACCCCGTCCTGGATGACGGGCGCCCGCGACAGCTGAACGGTCGGCTGCGCGATATACAGCCCCGGGTTCAGCCGGATCCGCTCGGCGAAGGCGCACAGCTCCTCCTCCGTAGCCGCCGGCCCGATCAGCATCCCGTAGCCGCCCGACAGCGACGTCTCCTTCACGACGAGCTCCCGGAGATGCTCGAGCACGTACTCCCGCTCATCCGGCCGGTCAAGCACATAAGTGGGCACATTGCGCAAAATCGGCTCCTCATTTAAGTAAAACCGAATCATGTCCGGCACATAGCAATACACCGCCTTATCGTCGGCCACCCCTGTGCCCGGTGCATTGACGATCGCCAGATTGCCTGCGCGGTAGGCATTCATGATGCCCGCCACCCCGAGGACGGAGTCCGGCTTGAACGCCAGCGGATCGAGAAAATCGTCGTCGATGCGCCGGTACAGCACATCCACCTTCTGCAGCCCCTTCAGTCCGCGGATGTACACCTTATGATCCATCGTTACCAGATCTCGGCCCTCTACTAAATGAATACCCATTTGTTGTGCAAGGAAAGCATGCTCATAATAAGCGGAGTTAAAGGAGCCCGGCGTCAGCAGCGCGATGACCGGATTCGATTTTCGGGAAGGCGACAGGCTTCGTAGGGTAGTGAGAAAGCGGTTCAAGCTGATTTCGACGTCCCGGATCGTATTGGAAAGCGTCAGTTCGGGGAAGATCTCATTCATAATCGAGCGGCTCTTGAACAAATAGGAGAAACCCGACGGCGAGCGCAAATTGTCCTCCAGCACGTAGTAATCTCCTGCGGCGTCCCGGATCAGGTCGATGCCCGAAGTCGTAATGTAGGTGCCGCCCGGCACATCGACATGCATCATCTCGGGCCGGAAATAGCGGTTCGCCACAATCATGCGGCGCGGAATAATGCCCTCCTTCACAATCAGCTGCTCGTGATAGATGTCGTGCGTGAAGCGATTCAGCGCCTTCACCCGCTGCCTCAGCCCCTTCTCGAGCATCGTCCATTCATCCCGGGGGATGATGCGCGGGATCAGGTCGAACGGAATCGTACGTTCCAGCGGATCCGGTTGATCGGGCTTGTAGACCGCGAACGTAATGCCCTCCTCAAGCATACGTCGCTCCATCGCCAGTTGTTTGCCCGCCAGCTCCGCGGGAGCCATCGTCAGGAACGTCCGATACACCTGCTCATAGTGAGCGCGAATGGGCACATCATAGCCGAACATTTCGTCGTAAAACGAGTCCAGCGAGTAAGGAGCCATAAGGGGGCGATTGAGGTCCAACATGGGGCTTCACCTCTATTTTCCGGTTGTTGTTACTATTTATAACACAGACATCACACAAATAGACCTATTTTTCCGAACATTCAGACCTATTATGCTATTAATCATATGTCTTCTGTTATTTCGTGTCAATATACATAACATGAAATTTCAGTAAACCAACTCCCCCAACTTTGGTCTAGGCCATCATACGGCCTGCGTCGGTTTCTGCACGCCTCCTCCATTCGGTACACTGGTACCATCAATCATGACGATGCGGAGCATTCGATGGCCGCGATCGGTTTTTAGGAGGATCAGGAACGTGTATGCCCTATTGTTAGGACTTGAGTATGCCTGGCTATTCCTGCTGGCGCTCTTGGGATGGATAGCGGGCAAGAAAGCTTCCGGACTGCTGTATGCAGGAACGGCGGCTCGTATGAAACAGAAAGCGAGAAAGCAGCTGTCTTGGGCCTTATGGCTGACCCTACTCTCGCTAGCACAGCTCTTATCAGTCGGCTTGCTCATGAGTTGGTACAGCCAAGACTTCTGGGAGTACCCGCTGTACTTGCGAACGCCGCTCCTCTTGCTGCCGATGCTCGCCGTGCTGCTCGTCTCCGTCCCGATGCTGCTGAGGCTGCGCCATGCCGCCAAAGCCGAAGGCGACGCAGACGGTCCGCTGTCGCCGGAGCTGCGGCGGCTGGCCAGCGCTCCGGCGCTGGTCGTACCTTACCAAGCCTTAGGCTTGGGTGCGGCGACCGCCTTCTACTTCGCGCTGGTGCCGCCCACGAGCTGGCTCACGCTGGAGACGGCCATCCCGGCCGCCGTATTCCTGCTCGCCGTCGGCGTGTTCACCGTCTTGCACCTGCGCCGCAACCAGCTGTACAGCAAGCCGGAAGCCGAAGTCGTCAACCGGCGCGGCAGACGCGCCATCCGCGACTTGGGCATCGTCGTCGGGGTAGCCGCCGTCGGCGCCTCGCTCCTCTTCCTGGCTATGCAGAACAGCCTCCTCCCCGGCACGGTCGACATGATGGCCGGGAAGATGGATTACGGCGGCGGCCCCGTCGTGGCCTCGCATAATCACGGCGGCCACACGATGACCGCCTCCGCCGGAACGGCCGGCACCCCGGTCACGCAGCTGACCGGTCCGCAAACCGGCACCCCGGACCGCCGGGTTACATTAATGGCAGAGAAGGGCACGATCCGGATGGACTCTGGCAAAAGCGTCGATGTCTGGACGTACAATGGAGAAATTCCCGGCCCCGAGCTCCGGTTCAGGGAAGGCGAGCTCGTCGAAGTGACGCTGCTGAACAAGGACATCGAAGGAGGAGTTACGATTCACTGGCACGGCCTGGACGTGCCGAACGCCGAGGACGGCGTAGCCGGCGCGACGCAAGATGCCGTCATGCCCGGCGGGCAGCATGTGTACCGGTTCGTCGCCGATCAAGTCGGCACGTTCTGGTACCATTCGCACCAGAATTCACAAGAAGCGGTGCAGCGCGGCTTGTTCGGTCCGCTGATCATCGAACCCCGCAGCACGCAGCCGTCATCGGCGGAAGACATCACCGTGATGACGCATGTCTGGAGCGGCGCCGGATTCGCGATCGGCACCTCCGACGGCGTCCGGCAGAAGCAGATCGAACCAGGTACGAAGGTTAGGCTGCGGCTGATCAATACCGATGACTGGGTCATTCAGAAGTACACGCTCGTCGGTACGCCGTTCCGGGTCGTCGCGATCGACGGCGAGAGTCTGAACAAGCCGGAGCTGCTGACGAACACCCGCATTGAGCTGACGACCGGCGGCCGGATGGATCTGGAGTTCGAGATGCCGAACAAGCCGATCTACCTCAGCGTAGGCAACTCCAAGAAGCTCGGCATTCTGATGAGCCCGAGCGGCAAGGCGGATGTGCCTGGCTTGCCGGCGGTGTCGATCGCCTTCGACCCGCTGAACTACGGCGAGCCGACTGCAACCCCATTCAACGCCGACAGCAAGTTCGACCGCACGTTCGAGGTGGTGCTTGACAACAAGCTGGGTTTCTTCAACGGCCGCTTCAACCAGCTCTACACGATGAACGGCGAAGTGTTCCCGAACGCCCCGATGTTCATGGTCCGCGAAGGGGAGTTGATCAAGGTGAAGTTCGTGAACCGCGGCGGTGTCGACCACCCGATGCACCTGCACGGCCACCATGTGCTCGTCCTCTCCCGCAACGGCGTGCCGTCCACCGGATCGCCGTGGTGGTCCGATACGCTCGACGTCCGGCCGGGCGACACGTACGAGGTCGCCTTCCGGGCCGACAATCCGGGCATCTGGATGGACCATTGCCACAACCTGCAGCACGCCAAGGCCGGCATGACTATGCACCTCAGCTACGAGGGCGTCACTACGCCGTTCGCCATAGGCGAAGATACGCATAATCATCCGGAGTAAGGCTAAACCGAGAACCGTCCTTTAGGACGGTTTTTCTTTTATATCCCCCTAGAATGTCAAAATGTAACACCCTGCACGCAGCATGAAAATAATGGAAAACAGGATTTTGCCGACTCGCGTCTAACATTATTATGATGAACCCAACATCACCTACGGAGGCACGACCTTGTCCATCAAAGCGAAACTTGCGATCTCCATCTCGCTGATCGTTGCCGTCATTTTATCCTTAAACGTATGGATTAACTATATTTCGACGAACACCGATCTGCAGTACAATGCCGAGCAGCAAATGATGGCCGCCGCCGAACAGATCGGGGCGACGCTGAAGGCATCCAGCCAAGCCAAGCAGCACTTGGAGGACTCGATGGCCGAGAAGCTGCGGATGGCCTCCATCGCGATCAAGGAACGGCTCGATCCTGATATCGCCAAAGTCGAGAACAGCCAGCTCGTCGCGCTCAGTGAAGAGCTCGGGGTCGAAGGCATCAGCCTGTGGAAGCAGGTCGGCGACGACATCCTCGTCCTGAAATCATCCGACCCTCGAGAGCTGTATTTGAGCTCCAAAACATGGGACTACTGGCATACCGCCTTTCAGCAGCTGTTTGACCACCGTTTCGCAACCATTCCTCAAGGCTTGAAGCAGCCGAACTACTGGTCGGGCCCGATCAACTACGCCACATCCGATCCGACCAAAATTAAAAAATGGGGCAACTACTACGACGGCACGACCAACTATATGATCAATCCTTGCTTGGACGCCACCTCCCTCATGAATTTCGAGAAGCAGATCGGAGCCGAGGAGATCATCACCAAGACGCTCCGGGACAACCCGAACATTCTGGAAATTACCGGCATCGATCCGCAGTTTTTCGGCAAGCCGCCGCATCTTGAGCTCAAGCAGGGCATAACCGTCTACAACCTGGATGTCCGAGCCATCGTAGTAGGCGAATATGCGTACCAGTCCCTCGAATTCGACAATCTGAACGTCCAGCGGGCGGTCTCAACCGGCACCACCGTAATCTCGAACCACTTTATCAACAAAAAACAAGTGATGAAAAGCTTCGTCCCGACCGGTTCCCCATCGGCACCCTCCATCGTCGCCGTGGTATTCGACCGCGAGTCGATTCATATCGCCCTGATGAGCCAGCTCGTCGTGCAGTCTATGGTTTCTCTGGGACTCGTCCTGCTCTCGATGATCGCCAGCTACTTCTGCGCGAGCTTCATGACCCGCGGCTTGAGCCAGATCGTGCGGGCGGTGAACGAAATGGCGGAAGGCAAGTTCGGCACGCCGATTCCGGTAGGCAGCAAGGACGAGCTTGGGCGGCTGGCCGAGAGCGTCAACGCCATGGCCTCCAATCTGCAGTCGCATATGAGCCGCCTGAAGGATGCGGCCGAGGAGCTGCGCAACACGAAGGAATACTTGGAATCGTTCTTCGCCCATACGTCCGATGCGATTCATGTGTCCGACCTGGAAGGGAAGGTGCTCACCGTCAACCACGCGTTCGAGTCGATGTACGGCTGGAGCCGCGGCGAAGCGTTCGGCAGGCCGCTGCCGATCGTACCGGAGGAGCTGGCGGAGGAGTACCAGCATATTCGCCGGAAGATCGAACGAGGCGCCTCCGTGACGGATTACGAGACGGTACGCTCCGGCAAGGACGGCAGCCCGCTCGACGTGAGCATCACGATCTCGCCGATCCGCAATGATGCCGGCGATATCGTCGCCATGTCCTCGATCTCCCGGAACATCACCGCGAAGAAGCAGACCGAGGAGGTGCTGCGCCGCTCCGAGAAGCTATCGCTCGTCGGCCAGCTCGCTGCCGGCGTTGCGCACGAGATCCGCAACCCGCTCACGACGCTGCGCGGCTTCATCCAGCTGCAGCAGAAGCGCGGGGTGAGCTCGTCATACCATCTCGACATCATGCTCTCGGAGCTCGATCGCATCAACTTCATCGTCAGCGAATTTCTCGTGCTGGCGAAGCCGCAGGTGAATAAGTTCGTGGAAGTCGATCTGCGCGATACGATGCAGGACATCCTGCTGCTGCTCGACTCTCAGGCGAATATGAGCAATGTGCAGATCGAGACTCGCTTCGCCCCCGAGCTGCCGCCGCTCACTTGCGAAGCCAACCAGCTCAAGCAAGTGTTCTTGAACGTGCTGAAGAACGGCATGGAGGCGATGCCGGAGGGCGGACAGCTGACGATCGAGCTGTTCCATGCCGTGACGCCTCGAAGCGACGATCTCGTCGTCCGCATCATCGACGAAGGCTGCGGCATCCCGCAAGACGAGATCGCCCACTTGGGCGAGCCGTTCTATACAAGAAAAGAGTCCGGCACAGGGCTCGGACTCATGGTCAGTCAGCAAATTATAGCGAATCATAAAGGCACGATGCGGTTCGAGAGCGAGCTGGGCATTGGAACAACGGTGGAAATCCGTCTACCCCTAGCCGCTATCGCTTCCCCGAATCGACCGGCTCCCCGACAGCCTTAGGCGCGTTCGAGGACTACGAGAACACGACTAGCGCGATCAATGTCAGCACGTACGGGAACACCTTCTGCAGGAGCGGCGGCACATCCGCCTAGGACGGGCTGACCTGCGAGATGAAAGCGGTTTCTTAGCGCTGAATCTTCCTATTAAAAAGTTGATCTGCGCCGTTGGAACTAGAAGGAGATAGGCGGACCGAATCGAATTTAAAATGGTAAGACTTGCATATTTCGACACGAGCCCTAATCCGAGAGGTAACGAGATGGAATTCGAGCAAACCTGGCTGAAGCAATCGAAAATATTCATCATGGACGATCAAGCGTTCAATATCGAGCTGCTGGAGCGCATCTTGAAGCGGGCGGGCTTCGACCGGATGATCAGCACGACCGACCCGATGCAATTCGAGGAGCTGTTCCTGGACTACCGGCCGGATATTGTGCTCCTGGATCTCCATATGCCGCACATCGACGGATTCGCGGCACTCGCAAGGCTGAAGCAGATTGTCCATGAGGACGATTATTTGCCTGTGCTCGTGCTGACCGCCGACGTCACGCCGGAGGCCAAGCAGCGAGCGCTGCGCGAGGGTGCCAACGACTTCCTCACCAAACCGTTCGACCGAAGCGAGGTCGTACTGCGCATCACGAATCTGCTCAAGACCCGCTATCTGCACATGCAGCTTCAACTGCACAATCAGCAGCTGGAGCAGAAGGTGTCGGAACGCACGGCGGAGCTTGAAGAGGCGCAGCTCGAGATTCTGCGCATCCTGGCGCGCTCGGCCGAGTACCGCGACGATGTGACGGGCGAGCATACGCAGCGAGTCGGCCGCTTGGCCGGACTGACCGCCCGGGCGCTGGGCCTCCCGGAGGAGGATGTCGAACAGATCGAATCGGCCGCCGCCTTGCACGATATCGGCAAGATCGGCATCCCGGATCACATCCTGCTCAAGCCTGGCAAATTTTCGCCCGACGAATTCGAGAAGATGAAGGTGCACACGTCGATCGGAGCGCATATTATCGGCGACGCCTTCTTCCCGACGTTGCGGCTCGCCTCCGAGATCGCGCTGCACCATCATGAGCGCTGGGACGGCAACGGGTACCCGGCCGGACTGAAGGGCGAGGAAATTCCGCTGCCCGCACGCATCGTGGCGATCGCGGACTTCTACGACGCCTTGACCCACGAGCGCCCTTACAAGGCGGCCTGGAGCACGGACGAGACGATACAGGAAATCGAACGGCAGCAAGGCAAACATTTCGATCCCGTAGTTACGGAAGCATTCCTCACTGTGGTTCGCTCGCAGAACACCGCAACCCCAATTTAGATTTTTGAGACGATGGAGGCTCGAACGTATGAAAGGCATGGTATTTACGACGTTTTTGGAAATGGTGGAGGAGCGGTTCTCCCCACAGATGGCCGACAAAATCATCGAGCTGGCCGAGCTTCCGTCCGGCGGTGCGTACACGAGCCTCGGAACTTACTCGCATGAGGAAATCATCAGCTTGGTCGTACAGCTCAGCAAACAGACGGACATCCCCGTGTCCGATCTCGTCCGCGTGTTCGGCGAGTATATGTTCGGCCAGTTGGCCGCCGGGTACCCGCAGTTCGTTGCCGCCAACAAGTCGGTGTACGATTTTCTGCTGAAGGTCGATTCCTACATCCATGTCGAGGTTCGCAAGCTGTATCCCGACGCCGAGCTGCCAGGCTTCTCCTACGAGACGCCGTCGCCGGGCGTCATGGTCATGACCTATCGCTCCTCGCGTCCGTTCGCCGATCTGGCGGAAGGGCTCATTGTCGGGGCAATCAAGCATTTCGAAGAGGACATCACCCTCGAGCGGGAGAACTTGGAGGATGCGGGCGGGACCGCGGCACGCTTCACTATGACGAAACGGGAGACGAATTGACCGATGGAAGAATTGGAGTTGCTTCGCAGACAGCTGGAGCGGGAGAAGAGGGCGCGCAAGGCGGCGGAAGACATTGCGGAGCAGAAGACGCGGGAGCTGTTCTACGCCAATGAGGAGCTGAAGGACGTCAACAATCATCTCGAGGAGCTGGTCAAGGAACGGACGACGGAATTGGTCCGCGCCCGGGATGAGGCGATCGAGGCGAGCAAGATCAAAAGCCAGTTCCTCGCGAACATGAGCCATGAGCTGCGGACGCCGCTGAACGCCATCATCGGGTATAGCGAGATGCTGCAGGAGGAGGCCGCCGACTTGGGCGAGCCGGCTTTTGCCGAGGACTTGAAAAAAATCCATACGTCCGGAAAGCACCTGCTGTCCCTGATCAACGATATTCTCGATCTGTCGAAGATCGAGGCCGGCAAGATGGACATCTACCTCGAGGTATGCGAGGTGGACAGCTTCATCCAGGATGTCGCGTCGACCGTACGACCGCTCATCGCCAAAAACCGCAACACCCTCGAAATTCAAGGCGTGTCCGGTTTCTTCCGCACCGATGTGACCAAGCTGCGGCAGATCATTCTGAACTTGCTCAGCAACGCGTCCAAGTTTACGCAAGAAGGGGCGGTCCGCCTCGAGATCCAACAGGCGATGGAGGGCGACCGAAGCGGCTACTTGTTCCGTGTGACGGATTCCGGCATCGGCATGACTCCGGAGCAGATGGACAAGCTGTTCCTCGCCTTCACGCAAGCCGACCTGTCCACGACGCGCAAGTATGGCGGCACCGGCCTCGGTCTGGCGATCAGCCAGCGATTCGCCCAGATGCTCGGCGGCTCGATCCAGGTGAAGAGCGAACCCGGCACGGGCAGCACATTCACCGTCTGGCTGCCCAACATCAATGAAGCGAGCCACGGGGGGCAAGGCGACGACTGGTCGCCGGACGAGCCTGTCGAGGGAGAGGGTGCGAACCCGAACCAGTTGACCGTCCTGGTCATCGACGACGATGTGGATATGCTCAAGCTGCTGCAGCGTTATCTGCAGAAGGAGCAGTACTCGGTGCTGATGGCCCGCACCGGTTTGGAAGGACTGCAGCTAGCGCGGGAGAAAAAGCCGGATGCGATCATTCTGGATGTGCTTATGCCGGGCATGGACGGCTGGAGCGTCTTGGCGCAGTTGAAGAAGGAATCGCAGCCCGAGGTCGCCGACATTCCGGTCATTCTGCTGTCGGTCTCGGACAACCGCAATCTGGGCTTCGCCCTTGGCGCTTCCGAGTACCTGGTGAAGCCCGTCGAGCGCGAACGGCTGCTCAGCGTGCTGAACCAGTACGTCGATCAACGCGAGGCCGGCAGCGTGCTCGTCATCGAGGACGATGTCCCTACGTCGGAGATGATGACGAAGCTGCTGACGCGGGAAGGTTATTCCGTGACCCGAGCGGACAACGGGCTCGTGGCGCTGCAGCGCATGGCGGAAGCCAATCCGCAGCTCATCCTGCTCGATCTGATGATGCCGGAGATGGATGGCTTCCAGTTCGTCTCCGAGCTGCGCCAACGTCCCGAATGGGCGGCAGTGCCGATCGTGGTCATTACCGCGAAGACGATTACCGAGGAAGACCGGCTGCGGTTGAACGGACGGGTGGAGAACATCCTGCAGAAGGGTCAGTCTTCGACAAGCGCCCTGCTGCGGGAAGTGAACCGGCTGATCGTCCATACAGGCCGTCTGCAGGCTGCAGACGCTGCAGATGCCCCGGACGGGGGGCATTCGCACAATGGCTAGAATACTGATTGTGGAAGACAATGAGATGAACCGCGACATGCTGTCCCGTCGCTTGCAGCGCAAAGGCTACGAGATCGAGATGGCCATCGACGGCGAGGAGGGGGTCCGGCGTGCGCGGGAGTGGATGCCCGACCTCATCCTGATGGATCTGAGCTTGCCGATCATGGACGGCTGGACGGCCACGGCAACGCTGAAGGCCGATGAAGCGACACGCGGCATTCCGGTTATCGCGCTGACCGCGCATGCGATGGCGACCGACCGCGAGAAGGCGCTGGAGGCCGGCTGCGACGACTACGACACGAAGCCGGTCGACCTGACCCGGCTGCTCAGCAAGATGGAGGCGCTGCTCCGCTTATAATAAGAACCTGATTCGTCCATCCTAGTAAAAAGGAGGTGAATCAGGTCATGGCGAAAGACGTATTGTGCGAAGTGAACAGCTGCAAGTACTGGGCTCCGGACAATCAATGCAAAGCATCCTCCATCTATGTGGTCAGCCACCGGGGGAAGCAAGCCCATAAGTCCGAGGAGACCGATTGCAAGACGTTCGAAGCGAAGGTGTAACCGTTATATGGATTAGCTGCTTGGAACGGCAACATGAGTGGCTAAATGGAATAGCTAATTGGACTGGCTACTTGGATTGGCTATTTGGATTGGTTTCACCGGAAGCGGCTGCCCCACAGCCGCTTCTTTCTTTGTACTCCTAACCTCTTCTCGTTGCTTCGCTACTGCTAGCCTGCCCAACATTGAGAATGTTTATCACTCTCAGAGGGCGATTTCTTTTCGACTGCATGGCTCGTGCTTTTAAGAATAACGATATTCAAATCGCTATTTCGGCGGGTGATGCTTGGCGGTCAGGCCACCGGGAGGGGACGGCTGCATATAGCGTGCTTCGACCTTGCGCCCGATCCACACAGTAGCGGCGATGAACGCCAGCAGACCGGCGAGCAGCCAAGGCTGGTCGACGAATCGGCGCCAATCGTGCCCGATGTAGGAGAAGAGGAGGACATTGATCCCTTTGCCCAGCATAATCGCCGACAGAAATGTGCGCAGTCGTAACCGCACCAGTCCGGAAACGATATTGATTACCACGAACGGCCCGAGCGGAAACAGGCTTAGCACGAGCACGTAGCTGAAGCCGTTTCGCCGCACCCAATGCAGACTCCGGCTCACCTTCGGCTTGTGCGCCCAGCGCTCCAGATACGGATGCCCTGCAATTCGCCTTACGATCAGGAATGTGACGACACACCCCGACACCAGACCGAGCCACGAGTACAGGAAACCGAGCCACAGCCCATACACCGCAGCATTGACCCCGATGAGGATTATAGTGGGCATAGGGGGCACGAACGCTTTCAGGAACGTCAGCAGAATGCCCGGCAACGGCCCCCAGGCGCGGAATTGCTCCAGCAGCTCCAGCAAATTTTCTTCGGTCAACGAGGACAACCAGTCCGTCATGCGCAACCACGCTTTCTATCCGAGCATCGTTTACCAAATCTTCATTCTAGCATACCATACTTGTCCGCCTCGGAGGGTGAAGATTGCTTGGCCAATGCGGGCCGGGAGCGGTCTACGGCTTGTTGAGCCGACTGGGGATTTGTTATATGATGGGTAGGATGCCTGCAACAAGCGATACTAATACTCATCCACCATCATATAAGAAAAGAGCGAAGTAGAATGACGAATGCTGCAACACCGAATCAGTTGAACTATGCGATGCCGCCGGAATGGTCGAAGCATGAGCGGACGTTTTTGTCCTGGCCGGTACAAGCCTCGATGGTATATCCCGACGACTATGAAGCCGTGAGCGAAGGCTATGCGGAGATCGCCCGCGCCATTGCGGAGTTCGAGCCCGTTACGCTAGTAGTGAATCCCGAGGATTTGGAAAAAGTAAGCGGCTATTTCAAAGGGCAAGCCAATATTGATCTTCTCGCCATCCCGCATAACGATGCCTGGTTTCGCGACAATGGTCCGACGTTCCTGGTTAACCCGGAGGGCGATGTGGCCGGCGTCAACTGGCGGTTCAACGCTTGGGGCGGCAAATATGCGCCTTGGGATCTGGACGACAGTGTCGCTCCCCAAATTCTCGAGCATTACGGCATCCGCCGGTTTGACGCTCCTCTTGTGATGGAGGGCGGCTCGATCCACGTCGACGGAGAAGGCACGCTGCTGACGACCGAGGAATGTTTGCTGAACGAGAACCGGAATCCGGACTTGTCCCGCGAGCAGATTGAGGAGTACTTGCAGCAGTATGTGAATATTCGGAAGGTTATCTGGCTGAAAAGAGGGCTGGACGGCGACGAGACGGACGGTCATGTCGACAACATTGCCTGCTATGCGGCACCGGGCCAAGTGATCCTGCAAGTTTGCCACGACCCAAGCGACCCGAACTATGCGATTACGCAGGAGAACTTGCACATTTTGCAGGAAGCGGTCGATGCGCAAGGGCGGAAGCTGGACATCATCCAGATCGAGCAGCCGCCACTGACGATGTTCGAGGACAGCCGGTTGACGCTGAGCTATTTGAATTTCTACTTCGTGAACGACGGCATCGTGCTGCCGGTATTCGGAGGCGCTGCAGAGCGCACGGATCGGCTGGCGGAGCAGGCGTTGCGCGAAGCGTTTCCGGGTCGTCGCATTCGCACGGTAGACGGCATGGCGGTCATCAAGGAAGGCGGCAACGTCCACTGCACGACCCAGCAGATGGCGGCGCGCGGCGTCAAGTAAGCTCTTAGGAAAGGGAGGACTGTAGGTTATGCGTAAAGTAAAAGTAGCGGCCACTCAAATGAGCTGCTCGTCGAATATAGAGGAGAACATTAGTCGGGCGGAATCGCTCGTGCGGAAGGCGGCGGCTGAAGGCGCCCAAATTATTTTGCTGCAGGAGCTGTTCGAAACGCCTTATTTTTGCCAGAAGGAGAAAGCGGACTATTACGTCTACGCCACCGAGCTGGAGCACAACAAGGCGGTCAATCATTTCAAGCAAATCGCGCGGGAGCTGGAGGTCGTCTTGCCGATCAGCTTTTATGAGAAAAAGAACTATGCGCGTTATAATTCGCTGGCTGTGATCGATGCTAACGGCGAGGTACTGGGACAATATCGGAAGAGCCACATTCCGGACGGACCGGGGTATGAGGAGAAGTTTTACTTTAATCCGGGGGATACCGGGTTCAAGGTGTGGAAGACGCGTTACGCGAAAATCGGCATCGGCGTCTGTTGGGATCAATGGTACCCGGAAGCCGCCCGCTGTATGGCGCTGATGGGGGCGGAGCTGCTGTTCTATCCGACGGCTATCGGCTCCGAGCCGCAAGACGGCAGCATCGACTCGAAGGATCATTGGCAGATGTGCATGCTCGGCCATGCCGCATCGAACCTGATGCCGGTCATCGCCTCCAACCGGATCGGACCGGAGGATGACGGCGATTCAACGATCAATTTCTACGGCTCCTCGTTCATCGCTGGGCCGCAGGGCAACAAGCTCGCGGAAGCCGGACGCACGGAGGAAGCGGTGCTGACCGCGGAGTTCGATCTCGATCAGCTGGAGATTCAGCGCATCGAGTGGGGCATTTTCCGCGACCGGCGGCCGGATCTGTACAAGATCATCACGTCGTATGACGGAGAGCGTATGATTTAATGGATGTGGTCGGACCGCAGGGGGCAGCCTCTGCGGTTTCTGGTCTGTGTGGCTTGGCAGGTAGGCTACAAGCTGACCTTAGTTGGACATTGATGCAGCGTTATTTGTTCTGGAGGGGGAGATTGTCGTGACGGAAACGATGGATGGGCTTGGAGGGAACGACGGGAGCAGCGAGATCGTCGAGAGCCAAGGGCGGCGAGTGTTGATTGTGACCGCCGTCTCGGCCGAGCGGGATGCCGTGCTGCGCGGCCTGCGAGACGCCGGCCGCTTCGACGTGATCGCCGCGGGCGTCAGCTCCGAGGCGGCTGCCGCCGCCGCCGGCGCGGCGCTGGCGATAGGCCGCGGCGAGTACGCGGCCGTGCTGTGCGCCGGCATCGGCGGCGGCTTCGCCGAGCGGGCCGCGCTCGGCGAGCTTGTGGTGGCGACGGCCTGCGTCGCCCCGCAGTTAGGTGCGGAAACCGCCGAGGGCGGTTTCCTGTCGCTGGACGAGCTGGGCTTCGGCACAGCTCGCATCGCGACGGACGAGGCGCTGTCGGCGCGACTCGTCCAAGCCCTGCAGGCGGCGGGCCAGTCCGTCCGCACCGGCGCCGTGCTCACGGTGGCGACCGTGACGGGCACCGCAGCCACCGCTGCCGCGCGCGCCGCACGCGTCCCCGACGCCGCCGCCGAAGGCATGGAAGGCTTCGGCGTCGCCGCAGCCGCACGCGCCATGCAGCTCCCCGTCCTGGAGCTGCGGGCGATCTCGAACCCCGTTGGGCCGCGCGACCGGGCGGCCTGGCGTATCCCACAGGCGCTGCAAGCGCTGGAAGCGGCCAGCGCCGTATTATCGGAGGTGTTCGATCTATGACGCAACCACAATCGCAAAGCCTGCGCATCGCCTACTCGCCGTGTCCGAACGACACGTTCGTGTTCCACGCTATGGCGCATGGGCTGATCCCTGGCACGCCGAAGCTCGACGTGATGTACGCCGACATCGACATCACCAACGGGCTCGCCGCGTCCTATGACGGCTCTGAGAGCACCTCGAGGGAAGTCCCCGACGTGCTCAAAATCTCCTACGCCGCGCTGCCCTACGTGCTGGACCGCTTCGCGCTGCTCCCTTGCGGCGGCGCGCTGGGCCGCGGCTGCGGCCCGCTCGTGCTGACGGCCGACGCCTCGACCGACGCGGCGCAGCTTGCCACCCGCACGGTCGCCGTCCCAAGCGAGCGCTCGACCGCCTACATGCTATTCCGCCTCTGGGCGGCGCAGCATGTACCCGGCGGGCTCGGCCGCATCGTCGTCCTGCCGTTCCACGAGATCATGCCGGCGGTGCGCGACGGCTCCGTCGACGCCGGGCTCGTCATCCACGAGGCCCGCTTCACGTACCAGACCTACGGCCTGCATATGTTGGCCGATATGGGCGTCTGGTGGGAAGCGGACACCGGGCTGCCGATCCCGCTCGGCGCCATTATCGCCCGACGCTCGCTCGACGGACGGGCGATCAGCGACTGGATCCGCGCTTCCGTCGAATACGCCTGGAAGTACCCCCAAGCGTCCCAGGCTTACGTTATGGCGCATGCGCAGGAAATGGACCCGTCCGTCGCGCAGCAGCACATCAGCCTATACGTGAACGAGTTCACGGGCAATCTCGGCGACAGCGGGTACCAAGCCGTCTACGCTTTGCTGAACCGGGCTGCGGACGAAGGGCTCGTCCCGCACATTAACCCCGAGCAGCTACGCAGCTACTAACTAGAAGAAGCGCCCCTGCAAGCAAACAGCCTTGCCCACAGGAGCGCTTCCCTTTTTCACACATCCAAGCCCAGCTTCGCAACTACACTATCCGGTCCGAGGAAGAAGGAGCTCCCCGCCTCCACCGCTTCCCGCCATAATCGCTGCACAAGCACCTTATCGTGCTTCATCGCCTCAAACCAGGAATCCGGTGCAGCCGGATTCGGGCTCGTGATCGAGCCCCAAGACGATACCTCGTATAACAGCGGAATGAGGTTCAGGCCGGATTCGGTTAAGGAATAGATCATCTTCCGTCGATCGGTTTCGCTCGGCGTCTTCGCGAGAATGCCCTTCCGCTCAAGATGAGCCAGGCGGTCGGCCAGCACGCTCGGCCCGATCCGCTCCTCCGATTCGAGGAACTCGCCGAACGTCTTTTTGCCCAGCGCCAGCATATCGCGCACGATTAGCAGCGACCAGGTGTCGCCCAGTATTTCCACGGTATAGTTGATAGGACAGCCCGATTTGTTCTCTTCTCTCTTCATATTCTCACTATAGCAAAAATAAATTTGATTATCAAAGTGAAATATGCTAAATTTTCACTATGATCATCATAGTGAAACCGCCGACGCAACTCCACCAAAAAAAGGAGCAATTGCAAATGACCAAAGAATTGTGGCTTAACCTTCCCGTGAAAGACGTTCAGCGCTCGAAGCAATTTTTCACATCCATCGGTTTCGCGCTTAATCCGCGGTTCGGCGATTCCAACGAGGCCGCCAGCCTGCTGGTCGGTGAGAAGAGCATCGTCGTTATGCTCGTGCCGGAAGCGACCTTCCGCGGCTACACGAACCACGAAGTGGCTGACACGAAGCTGGGCAGCGAAGTGCTCATCTCGATCGACGCCGAGAGCCGCGACGCGGTGGACGAGCTGCTGGACAAGGTGGAAGCGGCGGGCGGCACGATCTATGGCAGGCCGAGCGACCGAACAGGCTGGATGTACGGCGCCGGGTTCGTCGACTTGGACGGTCACCGTTGGAACGTGCTGTACATGGATATGAGCCAAATGCCGCAAGGCTGACGCCGCACCGCCTCATAGCTTCATCATTCACGCCCGGGGAGAGCCCCGGGCGTTTGCGATTTCTGTGACATTAGCCTATCGTCCGCATATAGTATCCCAAAGGGCTATAGTCCATCAGAGGAGGAACATCAAGTGCCATCATCCGCATCATCCAAAAGCAAAGTTAAGATCGCGGCCAAATCGGCCGTCCGCTCCAAATTCGCGCGTACGCCGCAGCCGCAGCCATACTCGCGGCCTCAAGCCGCCGCTCCGTTCACCCCGGGCGCGCCAAGCGTGGCCGTTCCGCTGGAAGTGTACCAGCAAGTCGCACAGCTGCAATCGTCGATCTTGAGCAAACAAGCCGAAGCGCTGCAGCAGGAAGCTGCTTTCCGCGGAGAAATTGCGAGCCTACAGAGCGAGCTCGATACCGTCGTCGCTCCTTTCCGCTCGTTCAATCCGATCGGCGGCGGCGGCTTCAACATCCCAGGCATGCCGGGCACTAGCGGTCCGGGCTTCCCGGGCGGCCCGATGCCTGGTTTCCCAGGAACACCGGGGACACCGATGCCCGGTGCCGGCGGCACCGGCCAAGCGCCGACATCCCCACCTCCCGGGTTCATCCCGCCCAAGCCGTTCTCGCTCCAATCCGCCGGTCCCGGTGGCGCGGTAGCCTTCGTCGATCCAGGCGCGATCTCCCGCTGCCTCTTCCGCTTCACGTACATCTGGCTAGCGAACGGCCAACAGTTCTGGTTCTTCCCGATCTTCGTCGGCCCGACTTCGATCGCCGGCTTCCGCTGGACCGGCTGGACCTGGGCCTACTTCGGCATCGACTTGCGACTGATCGACGCCTTCACTTGCTCGTAAGCGAAGGAGACGGCATCTATGTGGCAAACACCAACGAACGGCGGACTGCAGCGTCCCAGCCTGATGAGCCTCATGGCCTGTATGAACCGCTGGGTCACCGTGACGCTTCGCGACGGCACCCAGCTGCAGGTCCTCGTGACGCAGGCCGGCATGAACTATGCGACAGGCTTCGTCTCCCGCGCTTCCTACCGCGCCGTCTACTGCGGCGGTGCGGCGATCCAGAATGAGCAGCAGGCGCAGAGCTGCCTGAACCAGTGGGTGCAGGTCGAGCTGCTGAACGGCATTCGATTGAACCTGTTCCTCACGTCCTACAACGACCGGATGATCGGCGGCGGCCTGAACCCGAGAGAGCTGATTGGCTATGCCGGCCTTCTCGCGGACTATCATTGCTGAACAACAGCTACAGCGGCTCACGCAAAAAAAGCGGCCGACAGATCCCCATGATCTGTCGGCCGCTTTTATCTTTTTTAATACGCCAGCGAAGCCAATCCGTTAATATGCGTCAAGTAGCGGATATTGCTCGCTTCCTTCATGAACGTAGCCGCCGTACCCTTCAAGCGGGTTTGGTTCGCGCCGATCATGCCGATCGCGTCCTTGCGGCCGAGGCTGCCGAGCGTACCCGAGAATACCGGCTGGAACGTCTCCATTGCGCCTTCATTGAAGAAGGCGAACAGATTGTAGCCCACGAGCTCGCCCATCTGCCAAGCCAGCTGCGCCGTCGGCGGGTAAGGCCGTGCGCCTTCGCCCGGGATGACAACCGCGCTGTCGCCGGCCAGGAACACATCCTTGTGCGACGTCGACTGCAACGTCTCCGTCACGCTGGCGCGACCGCGATTCACCTCGATGCCGCAGTTCGCCACGACGGAGTTGCCTTGTACGCCGCCGGTCCAGACGAGCGTGTTCGTCTCGATCGAACGACCGTCCTTGAGCGACACGGCGGTCTTCGTCAGCTCGGTAATCGCAACGCCGACCACGAATTGCACGCCGCGCTTCTGCAGGCTCGCCATGGCGCGATCCACCAGCTCCTGCGGGAAACCCGCGAGAATCGAAGGCGCCGCTTCCACGCAATACAGCGAGATGTCCTTGTAGTCGATGCCGCGCTGACGGCACAGCTCCGGCAGCTTGTCCGCGAATTCGCCGACCAGCTCGATGCCGGTAAGACCGCCTCCGCCGACGACGAATGTAGCGTCCGCTTTGTTGCCGGATTGTTTGTAAGCATCCAACTGAGCGGCCACATGCGCGTGAATCTTGTTCGCATCGTCAACCGACTTGAGGATGAACGAATGCTCCTGCAGCCCCGGAATGCCGAAAAACGCCGTTTCGCTTCCGAGCGCCACAACAAGCGCGTCATACGTGTAGTAAGCGCCGCTCGCGAGCGTTACTTTTTTCTCGTCCGGCTTGATTTCCTTCACCGTATCGATGACCAGGTTGATATTTTTCCCGCGAAGCAGCTTCTCCAGCGGCAGCGCTACATTTTTCTCCACCAGCGTGCCCGCCGCCAGACGATGCAGCTCGGTGATGATCTGGTGCGATGGGTAACGGTTCACGAGCGTAATTCTCGCATCCGCCACGTTCAAATATTTCCGGGCTGTCAGCGCGCTCAGCAAGCCGCCGTATCCGCCGCCCAGTATCAAAATATGTTTCGACATGGTCGATCCCCCGTTCTTCTCAAGCTGATAGTCGTTACTCGGATGCTTTCTGGCGCTGGCGCTCGGCGGTCACGTTCAGGAAAGCTTGCGCGAAACGCAGCGTCTTCTGGACCTGCGGGTCCTTCAGCATACGCAAAATGCCGAACAGCCCGATCGTAGCCGACTCGGCTTGGGCGCGGTCATTCGCTTCCATGGCGGCCGAGGCGATGCCTTTGGCGGTGTCGGCTACCGGCTTCACGAATTCTTCGAGGCCGGTTTTGAAATCGTCGATCAGAACGCGGTCGGTCGCGACGCTTTGGGCAAAATCGTAGGCCTTCGTCAGCACGGTGACCATCTCCGCCAATTTCGGCAGGTTCTCCACCAGGATGGTGAGCGACTCCTGAACCTCCGGGCGAATCAATTGATCCAGAACATCTATTGAGTTCCGCCCGAGTGCGAGGTCGGCCGATTGAACGGCGGCTGCCTCTTGATCTGCTGTTGTAGTTGACATGGGAACGTCTCCTCCTCGAAAACAAGCGCTTTGTTACTTTTTTCACAACATTATTTTACACCCATTCCTCGGTGGCAAGAGAGACAATTTCCGCGTAAATGTGACTAAAGTGTGTCGAAAAAAATCGGAATTTGCCATAATGTGCAGACTCTCGCCTGTTCTTTTCAGCATCTCCAATCCCCTCCTATCCATGCATGGAAGACCCGCCAGACCGCCCTGCTGCGGAAAAGAGAGCAGCCTCTCCGTTCCGAGGAACGAAGAGGCTGCTGTTATTTATTGCGGGAACAGCTGCTTGTACCAAGCCGCTGCCGTCTGCACCTCGGTCTGAGTCAGCTGATGCCCGTATGCCTCCCAGTGTACGGTGACTTGAGCGCCGGCGCCTCCGAGCAGTTGGGCCAGCTCCTCCGTCTCACGAGGCGCGCAGATCGGATCGTTGCGGCCGGCGCCGATGAACACCGGCACGCCGGACAAGTCCGGCAGCGGGACGCTGCGGATCGGCACCATCGGGTGGTGCAGAATCGCGCCGCGGAGCGCGTCCTTGTAGTGGAACAGCAGGCTGCCGGCGATGTTCGCGCCGTTCGAGTAGCCAACCGCGACGATGTTGCGCCGATCGAAGCCGTATTGCTGCGCCGCCTGGTCGAGAAAATCGTTAAGCTCCTGCGTCCTGAAGACAAGATCCTCCTCGTCGAACACCCCTTCCGCCAGTCGGCGGAAGAAGCGCGGCATGCCGTTCTCCAGGATGTTGCCTCGCACGCTGAGCACGGAGGCGCTCGGATCGATCAACCCCGCCAGCGGCAACAGATCGCGCTCCGTCCCTCCTGTCCCGTGTAGCAGCAGCAGAACAGGCGCACTCGGATTCGTTCCTTGCTGGTAGATATGCTTCATTAGGCGTGATCCCCCTCCAATACGCGCACTTCGATCGGTCCCAGGTTCGTCTGAATCCGGGCGCGGTGCGGCTCGTACCAATCCGGCAGCATCAGCTTCTCGCCGAGCTCATCCGGATGCTCGTCGCGGGCGAAGCCCGGCGGGTCGGTCGCGATCTCGAACAGCAGCCCGCCTGCTTCACGGAAGTAGATCGCGTTGAAGTACTGCCGGTCGATGATCGGCGTCGGCTGGTAGCCGTGGCGCGCCACTTCCTCGCGCCATTCGTTGTGCTGCCGGTCGTCCTTCGCTCTCCAGGCGATATGATGGACGGTGCCTGCGCCGCCGTGGCCATGCTCCATGGGCGATGCGTTCAGGTCTATGATATTTCCGATCTCGCCATAAGAGCGGTATCGAATGAAGCCGTCCGCCTCGCCGACGCGCTCCAGCCCCATTACCCGCTCGAGCAGCGGAGCAGTCTTCTCGGGCGCCGTACTATAGAGAACGGCTCCGCCGAAGCCTTTGATCGCTTTGTCCGCAGGTACGCCGCCGAACGACCATGTGCTGAGCGCCCCTTCCTCGCGCTCCACCAGCTCCACGAGCAATCCGTCGGGATCCTGTAGATGCAAGTACGTTTCGGAGAAACGTTGCGTTTCCGTATATGCCGCCTGCAGCTTGTCGAACCGTTCTTTCCAGAACGATGTAGTGCCCGGAGGAATCGCATAAGTCGTGATGCCGACTTGACCGCCGCCGATCCTCCCCTTGCGCGAGCCAGCGAACGGGAAGAAGGTAATGATCGTGCCCGGAGTGCCGGCTTCATCGCCGAAGTACAGGTGATACACTTCCGGCGCGTCGAAGTTGATCGTTTTTTTCACGAGCCGCAGTCCGAGCAGCCCTGAGTAGAAGTCGACCGTTGCCTGCGCGTTTTGCACGAATGCCGTTATATGATGGATACCTGCTGTACGTATTGTCATATGGAACCACTCCTTTGTTTATGTTTGAGTAAGCTGATTGCAGCATATATAGGAACAAGGATGGAAGGACTACGGTTTGAACAGCTGCTGCGCTTGTTTGCCCAGCTTCTTCAGCAGGTCGGCGGCCAGTCGCCGCTCCTCCGGGGTCAAGCCGCTGACGGCGTGGCTGATCGCTTCCGCATGACCGGGAAACACTAGGCTCATGAACTGCTGGCCGGCGTCCGTGATTTCGGCGTAGATGAGCCTGCGGTCCTCCGTTGAAGCTTTGCGCTTCACGAAGCCCTTCTGCTCCAGTTTGTCGACCACGTAGGTGATGTTCCCGCTGCTCATGAGCACCTTGCCGCCAATTTGCTGGATGGGCTGCGGCCCCTTGTGGTACAGCAGCTCGAGTACGCCGAACTCGGTGCGGTTCAGACCGTGCTTGCGAATGTCGCGATCCGCGTGCATGTGGACCCACTGGCCGGCACGAGAAAGCGCGATGTACAGCTGCAGCGCGTCGTTGCGGCTGGAGGTGCGATCGGGATGGCGATCGGAATCAGGAGTTTGCATGTGGCATCACCTCGCTTTTTTAAAATCTTAATTTTAAGATACTTAATTTGCACGTAAAAGTCAAGCGTTTGTTCTAACGCCCTGCGAATAACGATACGGCATATCGCTATTGGCAAGAACTCGCTTTTTCTCAGCATGCCAAAAAACGCCCCATCCTTAAAGGATGGAGCGTTCGACGCCATACTATTCCACTTCTGCACCCGGGATCGATACCTATTCTCAGTTCAACCCTTCCACCACGCGGAGGCGGACAACGTGCCGCCCGCTCCGATCGGAACAACTTCCCCGATTCGAGGTGTCGCGATGCGCACCCCGAGCTCATATGCTTGTCGCTGGGCGCGCTCCACCGGATCGGTCCAATCGTGGAGAGCCAGCGTAAACGCCGCCCAGTGGATCGGGATCAGCACGTCGCCGCGAACGTCCAGATGCGCCTGCACCGTCTCCTCCGGCAGCATGTGGATCGCCGCCCATCGCTCGTCGTACTGCCCGCACTCCACCATAGTCAGATCGAACGGCCCGTACTTGCCCCCGATTTGCTGAAAATGAGGTCCATACCCGCTGTCCCCGCTGAAAAACACATGCGATTGATTGCCGTGCAGCACCCAGGAGCACCACAGTGTGCCGTCGCGGCCGACCAAGCTGCGTCCGGAGAAGTGACGGGCCGGCGTACAAGCGAGCCGAATGCCCTCGAACACCGTCTCCTCCCACCAGTCCAGCTCGACGATCCGATCGGCCGGCACGCCCCAGGATTCCAGGTGGCCGCCTACGCCAAGCGGGGTGTAGAAACGCTTTACACGATCTCGAAGCAGCACAATCGTCCCATAATCGAGATGATCGTAATGGTCGTGCGACAGCAGCACCGCATCGATCGGCGGCAGCTTATCGACGGCGGCAGGCAATTCGGCGCTGAATCGTTTGCCCCCGAAGATCGGCACCGGAGAAGGCGCCCGCCCCAGCATCGGATCGATCAGCAGCGTCTTGCCGTCCAGCTTCAGGAGCACTGCGGAATGGCCGAACCAAGCGACTCGGTCATCCTCTGCGCGAACCCAAGCGTCGGCATCAAGCGGCACCGGTTGAAGCGGTTTGGCCGGCTTGCCCTTCGGATTGCCTTTGATGAATTGGCCCATCACCTTCCACTTCTCCAGGAAAGAAGCGTCAATGGCGGTCGATGTCGGAATCAGGTTGTTGAACTTGCGGCTGTCATAGTGCTGGGACTTGCTCATTCTCGCCCGGCTCGCCTCCGAAGGCTTGCCGCCAAGCGCCGGCAGAAATTTCATGTCGCTCTCCCCTATCGCTATCGAACATGTCTTTGTCGATCATTGTAGGGGAACCGCGCAGCGTAGTCAATTAAACCGGGGCAGGCACACCCATCGCGATCCATTCCTCCTTGGACGGACCATAGGTTAAGTGCGTTGTTCCTCTATCAGCTTACCTCAGCGCCACTGACAGCTGTTTGTCAGTATTTCTCGGGTCCTCTAAAATGTATTCGAACGAGGATTTCCCCGGCAGGCGCGACTTTGCGATACAATGGGAGTAATTCGACACACGCTTGACTTACAGCTGTAATAGGCTGGGGGCATACTCGGTCGCATGGGGCGGAAATGGGAGGAACGGAACATGAAATCGATCCTGATCGTAGAAGACGAGCCTGCGATTTCTCGCGTGCTCGCCGCTTACTTGCGCAAAGCCGATTACGGTTGCCGTATCTGCGCCGACGGGCAGCAAGCCTTGGAGCAATTCGAAGCCGATCGCCCGACGCTCGTATTGTTGGATGTATTGCTGCCCGGCCTGAACGGGTGGGGCGTGCTGCGCGCCATCCGGCAGATGAGCGCCTGCCCGGTCATCATGCTGACGGCGCGGGGCGATGTGGAAGACCGTCTGGCCGGGTTGAACGAAGGCGCCGACGACTATATCACCAAACCGTTCGTGCCGGAGGAGGTCGTTGCCCGGGTCAATGCCGTGCTGCGGCGGCCGGCACAGACTTTCGTTGCGAGCGAGTACAAATATTTCGGGAGCCTGCGGCTCAATTTCAAGTCGCGAGAGGCGTTTCTAAACGGGGTCGCGCTGTCGATCATCCCGAAGGACATGGCGCTGCTGCTGTTCCTGGCGGAGCACCCGAACCAGCTCTTCCACCGCGAGCAGCTCATCGAGCGCGTCTGGGGGATGGACTACGACGGAAGCGATCGCGCAGTCGATCTCGCAGTCAAGCGGCTGCGCAAGGCGCTGCTGCACTGGCCGCTCGAGGAGGGCGAGATCCGCACGCTCAGAGGAACGGGGTATCAGCTGTATGCTAGGAAAGAAAGCTAGACGGACGACTTTGCTTCGCCACTGGACCTTCCTCTATGTGGCGATTTTGCTCACCGGAATGCTTGTTGTGGTCGCCATATCGTTCTGGTGGATCCACCATACTACCTTGAATCACCGGACGGAGCGGATGCAGCAGCTCGCCGGCGACTTGGCCGGGAAAATCGTGGATGCCTCCGGCCGATACGTGCTCGACGGGCGGGAACTGCCTGCATGGATCGACCGGAGACTGGGTCTATTGGAAATACCCGAGCCGCTCTATGTCGAGTTGAAAGACTCGAGCGGCCAGGTGCTGTTCACGAAGCTCGGCCCTCGGGTCGAGTTCGGACCGGACACAGCGCAAGCGCCTGCAAGCGACACGACCGCCTCGCCTTCGCCGGGAAGGCGACCGCCGGGCGGTGGCAGCGGGAACGGGAACGCTCCCTCTTCGCAGCAGCCGTCGCGCGGCGATCGTCCGCTCGATGACGGCTGGGCGGGAACGGAAGCCGACGGAGGCGCACCGTCGTCCTCGGAGCGTTCGGTCGTTGCGGAGGAACAGGAACGAGCCGTAGACCCCGCGCGCAGCCGCACCCACTCCGTGGTGCTGCCGCTGGCTCACCAAGGCGTGGAGCTCGGTACCGTGACGCTACGCGCCCCGAAACCCTCCATCGCCGAATTCGGCGAGGAGTACTTGTCGCTAAGCCAATTGCTGCTGGCAGCCGCACTGCTGGGCTGGCTGGCGATCTACTTGCTGGCGCGCAAGCTGACCCGGCCGATCGTAGAAGTCGCCGCCGCCGCCAAACAGATCGAGCAAGGCAGCTTCGACGTGGAGCTGCCCGCCCCCGTGAAGGAGCAGGAGCTGCACGACCTGCTCCACTCGTTCGGCAATATGGCCGGACGGCTGAAGCAGCTGGAGGAGCTGCGCAATGAGCTGCTCGCCGGCGTGACCCACGAGCTGAAGACGCCGGTCACCTCGATTCACGGGTTGCTGCATGCGGTACGCGATCAAGTCGTAACCGGCGCGGAGGCGGAAGAGTTTATTGAGATTTCGCTGAAGGAAACGGCCCGGCTGCAGCATATGGTCGCCGAGCTGCTGGACTTCAACTCCTTTGCCTCCGGCAAAGTGCATGTGCTGGCGGACAAGCTGGAGCTCGGCGGGCTGCTGAACGAGATTGCGTATCAGTGGAGGCTCGTGCGCGAGCAAGAGAAGCCTGATTTTGACCTGCAGCTCGCCCTGCCGCCGCAGAAGCTCTACGCGGCCGGCGATCCGGGTCGGATTCAGCAAATTCTCATCAATTTGTTGCAGAACGCCCGCCAGGCGCTAGGCAAGCAGGGGCGTATCACGGTTGAGCTGCAAGAACACTCCGATTCGCAGCTAGTCGTCTATGTGAGCGACAACGGCTGCGGGATCCCGCTCGAAGAGCAAGAAAACATCTTCGAACGCTATTATAGAGGGGAGAACAAGCGGCTGGATTTGCGCGGAATGGGGCTCGGCCTCTCTCTTAGCCGATTGCTGGCCACGGCGATGGGCGGCTCGCTCGATCTGGCGGAGAGCTCCCCGCAGGGGACCCGCTTCCGGCTGCTGCTGCCTCGTTGGAAGCAAACCTAGACGAAGAACCGCCCCATTCGGGCGGTTCTTCTATGCCTTTCTCATTGCCTCCATATATCTCGTATATTCCGCATGCCCGAGCAAATACAGGAATGCAAAGGCAGGTATTTTAATGATCGGGCACCTAGTCTGGTGATCCGTCTTCCCGTAATCCGTGCTATTCTTAGTGATGACTAAGGCAGCCGCTGTTTTGGGGTCATCCGCCCATTCCACTATAGCCTCCTTAATGGACAAACCCGTGCTTTCACGGTACTTGACCTCCATAATGATTTTGGAAGCGACTTTGTATGTGACGACGATATCAATTTCTTTTTCAGATCTAGGGTCGCGGAAATAACCGATTTTCGTTGTATCCAAGTAAGTGAAGGAATGAATATGCTTGTAAATCGCCGTTTCAATGATCATGCCCATCTCCAGAGGATCGGTCAGCACTTCCTCTCCGATCATTAGGACGGCGTTCCGAATCGCTGCATCCGCTAAATAGACTTTAGGCTTCGCTTTCAAAATCTTCTTCCCGCTTAGTTCCGTAGGTTGGCTCGTATAGATCAGATTGGCCTGCTCGAGAAACTCCATGTAGTTGGCAACCGTTTGTCGAGAGATGCCTACTTCCTTCGCAATCGTGTCCTGTACAACCAAGTTTCCGCTAATCATACAGAGGTACAAAAAGATTTGCTCCAACTCAGCCACATTGCGGATCGGGAAAAGCGATACCATATCTCGCTTCAACACCTTGTCCACAACATCTTCGCGTATCATTTTCTGAGCATAGTCCATATCGTCTGCCAAAGCAGCTTCCGGAAATCCGCCTACGATTAAATAGCGATGAAAATGCCTTTGCAGCGGTTCCAATTGCATCATGATTGCCGCTAACCTCGCCTCGGTAAGCCCCGCGAGCGCTGTAGGGTAAATGTCCCTGGATAGCTCCGGCTTCGCAACGCCCATCAGTTCAATGTATTCATAGAAAGACAAAGTGGGAATACGAATCGACGTCCAGCGTCCAACGCCGCTTTCTTTCGCTTTTTCTGCCAAAAGAGGACTTGCCGAGCCGGTTGCCATAATACGGTAGCTCGAGTGTTGATCGTATAACGTTTTCAGCCATAAATCCCAGTCCCCTGCATATTGAATTTCGTCAAAAAACAAATAAAGGTTCCGCTCGTCCGGATTCACATTGTTCTGATAAATGTCTAGAATGCGGCCGATATCGCACAGCTTCAGCATCGGATGGTCGAAGGAAACGTACAGGATATTTCTTGGTTCGACCCCTTCATTCAGCATATTCTCAATCATTTGATACATAATCGTGGTTTTGCCGACACGTCTCGGACCCGATAATATGACCTCTCTACGAATCTGGGGGTGTTCAAACGTTTTCTTAGCCTCATAGTAGGCCAGTCTTTTTACCGGACGGGTCAAATCCGAAGATATCGTTTTACTAATCCACCACTGGTTGTAGCCGCGAAGCACTTTAAGTATTTTCTCATCCGTAATAAAATTCATATTTAACAAAACCTCTTCATTTATGTTAATTATACTTTACATTATATACGGTAAAGAGTAAATCTATCCTATAGAATCTCCATTTCTCACCCACATGCCTCAGACCCTCATGAATGGTATACTAAAACCAATAGCCATTGTGTTGACCGAAAGAAGGGAAGCTCCGCCATGTTCCGAATTCTGCTCGTGGAAGACGATGAGAAAATCCGCACGATCGTGGCTGATATGCTACGAAAGTGGCAATACAAGGTGCTGGAGGTGACCGCCTTCGACGGCCTGATGGACGAGTTCGCGGCGTTCGAGCCGCATCTCGTGCTGTTGGACATCAACCTGCCGGTTATGGACGGGTTCTACTGGTGTCAGCAAATTCGCGCCGTGTCCAAGGTTCCGATCATTTTTCTCTCCTCGCGCAATCAAAATATGGACGTCATCATGGCGATCAACATGGGCGGGGACGACTTCGTGCAGAAGCCGTTCGACCTCGGGGTGCTGGTGGCCAAGGTGAGCGCGCTGCTGCGCCGCAACTATACATATCAAGACGAGCAGCTGCAGCTCGCGCACCGGGAACTGACGCTCAACCTGTCCAACTCCTCCGTGCAAGTCGGGGAGCAGTCCGCCGAGCTGTCGCGCAACGAGTTTATCGTCCTCCAGGCCATGCTGCGCAGCCGAGGCAAAATCGTCTCCCGCGAGGAGCTGATGCAGGCGCTCTGGAACGATGAGCAATTCATCGACGACAACACGCTGACCGTCAACGTCAACCGGCTGCGGCGCAAAATCGCCATGCTCGGCCTCGAAGATTATATCGTAACGCGCAAAGGAATGGGGTATCTCGTCGAATGAGAGGCTGGCGGTTTTTGCAATATGAGCTGCCTTATCTGGTGCTGTTCGCAGTCGCCTATATGATCATCGCCATCGTCTCATTCACCGACCCGGAAACGGCCTGGAGTAGAGAAACGTTCCTCTACACTTTGCTGCTGATGCTGCTCCTGGTCGCCGGGTTCCTGGTGCATCGCTACTTGCGAAACGTCCACGCCATCAAGCACATGCAAGACGAAGACGCCGAGCCGCTGTCACTGGAAGCCGAAGCCTACCAAGAGGCGATCGCCGCCCTGGAAAAGGAGCATATCCGCGCCTTGAACAGCGTCCGAGCCCAGCAGAACGAATATTATGACTTCATCCTGTCCTGGTTCCACGAGATCAAGACGCCGATTTCCGTGCTCCGTCTCATGCAGCAGACCGAGATCGACCCGAAGAGCCTGGAGGAGGAACTGTCCCGCATCGAGCATTATGTCGATCAGGCGCTCTATTACGCCAAGCTGGACAGCTTCAACCAGGACTACGAGATCCGCAACTGTACGCTGGAGCAGCTCGTGAAGGACGCCGTGCGCACCCACTCCAAGACGTTCATCTCGAAAAGGATCCGCATCGTGCTGCAGCTCGACCCCGCTCTCGTCGTGCAGAGCGACCCAAAGTGGCTGCAGTTCATCATCCATCAGCTCATTACGAACAGCTTGAAATACACGCCGGATCAAGGCGAAATCACAGTGGCGACGCGGTCCACAGCGCAGGAAAAGCAGCTCGTGCTGCGCGATTCGGGCATCGGTATCGAGCCGAAGGACTTGCCCCGCATCTTCAACCGCGGCTTCACCGGCTCGAACGGCCGCTCGCACATGAAGTCGACGGGCATGGGCTTGTACTTGGCCCAGGCTCTGTCGAACAAGCTCGGCCATTACATCACCGCTACCTCGGCGGTCGGTGCGTTTACCGAGATGGTGATCCATTTTCCGCGCAACCATGATCCGTTTTTGCAGGTGGTGAAGGGGGTAGGGCCGGATTAGTTAATTAAAGCGCAAGAGGGATCAACCTAAATAAAACCAAAGGCCCAAGGACACTGCGATCATCGGCTCTGTAAATTTTATTACTTATGTTTTACTTTCAAATCCCCAACATTCCCAGACAAAAATCCGCAATGTGATGCGGATGTTGCCGTGCTAACCTTACTCGCGATCTAAGTTTATAACTTATTTTTCAACTTAATTACTACTAATTATCCTTAGTTAAGTTAAAACCCACTTCGGTCGTTTTGAAGATCCCATATTCACAATTGTCCCGTCTTTTTTAGACATTTCAAATAACAAATTATTAATTTTTTTTCTTTTTTGCGTTTCATCCAAAGTGTCCGAAAGTTTACTGATTAATAAGTTGTCAATTTCTTGTCTGTCTGCGGATTTATACTGCTGAAGAAATTTAATAACCATACTTTTATAAAATTCTTTGTCAAATGCTCGGTTTTTGATGTACGCAGTCTTATCCCCTGTTAACGCAGCAATTTGCGCTGCGACATATATAACAGGATATTTGCCTTCAATCAGGCGCTGTGATCTCAACCTTTTAACTTCCTCTGGTTTGATTCTCTCTCTCTTCTGTACTTTATCAAGCAAAATAACCGTTGATAAATCTAAATCTGTATGATTGATTAACATACGCGTGTAATTTTCATCGAGTATTTTACCAATGATTCGAACTTGGACCTTATTAGGATCTGATAAGTCGTAATCAGGCAACGGAAAAAATCGTCTCTTTTGAGTAAAAAACATTCTCTTTATACCCGAACCAATGGTGTCAATCATATTCAAATTGACCATTGCCTCCGCTAAGAATCGATTCCTATAATACTCCGGTGGAGAGTCCCGTTCAATTACGGCTGCAATACTTTGAGGAATAAAACTACCAAGGTTTGTGAAAATAAGCTCGTCTGGCTTTTCAACAATATTTATTCTACCTTGTTTTTCGTAGTCCTGATGTGCAATGCAGTTGTGAAGTGCCTCACGTATTACATAAGCATCATATTGATTAACCTCAATAGGAAATAAACTATTATCGGGCATATATCTGTATTTCAGATTACGGAGTTTGGAAAACAAAAGCTCTGAGTTCAAAATAAAGGGAGGACCGAAATGATCATAGTCTTGTTCAATGTTGTCCTTATCCTTTAATATCCAGCTCATTTTCGCTACAACCGGCTGGATAAAATGCTCTGCCTCCGGTTTTCCTAGAAGAATTAATGCTGCATTAGTAATTTCACCTTGCACCGTTACTCGCGCTTTGTTTAAAAAGGCTAAGTCATCCCAGCTATCAACTTCATCAGCAAGTCGAGGAAATTTCTTCTTATATTCTGTTCTAGCCTTTATAATTGCATCGGGTTCCAGATCATGAACAGTAGCAGAGTGACAAATGTCGGCTGACCAGTCTTTCTTCATAACCTGACTGCGTATCTGTTCGATTTCTTGCAAACTTAAAGCCACAATAGAACTACCATTTCTACCGTAAAAATGTCCATCCCACGCAGTAGGGATCCCCAGTGGAGCTGCAGGAATCTGAAACAAAACAACCCTGCCTTCAGGTAGCATAAGTTCGTAGATCTCCCTAAAAGTTAGCCCGCCAGAAGATTTGATTGCAATTTCATGTTTTAAGCTATCGAGATCCGCACGGTTCACTCGGTATTGAGATCCGACAATCTGCCGATCGGCATCTCTAATCCCGAAGATAAGCCATCCGAATGGTCTACCCTTTAAATTTGATTCATTACTTATGGCTGAAACATATTTCCTATTTTCCCTGAATCAAATGTTGATTTTGCCTCTTTGAACTCAAGCCATTCCGTTTCAGCAGGCATAGCGCGAAGATCATTTAGCAGTTGCATTAGCTCCTGTTGCTCCATCAGTTATCCCTCCTCCATTACAAAAACTACTACCCTTAACATCTTACCCACAACTAATTACAATTCTATCTTATACACCTAACAAAATAAAATAATGAACGAGCATAGGATTCAAGAGCGGCCCCCTTCAACCACAACCTCTTCCGCCACTTTATAACTATTTCTAATGCGTAACGCCTCCACTCCTGGTTTCACCATCGGATGGAGGCGCTTCTTGTTACGCTTTCCGCGTCACAATGCGGAAGTAGACGTTAGTCGACGAGACGTACAGCAAGATGTAGATGACGAAGTAAGCCGCCATGATGCCCCACACCATCCCGACCAACCCCGGGTAGTCCTGCACCGAGTCGAGGATGTACGTTTTGATGGAGGTCCAGCTGATCAGAATGCCCAGCACGAGCGGCGGGGCGAACACGAGCAGCAGCTTTTTGCGGATGACGCTTTTCATCACGCCGTTGTCCACGCCGATTTTGCGCAGGATGCCGAATTGCTGCTGTTCCTCCGTCGCTTCGCGGAGCTGCTTGAAGTAAATGACGCTCGCCAGCGCGAACAGCGCGATGACGGCCAGGGAACGCGGCCGAGAACAACAGGAGCGCGGAGCTCTCGATCTGCTTCGAGTAAATGTCCGCGAACGAAGAGTAGTACACGCCCGGCGTCTGCGAGACGATCGCGTACACATCCCGCGACAGCTGGTCCGCCGTCTTCGCGTTCTCCACCATGTAGAGCTCGAACGTCACGGCGTGCGCCTGCCCACCCCTGCTCAGCTCGCGGTACGCGTCGTCCGACACGACCAGCACGCCCGGCTTTTTATCCATCGCCTCCTCCGGATCGGTCGCCCAACCCAGAAGCGCAAAGTCTTTGCGCTCGACCAGCTTGAACTCGTACCCGGGCTCCACCGCAAAAGCCAGTTGCTCACCCGGTGCCAAAGGCGTCGGGAAATCCATCCCCTGCGACAGCGCGATCGCTTCCCGCCCTTGCAGCGTCACCGGCTGTGAGTCGCCGCGCCGCTCGGTCCAAGCCTCATAGGCCTGCTCCGAGACAAGCAGCACATCCTCGAAATAATACTCCGCATTCTCGAACGCTACGTTGCGGTCCGTCACCGCCTTCACCCGCAAAGCCTGCAAGGTGGTATGTTCCGTAACCGGATGCTCCGAGCTATTGATCAGCGCCTCGATGCGCTCGTTGGTTGCCCGATCCAGCGTCTGGAAAGCGATATGGTTAGGTACATTTTTGCCGACGGCCTCGAACTGCACCTTGTAATTGATCGCCACGAAGCTGATGAGCAGCATGATCATCGTGCTGAACAAGGTGATGAACGTCAGGTTCAGCGCATTGCTGCGCACTTGGAACCTTAGTGAGGACGTCCACAACGGCCGCACGCCCTCAAAATACCGCCGCATCCGACTGATCGCCTGCAGCAGCCAGCCGATGAATTGGCGAAAGAACAAGTAAGTCCCCCCGACTACACCCACCGCCACGCCCAAAAGGCTGTACATCGAGTACTTTTCCTCCCAGAAGACGGACTGGCTGCCGCTCAGGATCAGCATAAACGCCTCCCCCAGCAGCAACAGCGAGAGTACCGCCCAGACAGCCGAGGCTCGGATCGGCTTCTCCATCTTCTCTTTCGCCCGGAACAATTCAACCAGCTGCAGCCGACGCACCGCCCAATCGCTCTGAATGGTGATGATCAGGGTGAATAGCAGAAACACGCCCACCGTGGTACCGATCGCCTGCGGAGGGAACGCCAACGAAATCACTTGATCGTACTGCATCAGATTCATGAGCACGCGCCCGAACAGCTTGGACAGCAAACCTCCGAGCAAGATGCCTGCGGCCAGCGAGATCGCGCCGATGCACAGCGTTTCGTAGAACACCATCTTCGTAATTTGCCGCTCCTTCATACCGAAGAGCAAGTACATGCCGAGCTCTTTTTTGCGCTGCCGCATGAAGAACGAATTCGCATAGATCAGGAAGAAAATGATGAACAGCACGACCGCCACGGACGCGATGCTGACGCCTTGCTGGAACATGGCCCGGTTCGCGATGACGTCGAGAATGTCCTGGTTGAACATGAGCGAGGAAAACGTAAACTGAATGATGACCCCGATAATGAGCGAAAATAAGTAAATCGTGTATAGCTGGAAATTGCGTCGGACGTTGCGCAGCGTCAAGTCTAGCAGGTTCATCGCCCTTTGCCCCCCATCAGGCTTTGGGTATCGAGAATCCGCTCATAGAAGTCCTTCTGGCTCTGCTCGCCCGCATACACCTCGTTCACGATGCTGCCGTCCCTCAGAAAAATAACCCTTCTGCAATAGCTGGCCGCGTAGGCATCATGGGTGACCATCAGAATGGTCGTGTGAAGCGATTTGTTCAGGTGCACGAGCTGCTCGAGCAGTTGGGTGGCGGAACGCGAATCGAGCGCGCCGGTCGGCTCGTCCGCGAAGACGATGGCCGGATTCGTGATCAGCGCTCTGGCGGAAGCGGCACGCTGCTTCTGACCGCCCGAGATTTCGTTCGGGTACTTGTCGAGAATGTCCTCGATGCCGAGCGCTTGGCCGAGCTTCTTGAGGCGCGATTCCATTTCCTCGGATTTCATTTTGCGCAGCGATAGGGGCAGTAAGATGTTCTCCTTCACTGTCAGCATGTCAAGCAGGTTGTAGTCTTGGAAAATAAAGCCCATCCGGTCTTGGCGAAATTGCCGCAGCGCCCGTTTGTTCAAGTCGAGCAGCGACTTCTCCTCCAGGAGAATATCGCCGCCCGAGAACCGGTCGATCGTCGAGAGGACGTTCATCAGCGTCGACTTGCCGGAGCCGGATGGACCCATGATTGCAGTAAATTCGCCTTGCGTGACCGTGAGATCGATGTTGCGGAGCACTTGATTTTTGCCGAAGCTCTTGGTGAGCTGTTTCGTTTGAATAATGGTTGCCGTCATGGGATGGTCCCTCCTACATGGCGCATAGTCTTCTTATACTATGTACTATAGGGGGATTTCCCATTTCGAACCATAGAAGTAGCGTGATCCAAAGTTACGGTTTTGTCACTTTCGATCCGGCGGCGGTGCTAGACGAGAATCGGACGCTGCTGGAGCGGATCGTTGATTTGCTGCTGCCAAAGCGACATCGTAGCGGCCAACGCTTCGATTTGCGGGGCCATATCGGGCTGCTGCGAGAGATCCTGTGTCTCCCACGGGTCGTTCAGCAGGTCGAACAGCTGGATTCGGTCGGTGCCGACGCCTTTCTCCTCGTTGCGGTAGTAACGGATCAGCTTCCAACGTGGTGTTTTGACCATACGCTGGATGTCCATATAGAGGGAAAAGACGCTGTCGCGAATAGGCGCGGTTGCAGGCTGCTGCGTCAGGGTGGGGACAAGGCTTTGTCCTTCGACGGTTGTCGGGATGGAAAGTCCGGACAGCTCGCATAACGTTGGGAAAATGTCGAATTGGCAGGTGAGTCCCTCGAATTGTCGGCCTGCTGGAACACCCGGTCCTCTTAGGAGGAATGGGATGCGGACGCTATGGTCGTACATACTCTGCTTGCCCAGCAGGCCGTGCTGTCCTACCGCCAGACCATGGTCGGCCGTGTATACGATGATGGTGTCGTCCCACAGGCCGCGGTCCTTGAGCGTCTTGAACAGACGGCCGAGCGCATCGTCGTGATGGGTAATCATGGCATAATAGTCGGCGATATGTTGGCGGGTTTCAGCGGCGTTACGAGGTTGTTCGGCTAAAAGCTCGTCGCGGATCACCATTTCTCCATTGTCAAAAGGATGCTGTTCGATGTAATTAGGCGGCAACTGGATGTTGTCGGCGTTGTATCGGCTGGCGAAAGGCTCCGGCGCCGTGCGCGGATCGTGCGGCGAGGTGTAAGCGAGGTAGAGCAGGAACGGCTCTTCCCGGTCGTAGGTTTGCACGAAGTCTATGGCCGCGTCTGTGAAGATGTCTGTGGAATGGCGGTCCTCGAAGTAAATTTGATTTTTTTCGTACTGGCCGTCGGCGCGGAAATCATGCAGCGGCACTTGGTAGTGGTCGCTCATGCCGCCGAAGAAGCATTTGGCCCCTCCGCTGAAGCTGCGGTGGTGCGTAGCCGGCTCGTTGTGCCATTTGCCCACCTGGAACGTATAGTAGCCGTGCGCGCGGAACCATTCGCCCATGAGCGTCAGCTCCGGGTTGACCTTGCCGGCGCCGCCGGTTCGGAAGACACTCGCTCCCGTGTTCACGCTGGCGCGTGTGGGCATGCAGACGGCCGGCGACAGCCCTCCCATAATATGCGTGCCCCGGAACGATATGCCTTGGTCGATCAAGTGGTCCAGCGCAGGGGTCTGCACGACCGGATCGCCATGTCTGGAAATCGCATCGTGCCGATGATCGTCGGCTATAATGAAAACCACATTCGGCTGCTTGCTCATGAAGGTTGCCTCCCTCGGAGTTGGCGGAATGGCTTGACATTCCTGCCTTTATTCCCATAATTATAAATAAATCAAGCCTGCCTAGCCCATAGCAAAAGGGGTGAACTGCATGTCAAAAAGGATCACTGGATTGGCCATTGGCGAACTGCTGCAGAAAATACTCGGCGACATGCTGGGCTCCATGAATCGGTTTCGGCTGGAGAGCTCCTACAGCTTGACCGTCCGCCCGCACTGGTCGTTCCCTGACCGGATCCATGACGATTTTCACCTGCTGTACGTGAAGGATGGGCGGGGCGGCTATGTGATAGAAGGTGTGGATGAGGTGCCTCTGTTGCCCGGGACTTTGATTTTCCTGTCGCCGCAGACGACGCACCGGGCTTACAAATATAAGGGGATCGATCTGAGCATCGTGCCAATTCGGTTCCGATTGTTTTCTTGTGATGATAACGGTTACATCCCATTCGAGGCGGAGCCCTTCTATTTTCATTTCGTGTGCGAACCCCCTCAGGAGTTCCAGCAGCGGTTCGAAGCGATTCACCGCTATGGCAGCAGCCTGCCGGCTTCTGATCTGAGGGACTCGCTGACGCACACCGCCATCGCGCAGCTGCTGGGCGAGCTTGCCTTGCACAGCCAGCTGGCCGATTCCGGCGGCGCCTTGTCGGCTCCGCTGCTGCATCCGGGCATCCGGCGGCTGGCGTCCTTCCTGGACGAGCATCCGACGAACCGCTCGTCGCTGGAGCAGCTCGCCGCGCTGGCGGACTTGTCGCCCAAGTACGCCTCGCGCCTGTTCCACGCCTCTATGGGCATGAGCCTCAAGGCGTACCAAATCCGCAGCCGGCTCATCTACGCCCGCTTCCTGCTGGAGAACACGGACCAGAGCGTCAAGGATATCGCCGCCGCCCTCGGCTACCCGGACCCGTTCGTATTCTCCAAGCAGTTCAAGGCTGCTTGGGGGTATTCGCCTTCGGCTGGGCGGGAGGGGTGAAGGTTTGTTGTAGTACGGGCCATTTCGGGACCAATAACGATATGGTGTAACGCTATTTTGCCGCAAACCCTTGAATTACGCAGAATAAAGATATGCCAGATCGTTATTTTCTCGCGTCAGGACCCTTTCGCCTATCGCCGAGCGCTGCTCCCACTATGCAGACCAACTTTTCCCCTTCTTCGCCCTCTATCGATCGTCGCTACCACCATGTAGACCAATTTTTGCCTCTCTTCCCCACCTCCGACCGCCGCTCCACATTGTAGACCGCCTCCAACCATGCACACCTGCCAACAAAAAAGAAAGCCGCCCAGCCCCCGCTGAACAGCTTCTTTCCCTCTCCTTGCCTGCCCTGCCTTGCCTCAACTGACCTCTCAAACCGCTAAGCACTCCGCAGCTTCCGCTTGAGGCGATTCGCCAACACTTCCATCAGGACCGCAAGCGCCAGAATGAAGTACGTGATCGTCCCGATCTCTCTCACGTCGTAGTAGAACGAGCTGGCCATGAACATGTCATAGCCGATGCCACCTGCACCTGCAGCCGCCCCCATCGCGACCGAAACGGCAAAGTTGATCTCAAACCGCAGGAACGTCCACGAAATCAGATATGACATCGTCGAAGGAATAACCGCCTGGAACACGATCTGCCACCAGTTCGCGCCGCTCGACTTGAGCGCCTCGATGACGCCGCCGTCCAGCTCCTCGAACGACTCCGAGTACGCCTTGATCAAATACCCGACCGAGTGGAAGGTCATCCCGACGACGGCGGCGACGCTCCCCAGGCCGGCCGCGA
The DNA here is from genome assembly GCF_004000845.1 of Paenibacillus koleovorans NBRC 103111. Lineage (GTDB taxonomy): Bacteria > Bacillota > Bacilli > Paenibacillales > NBRC-103111 > Paenibacillus_AA > Paenibacillus_AA koleovorans. The sequence goes on from NZ_BIMA01000019.1 coordinate 40,071, forward strand.
CCGCGAAGATGAGCACCCACAATACGGTCGGTACCGCCCGGATGAAAGCCACGAACCCGCGAATAACAACGGAAGCCCAGCGGCTGGACAAGTTGCGGGCGGCGAACAGGCCGAGGAACAGCGCCAGAACTGCACCGAATAGCGTAGTCAGGAAAGCGAGCCCCAGCGTGATGGCGACTTGCTCGAGCGCTTCCACTAGCGTGAAATGCTTGAAGTGCGGCTCCAGGAACATCGTCCGTATCGTCTGGAATGTAGACTGAAGTGCTTCTCCGAGCTGGATGTCTTTATAATCGAATGTGAGAAAGCCATATATCGTCAAAGCCGCCAAGGCGAGCAGCGTCAGTTGGATGGTCAGGCGGGACCGGTTGTAAGGTTTCATAGGATCACCCTTCGGATGCTGTTCGAGACATACTCGATCAGCAAAATAACCGCTACAATGACCAATACCACAAGACTGGCCGAGCTGTAGTTCAAGCTTTTGTAATACAAGCTGAACAGGAAGCCGATCCCCGTCCCTGTCAAAATGCCGATCAGTGTAGCGTGCCGAATGTTCGTCTCCACCATGAAGAGGATCCAGCTCAGCAGCATCGGGATGCTGGACGGCACGACGGATTGGAACACGATGTGGAAGTACCCCGCCCCTGTCGCCCGCAGCGCCTCTACGGATGAACCGCTCACCTCATCGATCGCCTCCATGAAGGCGCGCGTCAGGAAACCGAACGAACCGAAGAACAAGGCGAAATACCCGGTCAAAACGCTTTGGCCGAAAGAGAACAGCAAGATCATTGACCACGCGGCCACATCGATGTTGCGGAACAGCGTCGCGATCCCGCGGCACACCAAGCTGAACGGCCCGCCGATCCCGGTCGTCCGCGACCCGAGAATCGCGAAGAGGAAAGCAAGCCCCGCCGCGACCGTCGTCGCCGCGATCGACATGAGCACAGTCTCGAGCAACGTATCCAGAATGTCCGGGAGCTTCTTCATCGCCTTGGCGTCCGGATAAAAGTTGGCGACCGTCCACTCCGCCGCCTTGGGGATCGAAGAGATCCCCTTGACCACGTCGTACTCCGTCACGAAGATGGCCGCCAGCGTCAGCACGACCATAACGGAAAAATAAACATACGACTGCCTGCGCTTCCTCGCGAAAAAATCAGCCTGCATGCTGCCCACCCTGCAAAGCATGCAGCTCGTCCGCGCGGGCGCCGCCGTAAATATGGCTCAGGACGGTCGTATCTACGCCCCGCGGCGTTCCGTCGTACACGATTCGTCCTTTGTTCACGCCGATGATCCGGTCCGAATATTTCAGCGCCGTCTCTACCTGATGCAGATTGATCAGCACGGTAATGCCCATCGTCTGGGAAATGCTCTTCAGATGATCCATGATCACCTTGGACGCATTCGGATCGAGCGAGGCGATCGGTTCGTCGCACAGCAGCATCTTCGGCTCCTGCACCAACGCCCGGGCGATGCCGACGCGCTGCTTTTGGCCGCCGCTCAACTGGTCGCAACGCTTGTACATGTGCTCCTCCAGGCCAAGCGCGCTTAGGATGCCCATGGCCCGTTCCTTCTCTTCCTTGCTGTACAAGCCGAAGATGCCGGCAAACGTCGATTTGTACCCCAGCCGCCCGTGCAGCACGTTCTCAATAACCGTCAGCCGGTCGACCAGATTGTAGTGCTGGAAAATCATCCCGATCTTCGTGCGGAGCTGCTTCAGCTCGCCCCGCTTGAGCTTCGTCACCGGCGCGCCGTCGAATACAATATCGCCGCCGCTCGACTCGATCATCCGGTTGATGCAGCGCAGCAGCGTCGATTTCCCCGCACCGGAGGGCCCGATGACCGCTACGAACTCGCCCTTTCGCACCGAAAAGCTGATGTCCGACAAGGCTCTGGCCTGAGAGCCGTATTGCTTGGAAACTTGACGGCATTCGAGCAACGGACTCATTTGGACAATTCCCGAATCGGATTGAACCATGCGTCCTCCACGGTCAGAAATTTTTCTTTGCCCGAGCTTTGGCGGAACAACCCGGAATCCTTGGAATCCTTAGGCAGGAACACCTTCGGGTTCTTCGTCACTTCATCGGACACGAACGCGTCCTTGAGCTTCTGGATATCGTCGGCGCTAACCGTATTGGTATTAATGGCGAACAGCGAGTTGAGCACCGGCGTGACGGAGATCAGCGAGAACTCTTTGCCGATCAGGGTATTGAACGGTTCCGCTGCACCTTGCTTTACCCGATACACCGCGCCCGGCTTGTTGGCGGATCCCGATGCGAGCTCCACATAGTTGGCTACGCAAGTGTCGCAGAACGCAGCCACATCGACTTTGCCGGTCAACAGGTTGACAGCGGAGCCTTGGTGCGAGCCCCCGAACAACACTTCCGCGAAAAACTTGTCTTTGCCGCCTTGCAGCAGATCGTCCGTCGTCAGGCTCTTGTATTTGTCCTTCTTGCTGAAATAACTGACGATGCCGGCCGACGGCACCTTGAAGCCCGAAGTGGAGCTATTGGAGACGAACGAGAACTTCTTGCCCGCAATGTTGTCGATGGAGAACGCGTCGCCGCTCTTGTAGGCGGATTCCTCGCCCTTACGAACGTTCAGCCAGCTAAAGTAGACGGCATCGTCCAAAGTGCCGGATGCACCGCTGTTTACGACGAGAGGCTGCACCTTCTTGTTCTTCGTATTCGCTTCAATGTAGCCTTGTGGACCCATGAAGCTCAAATCGGCATTCCCGTTGGCCAACGCCTCGATGGCAATAATGTAATCGGTCGTCGTTTTATGCTCTACTTTTTTGCCGATGGCTTTCTCGATGATTTTGCCGATTTCGTCCCGCGCGTCCTTCAAATCCGCTCCGGATTCGTTCGGATACCACGCGATCGTGACCGTGTCCTTCGTCTTCACCGCGGAGGAACCGTTCGTAGTAGTGCCAGTCGTCGTCTTAGAGTTATCGGAGTTGGAAGCACAAGCTGTCATTACCGCTGCAAGAGTTAGAGTCGCTAATAGGGCAACCGCTTTTTTCATAAGAAACCTTCTCTCCTTCATCATTTAAAATTGTGAGCTCTCCATACTAGTATACCTAGACACTATCATCGCTCTATTAATAGGGTTTTAAGATGTTGTAAGGATGCGTGGGCTCAAGCCCTCCAGCTTTCAAGCCAGAACGCGGCCATCGCGAATTCGGTATTCCCGGCTGCAGAGGTGGTTCATGAACTCCAGATCGTGAAAAATGCCCAGCATGGTCGTGCCTTCGCCCATCAGCTGCTCGATCAGCACCTTGACCTTGCCCTTGGAAGCCTCGTCGAGGCTGGCCGTCGGCTCATCGAGCAGCAGCAGCCGGGGACGTTTCGCCATCGCCCGGGCGATGTTCAAGCGCAGCTTTTCCCCGCCGGAGAATGTAGCTGGATAACTGTCCCACAGCTCGCGGTCGAGCTCGAAATGCTCCAGCATCCGCACCGTCTCCCGCTCGGCGTAGTCCGCATCCCGGCCGGTCTCGACGATCGCGTGCTTCACCAGCTCCTTGGCGGTTGTCCGCGGCATTACGTTCAGAAATTGCGATACGTAGCCGATTTCTTCCCGGCGAAGCTCGATCATAATCCGCTCGGATGCCTGGGCCAGATCGATCGGGCCGTACAAGCGGGAGTTGTACCAGATCTCGCCCGCTTCCGGCAAATAAGTGCGGTGGATGCATTTCAGGACGGTGGACTTGCCGCTGCCGCTCTTGCCTGTGATGCCGATGAATTCCCCCTCATGCAGGGTGAGGCTGACGTCCTCGATCGCCCGGATGCGCTTGTTCTTCTGATGGAGCATGAACGACTTGGACAGCTTCTGGATCGATAAAATCGCTTGCATGGGCTCCTCCTCCCTCCTCCTCCTCTTAGATTCGATACTCCGTCTTCTGAATAAGCCGACCGTCCACGATTACCGCAGTAACGGCGGGGAAGTCGTCCTCCAACTGCTCGATGACGATCAGATCGGCCTTTTTGCCTTCCTGGATGGAGCCCACCTCCGCGTCGATCTTCACGGCCCTCGCCGGATGAATCGTCACCATCCGAATCGCCTCCGTCAGCTCCAGTCGGCCTCGATCGACCAGATGGAACACTGCATGCAGCAGAGCCGCCGGGTAGTAGTCGCTGCATAGAATATCGATGCAGCCGTGACTGATCGCTTCCTCCGCGGATAGGTTGCCGCTGTGCGAGCCGCCCAGGATGATGTTCGGCGCTCCCGCAATCGTGGCCATTCCCATCGCTTTGGCTTGGCAGGCGATCTCCAGCGTGATCGGGAATTCGCTTATGGCGGTGCCGAAGCTCTGGACGAGCTCCAGCTTCTCGACCGAATCGTCGTCATGCGAGGCGATGGCGATCTGGTGCTCCTGCGCCAGCCGGGCGATCTCGCGAATGCCTTCCACGGTCAGCTTCGGCTTCACCTGATGAGCGGCGATGATCTCTTCGATTTGGCCTTCGCTGTAGTCTTGATACCCCTGAATCGCCTTGCGATACACCTCCAGGTCGCGGTACTGCCCTTGGCCCGGCGTATGATCCATGAAGGAAATCAAGTGCACCTTTTTCTCGACGATAAATTGTTTGAGGTTGTCGATCTCGTCGATGTTGTCGATCTCGAACCGTGCGTGGAATCGGTGGCGCAGCAGATGCCGGCTGTTGTGAAACTCGTCGATGAGGTCGACCATCTTCTTCACGTTCTCCGGCTCCCGGATCGGACGATATTTGTAATCGGCGGATTTGAAAATCGAGAGCGAGTGATACATCGTCGTAATGCCGTGTGTGATAAGCTCCCGCTCGGTCTCCCGCAAGCTCAGCCGGAAGTCGAACAGCGAGGTCGGCCTCGGCCCCGACATATGCTCGATGTAATCGGAATGGATATCGATGAAGCCGGGAGAGACAATGCCGCCTCGGGCATCGATGATCTGGGTCTGCGCGGTGACCGGAATTTCGCCCCGCAGGCCGATCCGCTCGATCCGGTCCCCCGCAACGAGGAGATCGAATCCTTCCAATACGGTTTCTTCCGTAACGATGCGCCCGTTGGTAATCAGATACATGGAATTGCCTCCGTCTCTTCCTAGGATTTAGAGCAAGGACTGCACGAGCTGCTGCGTATAGGCATGCTGCGGGTCCTCGAGTATTTGATCGGTCAGTCCTTGCTCCACAATACGGCCGTCCAGCATCACCATCGTCCGGTCGGCGAGCATACGAATGACGCCGAGATCGTGCGAGACGAGCAGCATGCTGATGCCGAGCTCCCGCTGCAGCTGCTTGATTAAGTCCAGCACGTTGGCTTGAACCGACAAGTCCAGCCCCGTCGTCACCTCATCGAGCAGCAGGATGGACGGTTGATTGGAGAGCGCCTTGGCGATCTGCACCCGCTGCTGCATGCCGCCTGAGAAAAGCTTGGGCGCTTCCTTCATCCGGAACAGCGGAATGTGCACCCGCTCGAGCAGCTCGCGTCCCCGGGCTTCCATCGCCTGCACGTTGCGGCTTCCCGCGGCGATCATTTTCTCGGCGATGTTGCCGATCGACGTAAACTCCATGCGCAAGCCTAGCATAGGGTTCTGGTACACTTTGCCCATCAGGTGGTTGCGGATGTACCGCTTCTGCTGCTGGGACTCCTCGAACAAATTGACGGAACCGCCTTTGTAAGTTCGGATGTAGGCTTCGCCTCCCGTGACCTCCTCGTCGAAGTAGACGCATCGCATCATCGTAGACTTGCCGCTGCCGCTTTCACCCACAATACCGAGCACCTCGCCGGGATACAGGTCGAACGTAAGTCCCTGGCACGAGTATACGGTGCCGCAGTCCGGGCAATAGTTTTTGTCCAGCACGCGAGTGTCCGGGTTGGCACACCTCTCGCAGCCGCCGCCGAATTGTTTGCTCATGTTCCTCACGGACAATACCGGAGCCGTCTCCTTACGCATGGCCGACCCTCCCCTCCGAACCGTTCAACCGACTCAGGCAGTAGCTCGTATCGTTGCATTGGTAGTACGTCCCCTCCGCCTCCTGATCGAAGAGTTCGTCCAGGAACGTATCCTCCGCTCCGCACAGCTTGCACGCCTTGCCTTGGAACGTCTCCGCTTCGAACGGCACATCCTCGAAAGCCAGCGACACGACGCGGGTGTAGGGCGGCACTGCATAAATCTTTTTCTCCCGCCCGGCACCCAGCAGGATCAGCGCTTCCGACTCGTGCAACTTCGGATTGTCGAACTTCGGGATCGGGCTCGGCGCCATCACATAGCGGTCATGCACGAGCACCGGGTGATCGGCGCCGGTCGTCATCCCGCGGTACTTCATGATCTGCTCGAACAGCATGAGCCACTCCCCGCTGTATTCGTTCTCCCCGTGCAGCTTCTTCGTCTCTCGCTCGCTCGGCTCGTACATGCGCAGCGGCTCCGGCATCGGCACCTGCAGCACCAGTATCTGGTCCGGACGAAGCGGAACTTCCGGGATGCGGTGACGCGACTGAATCAGAGTAGCTTCGGTTGTCTCGTCTACCGTCTCGACGCCGGTCGTCTTGTGGATGAGCTTCTTGATGCTGACGGCGTTGACCGATTCGTCCGAGCCTTGGTCAATGACCTTCAGCACGTCGCGCTTCCCGATGAGGGACAGCGTCAGCTGCAGCCCGCCGGTTCCCCAGCCGCGGCCGATCGGCATTTCCCGTGAGGCGAACGGCACCTGGTAGCCGGGGACGGCAATCGCCTTGAGCGTCGCGCGGCGAATTTCCCGCTTGGAGCCTTCGTCGAAGAAGGCGAAGTTGTAGTTTAGTCGCATGCCGGTACGCCCTCCTCTTGCGGCTTCGGATTCGCCTGTCTCGTCTTCCTCACGTCGTTCAGCTTCGATTGGAACGTAACGTAGTGCGGCATTTTCAAGTGGGAGATGAACCCGGTCGACTCCACGGAATCGATATGGAAGAGCACGAATTCCTCGTTCTCGGTCGGCACCGTCTTATCGCCGCGCTCCAGACTTTTGTCCAGAATGCTCATCGCAATCGCCTTCGTCTCGTTCTGCCCGAAGCAGAGGCCATAGCCGAAATCGAACTGAAGCTCCTTCCTGCCGCGCTCCTTCTCCACCATAGCCGGGATGAGCATCTCGACCTCGGTTGCCTTCAAATCGCCGATGTAGTACGCCTCCTCCTCGTCGTCCGAGGGGCGTGTCGGGCTGTCCACATAAACCGGCAGCCGGCCGACGCGCAGCTCCCCTACCGTCGGATGAACCATGCCGTAGCCGCGAATGACCGCATAGGCCATCGAAGTAACCGCTCCTGTCTGCCCTCGCGTCAGCACCTGCAGCTTCTGGCTGCGGCTCGCCGGGAACGTCAGGCTCGAGCGCGTCACATCGTCCGGCTCCCGCGAATCGAGCGGGCATTCGGGCAGCAGCCCTTCCTGCCGCAAGTAGTCCAGCACCTTCGGAATCCTGGCTAGCGACTCGGCAGCCTGTCGGTCGCCGCCGGCGCCGGCATAGGCAGCCTCCCGGGTGTCCCGTTCAAAAGCGAGAAGCCACTCTCGGACGGACGCTTCGCTCTCCTCCGCCAGCTCGAAATCGAGCAGGCGGTGGCTGTAATCGGTCGTGGCGCCCAGCAGCTGGCCGCCGGGAATGTCCTTGAAGCTGGCCGAGATACGCCGCTCCACCCGCATGTCTCCCGAAACGACCGTGCGGGAATAATGTTTCCTCGGCAACGTCGAGCGGTAGGCCCGCAGCAGGAACACCGCCTCCTCCGGGTTGCCTTCGGCTTGTTTGATCGCCAGCGCGGCCAGCGTCTCGCTATATAGGCTGCTCTCCGACATGACCTGATCGATCAAACCGCGCAGACCGCCTTCAATCGACCGGACGTCCAGGACGACGCCTTGGCGAACCCGCTCGTACTGGAGCAGTCGGAGCGACTCCTCGATCGCAGCCGTCCCGCCTTTCACCGCTACGTAAGCCACACGCCCGCCTCCTCTCTCTCAACCTGAGTCGTACGCGGCAGCGCGAACAGGCGATGCTCGGCATCCATGAACAGCAGATCAAGTCCGAGCGGAAATTCGACATTGCGCTCCGCCCGCAGCTCGACCCAATCCGGCTGCGGCTCCAACTGCACATAGCTGGCGGTCTGAATGCCCGGGCCTCTGAGCCGGAGCCCTCGACCATGACCTTGTGCCTCGCTAATCGACTCCACCTCAATGATGACGGTAGCCGAGTGGTGCGGGTCGGCCAGTTTGCCTATCTTGGCGTTCCGCAACGTATGCAGGACATCCTCCGGCACGGCGTCGCGCAGGACGAAGACATAGTCCGCCTTCTCTGTCTCGACCGCCCTCGCATACGTCGTCTGATTCAGGAACTGCGTCATCACGGCCGCTTCCTCGCCCGAGACGACCTTGAAGGTCACTTCGGTATCGAGCAGCATATGCGCGAGCAGCATTGTAGTCGGGTAACAGCCGCCTTCCGGCTCCAGCTTGCCTGCCTCCTCCGCCAGGTCGACCACCAACCCCGGCCTTGCCATCGCTTGTACGACTTTCCGATACGACGTCTGTATGTCGTGCACGAAATCCAGCTTCATCGCTTGCACTCCTCTCTACTCGGTGTCCATCGTCTCGAACTGGACCTTCGTCTTGCGGATCGGCTCCTCGAGTACATGCCGCTCCGCCTGCAACCGCTCCGACTCGGCCTGCAATACCGCCGTCCAAGCAGCCGTCTCCTCGAGCTGCGCCTCGTACGCAGCGTCGATCACCGCGAGCCGGTACGCCATCTCGGGCCGATCCCCGCTCAGCAAGCCGACACCCGTATGTCCGGCGATCCGGACCTTGCATTCGGTCACCAGCGTTTCGCCCAAATAGAACAAGCTGTTCTGAGCCGTCTCTCGGACCTTGACCATGACCAGTCCGTGGTTGGGTGTTTCGAGAGTAGTTACTTCGTATCGGCCTTCAATTTCTTGCGCCAACGCGGCGGCGATGTCAGGCGCGCCGTCTATCAAAATCTCCGTTCGCTGCTTCCGTTTCATGCCGAGCCTCCCTGATGGATTTCTATACCTCATATGTGAAATAGTCACCGCGATAGAGGGTTCTCGTGAACTCCAGCGTCTTCCCCGTACGCAGGTCCTCGCAAGCCGATTCCAGCACGAGCAAGGGGATCAGGCTGGAGCAGGCCAACAGCGATCGCTCGTACTTGGTCGGGAACGAGATGCTGAGCAGCGTCTGCGCAGGGCCGCCAAGCTCCGTGAAGCCTCTGCTTTTGTAGAATTCGTACATCGATGTGATGTCCCGGCCTACCTGCTCGATGTCCTGGAACAACACTTCCGCTACGTAAGAAATATGAAGCGCGATCGGCTGGCGCGACACCATGCGGAGCCTGCCGATTTTGAACACCCGATCCGTCTCTTCTACACCGAGCGCCTTGAAAATTTTGCGATTATACTCTATCGGCTCGCAGAATACGTTTCTGGACTGATAGTCGTAGCCCAGCTCCAGCATCTTCTTGCTGAAGCTCTCGCTCGCGGATAGCAGCAGCGGAATGCGCTGGTGGCGGTCCTTCACGAAGCTGCCCCGGCCTTGCTTGGAGTAGATGTAGCCCATCTCCTGCAGCCGCTCGTAAGCTTTCCTCGCCGTGATGCGGGGGACGCGGAACTGCTCGGCCAAGTCGTTCTCGGACAGCAGCTTGTCTTCGGGCTCGTACTGACCCGCCTGGATCGCGGCGATCAGGTGATCCATAATATCCTGTTCCTCGGACATCCTCGCTCAGCCCCCGTACTTCTGAATGAAGGTCTCCACATCGCTCAGCTCGAAAAACCGTTCCTCCAGCACCTCTCTCGGCCAATCCCACCAGGCGATCTGCAGCAGCTTGGCCGCCGTCTCGGCGGGAAACCTCACCTTGATCGGCCTGGCCGGCACGCCCACTACGACCGTGTAAGGCTCGACATCCTTCGTCACGACTGACCCCGACCCGATGACCGCTCCGTGGCCCACTCGAACTCCTTTCATCACGATCGCTCCATGACCGATCCAGACGTCATGCCCGATCGTGACGCGGTTATCGCGCCGCCAGTCGAAGATCTCTTCGTCATCGGTTGCGGCGAATCCGAATCCGGCCCTCCGGTATGTCATATGGTGCTGCGTCACCCGGTCCATCGGATGCTGAACCGGATTCAGGCATACGTGCGATGCGATCGAAGTGAACTTGCCTACCTCGCAATAATTCATCGTGACTTCATCCATCGTGTACGTGTAGTCACCGATTGTGGATTCTATGATTTTGTTCCCGGGACCGATCGACGTCCAAGCACCGGCATGGCTGTTGACTACAGAAGCGCTCGCATGTACGGTCGGTTCGCCGGACAGTCTCGCTGATGACTCAGGCTGGTGAATAGGCTGCATCCTGGCATCCTCCTTATGGCTTCGAATCTGGTACCAGTCTAACTTGATGCCAAGTTGGGAAGGTTATTGCAATGTAAAATGGCCATGAAGATCGTGTAAATCCCCTCCATTCCGCTTGCAACCTTCCAGCACTTACTCTCGTTTAAAAGGAGGCAACCTTGCTACATACATAGAGAGGAAGATTCCTGATGACCCATACTATGAAAAGAAGCTTGATCGTTCTCGCGACCGTCACGTCCATGATCGCCCCGGTGGCGGCCTACGCGGACCAGCCTCCAGCACCCGTGCAGGCCGTGCCGATCTCGGCGCCCATTGCGGTTCCGATTTCTGCTCCTATTGCGGTTCCGATCTCCGCACCGATCATCCTGCCGATCTCGGCTCCACTGCCGTCTCAGCAAGTTACGGTACAGGTGAATGGGCAAGCGGTCGAGGTAGCCGGCTATCACGCCGATGGCGCACAAGAGCCGATGCTGCCGCTGCGCGCCGTCGCCGAGAAGCTCGGCTTTACCCTGGAATGGAACCCGGTTACTTATTCGGTCGACCTGTCGAAGGACAACGTGTTCACGACCGTCACGACGGGCCAGGATCGCTACACGGTCAATAAAATGTACGTCACGCTGGGCACGGCGCCTGCCCTGGTGGACAGCAAGCTGTTCGTGCCGGCTTCGTTCGTGGGACGCATCCTGCACGGTTCCGTGGAAACGAAGGACGGTTCGGTATCCGTCTCGCTCCAGGAGCAGAGGAAATCCGTGGAAGCGAAGGGCGTCATCACTTCGATTCGCATCGGCGAGCGTTCCTCTTCCGTGCACATTCAAGGCGCCGGTACCGATGGAATCGTCCTCAATGTAGGCCCGGAAACGCTCGTCGAATCCAAGGCTGGGGCGAAGCTGGCGCTTAGCGACCTGCATCCCGGCTTGACCGTCGATGTCGAGCACTCGATCATTTCGACGATGAGCCTTCCGCCTCAGACGGCTGCATACCGCATCACCGTTGCCGATGCCGCACTGCAAGCCGGGATGATCGGCACAGCCGGCACCATCGAAGAAGTGCGCACCGGCGACTCCGGCTCAGCCAGCATCCTGATCCAAGGACAAGGCCTTGACGAGCAGACGCCGGACGAAGTGGTGCTTACACTCGGGGAGAACACTCTATTCGTAGCTCCGAACGGCGCGGCGATCGACAAGAGCGCTGTTGTCAAAGGAGCGGAAGTGATCGGCTTCTACGGCCCTCGCCTGACTCGCAGCCTGCCGCCAATTGGCCAAGCATGGAAGGTTGTCGTGAAGCCAGCCCAATCGCAAGCCCAACCGCCTGCCGCCGAGTAAGCGAGCAACAGCTAATAGCCTCCCCCTATCTCAGGGTGGAGGTTGTTTGTGTGTAAGGAATTGAGCGGGATGAACTATAGCCGCCCGGTTGAGCGATCGCTACAATGAGGGGGACAGGACAAGCTGGACAAGCTGAAGTCATTATGAAGAAGGAAGTGGTATTGGATGAGAAAAGGAAAAAAGCCAAGCCGCTGGCAGAGCGGCATGATCGGCTTCGCCTGCGGGGCGGTGTTTTTCTCGGGGCTGTCTTATGCGGCCGGCGGAGCGACTGGGATCGAGGTGTATTTCCGCGAGTTGAAGTACTATTTCGACGGGGTGCGGAAGGAGCCGCCGCCGGAGCAGCAAGGCTTCTTATACAAGGATACGACCTACGTGCCGCTGCGCTTCTTGACGGAGGCGCTGGGCAAGCCGGTCGGCTGGGACGACGCCACGAGCTCGATCTTCGTAGGCGAGCGCCCGGTCGGGCTGCCTACACCGACACTCGCGCCGACTGCTACGCCAACGCCTTCGCCGCCCGCGAACGGCGGATCGCCCGTCGGCTCGACTCGGCTGCAGGTGTTCCCGGCGGATAATCCGTGGAACATGGAGATCAGCGGTCTCCCGGTGCATCCGGACTCCGACAAGTTCATCGCCTCCATTGGGCTGTCTACACGGCTGCATGCCGACTTCGGCACCGTCTGGGACGGCGCGCCGAACGGCATTCCCTACACGGTAGTGGGCGGCGATCAGCCGAAAGTGAACATCGCCTTCACCGACTACGGCGACGAGAGCGACCCCGGCCCTTACCCGATTCCGGCAGACGCGCCGATCGAGGGCGGGCCGAACGGCGACGGCGATCGCCATGTGATCGTCGTCGACAAGGACAACCTGCAGCTGTACGAGCTGTTCAACGCACGCCCGGCCGCGAACGGCGGCTGGGAAGCGTCGAGCGGCGCCCGCTGGGACCTGACCTCGAACGCGCTTCGGCCGAAGCGCTGGACATCCGCCGACGCGGCAGGGCTGCCGGTCTTCCCGGGACTCGTCCGCTACGAGGAAGCCGCCGCCGGCGAGATCAACCATGCGCTGCGCTTCACGGTCAGCAAGACGCAGAAAGGCTTCATCGCCCCGGCGACGCACTATGCCTCGAGCAGCTCCGACCCGATCTTGCCGCCGATGGGATTGCGGCTCCGCCTGAAGGCCGACTTCGACATCTCCGGCTACTCGCCGACGAACCAGGCGATTCTGCGGGCGCTCCAGAAGTACGGCATGATCGTCGCGGACAACGGCAGCAGCCTGTACTTGAGCGGCGCTCCCAGCCCGCAGTGGAACGATGACGACCTGCGCAAGCTCGGGGCCTTGAAGGGCAGCGACTTCGAAGCGGTCTACACCGGACCGATCGAGCGTTAGCGCTTTGTCAGTTGCAGCAGCTCATTTGTGTAAAGCCAGCACTTGCGCTTGAATATATGTGGTTCTGTCCAGGTAATACTTATCGTAATCTATTCGCAGGTGCCTAATACGTTCCAAATCGGACCGCGGAACTTTAGCGGACTAAATTGCATCACTAAGCAGGAAGAGTTATACTAAGTGTAACCCAATTTTCCGTAGGGAAACAACCCTGCGTCAATCTCTTTACTTCCAAAAGCCGCCCTTCAAGGCGGCTTTTGTCATGATCCCATCGTCTTGTCGGTCGAAGCGGCTTGATCCATTGCTGTCTTAATTCCCTGAGTAGCAACCACTCGAATGCGATATTCGGCGATTTCATCGAGATTCATGCTCGTTAGCTGAGCCAATGCGCTGAGGATTCGCAGCATATCCGTGTCGTCCACTCGAGCGGTCTGACCCTTAATTCTATACGGGCTGACTATTCGTCTCTTATCGACCACTTGCGTTTGTTCCACTAAAGCTGTACTGTTTACTCGGGGATCGAATGGTCTCTCTAAGTCAACGTTAAAATACAGCTTGTTACCATACTGCTCGTCCGTCAATGGAATGACCATGACCGTATTACCTCCACTGGTTCGTACGATAACAGCTGGGCGAGTTAGATCCTGCTCCGATCCAACAACAGGCGAAAAGTTTACATTGTACACGCATTGTCGAATAATTCTGAACTTACCAGGGGCTCCAAAAGGTACGTCCGGGAGCCAACCGCTTTTTGCCTTGATTCGCATCTTAGTTAATTCCACCAGTTGTCCAGCATATTTGAGCGCATCTTCGGCAGACTCTGTTTCCAAATCACTATAGATCGCTTCTAGTAGAAGACGCACTTTCTGTTTTTCTTCGTCCGATTCTCGTAGCATCATTTCTCTCTACCTCCCTTATTGATTACTTCCTCGATCGGTACCCACCAAATTTTTATCAACTTATAAGCTCGTACTTTTTTTCCTTTTATGTAACGTCGAATCGTAATTTCACTTTTTCCTCTTACCACAGCAGCTCTTGGAATCGCTAGAATTCGCTTTGAATGGATGCCTGTATCCCAGTAATAAAACTGCTTAACGATGTCCTTTTCTAGACCGCTAACTTTCCTTCGAAGGACCAAGTATTCCTTGATAACAGCCTCGTGAGTAACAGTTGATGACAAAAAGGATTCTCTATAAGCAAAACAATGGCCAGCTACCTTTTGCAGCGACTTGTAGTAGAGATCACTTTCTTCTGGGAAGTATGTCATCCTGAATTGGTGGATCGACTCCCATAATGCTTGTATATGTTTGGGTAAGTCTAAATCAACGTACGGTCGTTTTTCATGGGGAAGGCAATGATTTATCAAGTGGAGCTGTTGCTTAATGTCCTCGATGAGGTCAATCAAAGCGCTCGACTGTATCCATTTGCTTGTTTGCTTATTCATGTTTTCTCCGTTAAGTGCCCTATTGTTTACAATATTTCATATTGTATAATTGATGATCATTTTGGTGTCTTAGTTCTCATAGTTTACATGCTTGCTTAGTAGTTTGCAAGATACAATAGAAAATATTTCTAAAGTCAGTCGCTTGCACTCGGATTCTGGCCTTACGTAACCGGGCTTGAGGAGCTGAAGGCGCCTTCGCGGATACCGCTCCTTAGAGCAATGAACGCCAAAAGGCTCATCTCGCCGAGATGAGCCGTTTAATTAAGGCGATTCGCCTCGCTAATTGAGTGGACTGGATTGAGAAATAGAAACGATCGGCTCGCCGTTCACATAGTAGCTTCGCTCCTCGTAAACGCGGAACGCGATTTCGAACTCCGGCACGCCGAGAGCCTGCACATGGTCCGCAACGGCCCGAGCGAACCGGTCTCTCGTCTCTTGGCCGCGCTCGAACCAACCGACCTCGATGAACGGATAGCTTGCCGCGATTTCTCCATCTACGATGGATGTCGTGAGCAGACATTCCAGCATGAAATTATCCGTGCCGCAGCTGCAAATAGACGCCAATTCCGCCACCAAAGGCTTCGCGACTGTCTTCAATCGGTCTGCGGGTATTCCTCTAACCAATAGATGAGGCAAGGCCCTCACTCCTCTTCTCCCAAATTAATGCACAGCCGCCTGATCGATGTGCGCCAGATGCTTGCGGTTTAACCACAGATAAATAACCGAGAGCACAACGAACACGCCGCCTACGAGAAACGGCACATGCGGATTGAACCATTCGGCCAGCTTCCCGGCCAAGTAAGGCGCGATTGCGCCTCCGATGAAGCGCGCCGAGGAACACATACCCGAGCCCATGCTCGTCCAGCCCCAGCTGCCCCAGCACAAGTGCCGCATAGACGAGCAGTGTGAAGAAGCCGAAGTTATATAGGAACGCCGTGATCCCAAACACACGCAAAGCACGGTGTTTCAAAGCGCGGAAAGGATCCAGCAGCGAAGTCCCTTGCCGCTTGACCGCCGCCTTCGGCTTGGGCATCATGAACAGGATCAAGAAGAACGCGACCACCATCAGCGCAGCTACGCCGTAAAACGGCCCCCGCCAAGAAATCGCGCCAAGCTCGCCGCCAAGCAGCGGCCCGACGGAAATTCCTAACCCTACTGCGGTCTCGAACAAAATAATCGATTGCGCCACACCCGACCGGGACAAGGACACAATCGCAGACAGCGCCGTCGCTACGAACAAAGCATTGCCAAGCCCCAAGCCGCCGCGCAGCCACACAAGCCCTCAGATGCTGTCGGACATGCCGCCTAGCGCGGAGAATACGGCAATAATAACGATCCCGGTGAGCAGCGTCCATTTGATACCGAGCCGAGACGAAATCACGCCGGAAACAAGCATAGCCACCGCCATCACAGCATTATAGCTGGTGAAACAACAAGGTCACGTCGGAGTGCGAAGCATGCAGCTTGTGCGCGATCGCTGGCAGGATCGGGTCGACCAAACCGAGCCCCATAAATGCAATGATGCTCGCGAATGCAATCGCCCAGACGGCGGTCGGCTGGTCGAACATGCTTTGTTTTTGGGTCGCCTCCCCGTGCAACGGCTCCTGGATTTCTAGTTTCTGTGCTGCGGATTGCATAATGTCTGAAAGTCCTTTCTCATGGTGTAAATTTCTTGATGCCGTCGGTGACTCGGGTATAGATCCGGTCGAGCTCCTGGCGGAATTCCGTCATCTTCTCCATCTTCTGCTCGATCATCCGGATCTGGGCGTCCAAACTCGTTTGAATCTCCAGCAGCTGCTGCAGCTGCTGAGCATCCTCCACGGTTTGCCCGTACACTTGCTTGCGCCCTTCCAGCTCCTCGCGAATGCGGACGAAGTCCTGAATCTCCTGCAGCGAAAAGCCAAGTACGTCACGCGCGTTTACGATTTGCTTCAGATGCTCAATATGCTCCCGCGTGTATAGCCGCATGCCGCCTTCCGTCCGTTCGGGCGCCTCAAGCAAGCCTAGCTCTTCGTAGTATCGAATCGTCCGCTTCGTCAGTCCGGATTCCTTGGCCACATCGTCAATTTTGTATTTGTTCACCTGCAACCTCCTTGCTGTTCAAATGGGATCGATCAATTTTTTATCTTACTCTACATCTAACATTAACGTCAACGTCAACCTTTGCACAGAAGAATGGTTATAGTTGTAAAAGTACAAGCCCGCCTAGACCATTCTTTACTCCGATCAGGCAGGCTCGCTCCATCCCACGGTGCAACCGCTATTCCAGCTCCATAACCGACTCCGCGCTAATGTACGTACCGGTATTATGCCCCGCACAGATCTGTTTCATCGTCCCCGGCTTGTCGAAATTGAACACATGCAGAGGCAGCTTGTAATCCCTCGCAAGAATGAAAGCCGACTGATCCATCACGCGCAAGTCCTGCTGCAGCACGTCGTTGTAATGGAGCGACTTATACTTCCGGGCATGCGGATCGTAACGGGGATCGGCGTTCATGACACCGTCCACCCCTTGTTTGGCGACTAGCAGCGCTTCGCAATTCACTTCAATCGCCCGCTGGACGGAAGGATAGTCTGTCGTCACATAAGGCTGTCCGTTGCCCCCGGCGAAAATGACGATGTACCCTTTCTCCAAGTGGTGGATCGCCCGCAGCCGGATGTAAGGCTCGGCCACGGTAGCCAGCGGGATCGCCGTCATGACCCGAACCTCCTTGTCCGTCTTCGCCTTCAGCACGCCGCGCAGCATCAGGCTGTTGATGACCGTCGCCAGCGTGCCGATATTGTCGGCCTCCGCTCGTTCGATCCCCCAACCTTCCGCCATATTCCCACGAAAAATGTTGCCCCCGCCGATCACCAGCGACACTTCCACGCCCATCTCCACGACGGACAAAATTTCATTCGCGATATGGTCCAGCCGCTCCGGCTCGAAGCCGAACTCGCTGCCGCCTGCGACGGCCCCCCCGCTTAATTTGATCAGCACTCTACGATAACGGGTCATGGCTGCATCCTCCTCTGGCTCTGTCCAATAAAAAACACCGAAGCAACGAATGCCTCAGTGTCTTATCGGAATGCTATAAGTAGAAATCGCAAAACGAGCGAGCCGTACAGGAAGCTTGAGTGGCCTCATCGTCATCATCATCAGCCGTAGCTCCTTCTTCATACGCCCACCCCTTTCGCATGCTCATAATCGTTCTATATTCTATCCTCAGACGGTGTAAAATGCAACTATTTTCGCATAGGCCGAATTGGGGTTTAAGGGTTGACAAATGCGCCGAATTGATTTATCTTAAAATTAAGATATACGAAATTAAGATTTCATTGAGAGGAGCTTGATTCGAATGACAACTGCATTCCGATCGATCGAGGGCATCTATCACGGCGCGCCTTTTCATATGGTGGGGGATGGTTTCCGCGTCTCGAACTACTTTCCGGGAGGCAACAACCTAGGGACTCGCTTCAGCCCGTTCCTGCTGCTGGACTACGCCGCTCCTCATGATTTCCCGCCGAGCAACACGCCGAAGGGCGTCGGGGCGCATCCTCATCGTGGCTTCGAGACGGTCTCGATCGCCTATGAAGGGTTTGTCGAGCATCACGACAGCTACGGCAACCACGGGATTATCGGGCCTGGGGACGTGCAATGGATGACGGCCGGCTCCGGTTTGCTGCATAAGGAGTATCATGAGAAAGAGTTCGCTAAACGCGGGGGCACGTTCCATTTTATCCAGCTGTGGGTCAACCTACCTCGAGCTCACAAAATGCATCCGCCTCGCTACCAAGAGCTGCTGAAGTCAAACATGGGACGCGTAGAGCTACCAGACGGCGGAGGGAGTGTTCGCATTATTGCAGGGGAGTACAACGGAGTGGCCGGGCCGGCTAAGACGTTTACTCCGATCCATCTGTTCGACATCGACTTCCGGGCCGGAGGGGTGGCTCGATTCGAGCATCCTTCCACCTATCACACCGGTGCAATTGTGCTTCGCGGCAGCGCTGCGATTAACGGCTCCACGGAGGCGAAGGCCGGCGACTTCGTTCTGTTCGGCTCGGAGGCTGGCGAGATTCAGATCGAGGGTCGCACCGACGATACACTCGTCTTCGTGTTGAGCGGCGAGCCGATTCAAGAGCCGATTTTCCAGCATGGCCCGTTCGTGATGAACACCCGGCAGGAAGTGATCGAGGCGTTCGAGGACTTCCAGTCCGGTAAAATGGGCAATCCCGACGAGCTCTGATGAGGCCGAGCGTCCAGGTATGGGACAATGGCGGCAGCTCATAGGCTTCCTCATGGAGAGGATTCCGCTATGAAATTTTACCGTACAGTATATACCTCTGAGCCAAATCAAGCCGGGCGGCCCGGTCACCATAACGGATCGGATTCACAAGCTGCCCAGCTATCTATGGGAATGCGTGCATGTCGATCGGCGGAACAACGCCAAGCCTATGGCGGACATTAAAAGCTTTCGTACGCCAACTGCTGAAGGGCATAGACCTTCTGCACCTCCCTATGCTCCCTCCCGGCTGGTTCACCATTCGGGCGCTTCTTAAGCAGTAGCCCTGGTTCAACCAATTTTTCTAACGGCAGCAGCTCAAGGGTGCTGCTGCTTGCTTTTCCTAGCAGGCAGACGGTCGTGAAGGCGATGAAAGCAATAATGGCGGAATTGCTGCCCTAATAAAAATGCTTAACCGATTCGTCTAAGACGATTTCGGTTAAGCTATGATTTATTTTATTTTTTTGGCGTATACGTCACACTAAATTCAAAGGGTTCGCTGTACTTGCCGTATTTATTTTTGGAAGTAACTGTAAAAACATTAACTCCAGGTACGAGTGTTACTGTTCTTGTGATCCGTGAATACCCTTCCTGCCGTCCGTTCACGTAAATCGCAGGACTGCTGTCGCCGCTATCGACCGCTTTCGCGGTATAGGTGAAGCTAGCCGTATTTACGGTCTCCGGCCAATCCACCGTAACAATGGGAGCCGGGATCTGATAAGTGACGGTGTAATTTTGAATCGGAGAGTACTTCCCTTCAATATTTTTCGCCTTCACTTCGATGATGTTCACGCCCTCAGTCAGCGTAACGGTCGTTTGAGCGCTTCTGCTGCCAATATCCTTTCCATTTACATAGATGCGGGGATATTGGTCGTTCTCATCAATCGCTTGTGCGGTGACAGCGATAGAGTTGACACTGGTGACCTCGGGAATCGGAGTTACTGTTAGGATAGGAGCCGAGGGGGTATAGTAGATCGTTTTGATTTCCTGTGTGACTTTTCCTTTGCTATTCTTGGCTTGAATTTTAAAAGTATTGACTCCCTCCGACAGCGTTACGGAAGTTGTAAAGCTTTCTGTCCCCATGTATCGGTCATTCAAGTACAGGCTTGCGCGGGAGTCATATAGGTCCGTAGCGCTGGCTTTAATCGTAATCGTTTTCTTGGTTGAAGTAGCCGGCATTTCATCTATTTTCAGACTTGGCGGCACAATCAAATAAGTTATTTTCTTGGTTTCTATTGTTGTTTTACCTAATGAATTTTGAGTAGAGAACACGAATACGTTCTCTCCCTCGATTAGGTTTAATGTTCCTGTGTATGTGTCTCGACCCTTGAGGGACCCGTCTACATAGATCGGCAAATCCTTGCCGTACAAGTCTTCCACCTTTGCTTTGTATTCCACCCTGTCTCGAATAAAGACCTCGGGAACCTCAAGCGTCAAAACAGGCGGCTTAATTATGTATTCGACCTTTTTCAACACTTCCATCGATTTCCCCAGACGATTGACAGCGCGAAAAAGCAGCTCGTTCATGCCCTCTCTTAGTTGGATCTTCTGTTGGAAGCTCCCACCGTTTACCAACGTCGAGCCATTTAATGTAACCCTGGTCTGCGTATCATTTAGATCCGATACGGAACCTTTAACCGTCAAATCCTTAAAGTTGACTGTCTCTGTAATTGGATCAACCTTTAATTCCGGCATAGGAACATTGAATGTAATGCGCTTCTGAACGGCCGTCTCTTTGGCAAACGCATTCGAGGCGGTTACTTGAATAGAGTTCGCACCCTCTTGGAGCGGATACGTATAGGACCAGTCTCCATTGCTGGCTACGTTAATTTTCTGGCTGTTCACCTGTACGGTCGGCATGCTATCGTTAATGTCCTTGACCTTGCCGCTAATGACCACCGATTGATGGTTCGTCACATCCGGAGCACTTACCGTCAATTCAGGTTTTGCATAGGCGAAGCCCACCGAATGGCTAATTGATTTATAACGGCCGTTCGGTTTCACCGCCTTGACTTCAAATATATACTCACCTTCCCCGTTCCACAGCCCTGTCTTAAATTCGTAGGTTCCGCTGTAATTGGGGACCTCGATGTCATTCACATAAAGCTTGACTTCTTTACTTGCCTTGCCGTATAGAGTAATATTCGGCGATTCCACCTTCTCCGGAATGGTCACCACTAACTCGATTTCCTTCATCACGGGGACCATCTTGGAGCCCAGAAGCCGAGAAAGCAGGGTCGCCGCGGAAGCCCGGTTCAAGCCAACCTTAGGCTTGAACGTGCCATCCGGATAGCCAGAAAGAAGATTGTTTTGAATGGCTGCTGCTATGTAAGACTCATTGCCTAGAGATATGTCGCCAGCATCGACAAACTTTTCCCGAATTAAGGCTTGCGGATTCGAGATGGAGGCCGGGTTAATTTCCATTCCTCTGACCAGCGCGATGGCCACATCTTCTCGGGTTATGACCGAACTAGGTTCGAAGAAAGGCTTGCCGATTCCTAGATCGTACCCGTTCAAATATTCTTTGACCGCTTCGACGTAGTACATGGACCATCGGTCCCACTGTACGTCGGAGAACGTATGATCGACTACCGTGGGTAGATCCAAGTCCAACCCCAACGTCAACAGCTTGGCGAATTGCTCTCGCGTAAGCTCATTGTCAGGCTGGAACGTTCCATCCTGGTACCCGTCCACCACCCCACGCTTGACCATGTCCTGTACCGCGCTGTATGACCAATGATCCGACGGAACGTCCAAGAACGTTTTGGGAGTTGGATCCTTGGCCCTGACAGATTCAGGAACCCCAGTGAGAAGTGATAGCAACAACCAACCCAGTATGTAAAGTTTATACTTTACGCTCATGGTCGTTTCCTCCAATCATACTCTACTTGCTCAGTACAGTTCTTCATTACTCACTTTTAATAGTTGAAGACGGACTCCTTGTTTCAACTTTTGAGTTACCCTTCGAGTCACTAAAGAGCAAAAGGATAATTACAACGCTCACCCCAATGAGCCCCAAAGCTAAAATACTGAAGGCAATCCATTTAAGTTGTTTCTTGTTCCAGATAAAGTACTTACTTCTCTTTGGCCTATAAATCTCTTTATACTCATCAACCTCTAGAACAGCTCTTAGTTGTTTCTTAAAATCCTTTGTCCTCATTAACTTTGGTTGCTTGTCTAATAAATATTTTTTTAATACTGGGATGTACGTTGCAGAATTCATAAACTTTCTATTGTTCACAGACCACAAAATAAAGTTGATTAACAAGTCCTTGCTTCCATGCACACTAACGTAGTCAAGAAGTTTATAATAGTCATATTCATTAACTGAGTCTGGAAAATAATAAACGTATGTAAGTCTATGAAACTTGGATTCGTCCAAAGTGTTCTGAAATAGTCTATGTAGTATATATTTCGCTTGTTGGGGGGTATTCAGTTTTTCCCATGCATCCAATATGTCAGAATCTTTTTCACTAAACAAAACCTTATATACCGCTCTAAACAAGCTCAACTTTTGCCCAAGGTCTTGCTCCTGGTCCCCCTGAAATCTATTTACTAAGAATCCTATCTCTTCCCATTTTTCCAATTCCATAGCATATGGATCTAACCGAATTAACAATTCTCCACATATCGCTTGTGAGTATTCGACGACTTTGTCATCATCTATCTTTGAGAAATACTTATCAATTAAGTTCAACACGGATTTAGCGGCAATAATTGGATTTTTTTCTCTTTCGACCACTTTCTTTGCGATTTGAATAATTATTTCCTGAAACCACTCCCTGTTGAGAAACTCTTCGTTTAGCCGGGACCAAAAACCGATTATTTCTCCGAATTCTTTTACTGTTCCAGCTTTTTGAATCTCAGCGATAACATATGCTTCCAGTACCCCGGGCGAATATTCTATCATCTTGGTAATAACTGAAGTAAATTTTTCATCTAGTCTTGGGATTGACTTCAACACCCAGAAAGAGTCGGAGGCATTGCGGTGACGATCGCTTATCTTGCAGATACACAAAGCTACTGCAGTGGACAAAAAGTCATTCAAAGCCTCACTTTTACCGAAGTTATGGAGCAAGCTTTGAACGTAATCCGAATCCGGAATAAAGTCAGGGCTTCTCATCAAATCGTCTGTTAACAAGGCTTTCAGGAAATTTTCCAGCTCACCCTTGGCCTGAATCGTTTCCTTTGTTAAAAACTGTGAGAGGAGCGTCAGCGTTCCGGGTCTATTTTGTCGGTACCTTGACCTTTCCTGATCGATTAGATAGAGGCCGCAGAGTTGATAATAAGTTGCTACAGCCAGTCGTTTCTCTTCCGCCAACCCTGCCAATGCCATCTCGCAGAATTCGAAGAAGTCTGTGAGCTTTCCCGAGTCCTTGCGATTGTCCCAAACGAAGTCCAGATAGTTATGTTCATTACCCGGCAATTCGACATTTCTGAATAAGTTCTCCCTAAAATCGAACAGCATGTCACGCTCCACACTACGCTCAGCCAGCGCGATGCTTCCCGGCTCTACGAACATCAGCTGGATATTCTGTTTGCTCTCCGGCTCATTATGATACGTAATGACTCCTAGCTGTCTTCTCACCGCATAGGGCAGCAAGCTGAATATAATGGCCGATAGCTTCTTTGCCCATTCCGAGCAGTCGCTGATGTCCACTTTCAGCGCAACATACACTTTCCGTTTGGCACCCGATTTGCCGCCCCCACCAATCGCTAACATAACCGCATACAAGAGCTGCAGGAACCTCGTTCGTTCGATGCCAAGCAAACGTAGCATCTCATCCGGGTCCAGCATCAAATGGTCATACTCAAGCTGCTCAAGCTCGGTTAGATCCTTTCCATTTCCGTCCCCAATTTCGTATTTATTCTTGAAGCTTCGGATTCCAAAGATACGGTCTGGCTCCAGATATAACTTCTCTTTCCGGTTTTCCGGGATGATAAACTGATGGACAAAAATCGTGCTGCGGGAACCCGTAAAATCAGAGCTTACATAGATGCTGCGACCGATTACAAGCTCCCCGTTCGACGACGGCAATACCGTCAAGGAATCCGGGAACTTGGAGTCATCCTCCTCCCTGTGCTCCAGTAGCTTGCGAGGAGCTCGATATACACAGTAGGACTGCAGCACCGACTCCACGAATCTCTTCTCTAGGGAAGGCGACATCGCGATCGTATCATGGCCTTCGTTGGATCGGAAAACCCCTTCGCGGCAACGAGTAAAAATATGCTGACGTATGCTCATGAGACGCCCCCCCGATCAATGTAACCCAGCTTGTGCAGCAGCCAGACGAACGGCTCATCGACACGAATCGGCGTCACCACACTCTTTAGCTTACTTTTGTCCGGGTTAGAGCCTAATGCAGATACCGCAAAGAAGGCCTTGTTCGAGAAGTACGCATCTACTGCATTTTTGAACGGCCCATCTACCTTAGCTAGGAACCTGGAAATTTCACCGTTGATGTTCTCAAATTCGTTCACGTCCAAATAACCCTTATGCGCTATGGTGCGGAAAACATTGCTGTTAGACTGAATATAGTCGCTATTATCCTCTTTTAGAAACTGAAGCATGTCGCTCTTCGTAAGCACGACAGCCGTAGGGATATCCGTTTTCCCACCGGGCTCGTGGGCAATGAAATTCTCATACAGACTCGAGATGACATCTTTGGGCTCGTCATATCGCCCAGCGAACTCTCCCTTGTCCTCTCCCAGATTCAGCCGGATTTTCTCCCGGATCGTCTTGATCTGAAGCGGGTCGACTAGGAACAGAATAGCTGTCGAGTTTCTAATATGCGCTGCCTGGAGGCTTAAGTACTCCCGATTGGTCATTCCCTCACCGGCTGCATCGAAGAACACCAGCATCAACGGCTCTTTACTCTCATCCTTGAATTTAAACTCGAACATATACGGTTCCATCTTTTCGACCGAGTTAGTGGCTTCAATCATGGTACCTCGGTCGAATATCGGTTCAAGAAAGCGCTGCTTGAATCGTGCGCCGTTCATAATTGCCAAACAGGAAGCATCGAAATTAGCTGCGGTTGTGTTCTCCAATGTGTGAATCAGTGAGGCTATGAAGACCGATTTTCCCACCTGGGAAGCCCCTACAATGGAGATGATGTTGCTTGGGACCTTTCCCGCCGAGACCGGTAATTCATTGTGACAGTCGGGGCATAATCGGAGATAGGTGGTTTCCCCGCCATTATCAACCAAGCCAACCAACACGTTCTCCGAATATTTTCGATTCTCGTCCGGAATCGTATTGGGATCGATCACCACCGGTCTATAAACCTCATCCATTTTGTATCGTTTCCGCCAATTACTGAGCTTCGTGTCGACCACTTCGCTGAACATATCGTCGTCCGTATGCGTAGCCCGGAACACAACATCCTCCGGCTCGAACTTTTGGAAGCAGTAAGGACATACAATACTGTAAAAGGGCGGCTTCTTCTTAGGTTCCGGCTTCGGCCTTAGAAGCTTCTTAATCAGACCTAGCATTTTATCTCCTCACTTCTCTCGAATCAATTCAAAAGCGTCGCCATATTGCTTGCCGTCCGACAGAAAGACACGCACATACTCGTCTCGCCCCACCTCGAATTGCGGCAGCTTCTGGCGTCCTTGCTGGAATTCCCGTCCGAACATATACATCACTCCATCGTCCTTGCTGAGCGGCTCGCTGCCTGGTTTCTTCGCGTAGCAGAGCACTCCCTTCGGCACATTCACTTCACAGAACAGCTCGATATGGGCCGGCTTCAGCTTACCGAACCAGTGAAAACCGTATTGGATGGAATACCGGATTTGAGCACGGTCTCCCTTTATCTGTACGAGGTTGTCCTGATCCAGTTGAGCGATAAGCTTCAACCCGCCCTCCTCTTTGACACAGGGGAAGAGACGGTATAGCCTGGTTCCGATAAACTCCGACTTTTCCCGGAATCCCGCCGAGGCGCGATACTCCTCTCGCGTCACCAGCTTCATATGCTCCCTCAGCAACTCTTCGACTGCCAGTTCCTCTCCCGGCTTATATGGATACACGTAAACATGCTGGATATCCCTCGGCCACTCCCAAGTGAGCAGGCACTCTCCTTGGTGACGTTGTCCTTTTGCATTCATAATTCTAGTGTGGGCCTGCGGTTCCACTGCATCCATGTTCCTTCCCCTTCCTGTCTCACCTTTCACTTGAAATGATTATAGGTCTGATCGGATTTCTTCCCCTGACCGAACCGTTCAGCACTTCTACCTTCCCGGGATCTGCTTGAGTCCCAGGTCGGGGCGGCCGAAGGTCGAGGTACAGGGACCACTACAGTCGACAATGTCATGACCACTGCGAGCAGGATGTCGGCTATGCCTCTGTACAAGGCAGGCTCTACAGTCACGCGCAACCCGATTTCTAGCACCAGGCCTGCCGCCAGTCC
This sequence comes from Paenibacillus koleovorans NBRC 103111, assembly GCF_004000845.1. Lineage (GTDB taxonomy): Bacteria > Bacillota > Bacilli > Paenibacillales > NBRC-103111 > Paenibacillus_AA > Paenibacillus_AA koleovorans. Next base: position 66,239 of record NZ_BIMA01000019.1, read on the forward strand.
GACTACGGCACCGCCAATCATGAATCGCTTGGCCAAATGCTTATTGTCGAAAATGATACCGAGCGACAGCCCCATCAAAAGGCCGATTATTGAAATAAACAGCGTTCGCATACTTGCATAGAAAGCACTCTCTACGTCGTACCCTGTCCTCTCACCTACAAGATGTCTTGCCTGATCATCGCTGTAGATCGCCATGAACACATCAACAAGTTGATCGGCATTCGCAACAGGATAGAATCGGCCCCCTGTCTTGTTGGCGATCTGCTTCAGGAGCTCCGTTCCCTCATTCCCATCCACCATCATCCCAACCGTGTGGACCTCGATCTTCTCATCTCGGTAAGGGGCTAGAACGGTACCCATATCCATCTGGCTGAAGCCATCGGAAATGAGTATGACGGCACTTCGACGATCCGATTCTCGACGATCCTTGAGATGCTCCCCGGTGAAGGTTAAAGCCTGTCCGATATCAGTCCCGCCATCAGGGTTGACAGGAGTCTTCAGAACGGCGGTGACCTTCCCCCGAATTTCCTCGTCGCTCAATTGGACAAGCGGTTGGAGCAGTTGCGGAGCCTGATTGAAGAGCACGACCGATACCCGCTTGTCCGTATCCATCCGCCCTATCAAGCCTTGGGCAGCTTGCATGCTGCGACGATTCGGATCGGTAGTATTCATGCTTCCGGAAATATCGATGGCCAACGCATAGTCTCTGGCAGGGCCACGGTCTTGACCAAAGGAGAGGCCGTAGATGAACTGCAGGACGGCGCCGGCCACGAACAGCAAAATAAGAGAGGCTGGAATGGTCCACTTCAAGGCGTCTCGCAGATAACGATGCCGCCACGACGCCCCGTTCAAATCGGGTGAGATGATTTCCGCCAATAAACAAAACGAAGCGGTTGCGAAGGCTAAAATGCCAAAATACACGCCCATAAGGAGCGTCTCATGCCAGCTTCCTTCATAGGCACGAAGCAGCCATTCACCGGCCACGAACCCTAGAAAGCCTCCCGCTAAGCTGCCTACTAGCAAAAATACATTCCACTCACGACGCATTACCCTGCCTCCCCTTCCCGAATCAGAGACAAATCTATTTTCTCGGTAAACGCATCTTGATGGAATTGGTAACCATTAGCCAGATATTGATCGTAATAGGGCTTGGCGTTTCGATAGAACATCGTATCCTGCAGACGGAAACCGCCCATTAGGTTGAGCTTCTCCACCCCGCTGCGTTTCCGTTCGCTCACAACTCCAATCTTGCAGGAGCGGCCAGCCTGATCGGCTCTGAATGCATATTGTAGGAAATCGCTTCGGCTGTCGCCAATAAAATACTTTTCCTCATAGCGGTTGGAGTTGGAAGATCGGTAGACGTCCAAGCGAATCGCCGCTTCCTTCTCCAAGGTATCGAACAAGTCGCGGAACAGTTCCTGTTTTGTCACCGCTCCCTCGCTCTCATAACTTATGGTCGTGTTCGCTCTCTCCAAAAGCTCTTGCTCGAAAGACGCCTGGAAGAGACGGTGGGTGAACACTTCAATGTTCGCTACTTCGAGCAGGCGCCGCACGAACAACTCTTCGCCTTGCTCAAGTAGATGGGTGATCGTACCGAAGACCCGCTCATCGAAGAGACATTGCTTTCCCTTGCGTTTCTCCCATTCTTCCACCACAGTTCGAACTACTTTTTCATAATATTCATTGATATTCCTTCCCAAGTAATCGTTCGTTTCCGATCTGCTGATTCTGCCTAGCTCGTGGAGTATTCTTTGCAGTCCGTTCAGTTGCTTCACATGCACTTCGGCCTGCTGCCGAAGCTTCTCGAGTGTATCCGAATATGTTCTTAGCAGGGTATGAAGGAGCTCCTGGACAGCCAGCTCGTACTTCAAGCTATAAGTCTTATTCAATAATTGATGCGTATAAGCCTTGATTATGGACTTCTTGTTGAACCAGTTCAGTAAGGAAAATCTCTGGCTGTGCTCCAGATCCACTCGTTCTTGCGTCAGCAGACCCAGCTCCGCCTTGATCCGCTCGATCTGTCCACTCACCTGCTTCGTCCATTCCAGAAGTGTAGGGATGGGACCTTGCTTGTAATCTCCACGGGTCCATTCGAACAAGCTATAGGATCCATAGAGCGGATGCTTCAAAATCTGATCCTGCGCCCTGCTACGAATTTGATCTTCGAGCTCCCATTCCTCAAACCCTTCACAGGATTGGTTTATTACATGATCGAAAAAGTCTTTGGCCGCCGTTCCGTACAGGTCTTCCTCGGCTTGCTGCATCGGTGCCTTTTTTAATTGCTGATAGGAGACCGGTTCATGCATAATGCCGTACATGTCTCGGATCAATTGCTCCCTCTCCGGGAACAGCGCGCGAACTCTTCGCTCCATCTGGGAAAGATCCAGCCCAAGCATCTCCATGATATCTCTTGAAGGGACTTGACTGTTTTCCTGCAGGCGTTCCAACAGATGTCCGTTAAATTGACTCAGCACTGTCAAGGCAATGGCCTGATTGGGCCTACGAACTTGGGCGTAACCGGCAGAGACAAAGCAATTCCCAGTCCCGTCGTCGCGAACAATCAGATTCTGCTTGAACTGCTGGTTATTGTATGGATTATGCTCCGGATTCACTTCTCGCAGCGAATCTTGATTCTTAAGCAGATTGAGATGGCAGACCAGCTCATGGTTGGCTGCGGCTCCTTGCTTGGATACGATCCCCCGTTCATCCCTGTCCCCAAGGATGTATACGAGCTCGAACAGAGGGGCGGGACCATGCTTGCACGGTAGCTTGATGTGCTCCTTGGTTACCTCCAAGTCTGCGTGCATTGTATAGTCACGGCGCTGCAGCCGGTCAAGCTCTTGCAAGAAGGCAATGCTAAGAGAGGAGGAGTGTCCGAAGCCGTCTTCGTCCCCGGCATCTTCGGTAAGCGCATATAAATCCGCTTGAACGAGACGGAAGGTTTTGCTGAAGATGCTCTGACACAACACCGTTAATTCAGGCGCCAAAATATTGACTGGGTCGTCCAGCATCGTGACAACCGATATTTGAAGACGTTGCAGTGTGGGGTACATTCTCCCGTACTCGGCGATCTTAATGTTCATTCTGCGCAGAAGGACATTCAGCTCGAAGAGCTTATCCTCATTCAACAAGAATTGGCGATGGGCCTCAGGCCGCTCAGCTAGTCCGGCATTCGTGACGGCATCCATCTTCAAGCTGTAGATGTTGTCACGTTCCACCGTTGTGCCGGAATGAAGGTGCAGATAGACTACGCCTGCACTGTTCAGCCATTTGCGTGAATTCAATTGATGTACGGCAGCCAATGCATCCGCCGCCTTGTCGCCCAGGAAAAGAAAGACCATTGGGTTATTAATACTGACTCTTTCATCCCCTTCGTCTTGCACGTCCTCCATTCGAAGCGCATAGTCGTTTGCGAAGGCGGTTAATAGTTCCCTCATGTCTTTCCCCACCATTCTCGTTATCTCCTGCTATAAGACTGGGCTGTCTTAAGACAGCCCTTTGATAATGTCGTTTATTTTGTTGCCGACAGTTCGGTAGAAGCGATACATCTCTTCCCCGTTGACCCAATCGGATCTCTCGAATTCTAGCTTGGATCTGGAATCTCCGAATGAGGCCGCCATTTCCCTCAATGTCAGCAGGAGCGGCTCTATATTGGACGAGGCGGTCACTTGCTGTACCCGCCGGGACACTTTGCGATCAAGCAAGGCGTTTTTCTTCTGGTCCAGCTGCATCACTTTGGTATAGATCTCATACTCTACGAATCGGTTCACTTGCATCAAATTCAGGAACGCATCCCATGGCTCTTCGTCCCCCTCAGCGTCATAGACGTACAGCACCCCTTTTTTGCGGATGGTTTCGGTGTACATCGCCTCAATGAACTGCTTATGGACCTTCTCTTCGCTAACGAAGCCCTCCATCACATTGTCCAGCTCTTGAATCTTGCCGCGGATAGCCTGATATTTCGCAACTTCCTCGCGTACCAAACGGGTTTGTCCTGGATAACGAATCAAGTTTTCCCTAGCCGTCTCCTCATTCACACTCCCGAAAATATCTTTGCTTTCGGGACTTGGCAGCCCCCGCTCGAGCAGCGCCTTAAGATCGCCCAGGCAGCGTCTAACCTCAGTAAAATTGGGACGCTCTGTATTCAATTGCATCTGATAGCCGGCCAGGACGGAGTCCAAAGAGAATGCACCTGTTAGTACACACTCAAACCGGCTAGTTGCTGCGTTATCCGTCGACTTCTCCCGAATGCAGCCGAACGACAGGGCCTCCGTAAACAACTGCCGGATCGAATGATTGTTTTTCTTGACCCGTTCGTTGTGATACAAATCCCCCCATGATTTCTCCGGAATTGGGGAAGGCAAATAAGTCCAGTTGTTCTTCTCGGTTTGGACCAAGTGACGTCCGATTCCTTCCGGCTCCAGGATGGTACGCTCGTAGCTTTCCTCATACAGCTTGAGCGGCGTGTACAAGTAAAGCGGGATGCCATTCTGCGTGTTCAACCAGAAGATCCGGTTTTTCACTTGGCTTTCTTTGAGTTCAAATTTGCTGTTTGAGATCGATAATTCTTTGAAGCTTTTAATTCCCTTATAAATATTGGGAGCATGCACGGGAACCGAAACGATTCCATATGACGGAAAGTGGTAATTGCCCATGCTGTTGCTTAGATGAAACACAGGTCTGGCTTCGTCATACAGACGGCTGGCAATCTTCTGTTCAACAATTTTGTCCAAGGCATGTTCGTTGCCATATTTGATCGTCAAATAGTCTTCCATGGAGCGGGTGATGAGTCCGCCGAAATGTTCCGAGAGGAACTCCGATATGGAACCAATAATATCGACTTCCTGCTCGCGCACCCAATGGTTAGAATGCTCGATCAACGCATCCGTGAAATCTCGAATCAGCTGATCTACGTTCTTCTCCTCCAGCACTTGTCCGATCATCTTCGCCACATCCGGAACATTGACCACATTCCAGTAATAGGTGCGGTTGCCGCGATAGTCTACCTCTTCTTCCCCGTTGACCAGGATGTCGGCATTTCTATGAAAAATTTTGTTCAACTCGTTCAGCAACTCCGTGAATACCTCGTAAAGCCTGGAATTCTCGTCGAGGATGATCTGATGCAATTCTTCGTAGAATTCGATCATCTGCTGCATCCGTTCCCGATCTGCATGAAGCAGGTATTCCTGAATTTTGGCTTCTACGTACGCATCCTTCTTGCGATCTCTGGAGATGAAGGCGTTGGCGGCCTCGTTTCGCTTCTGGGCGGCCACATCTCTCGCACTCTCGATATCTCGCGGAATCCGGTACATTCGCTCCTTCAACGATTCAATATAGGAGGAGATTAACTGCAACAGGCAATAACCCTTATCCGTGAAAATCATTCGACTCGCATAAAACGGACCTTGCAGCGGATTCTTGAAAATTTTCTGCATCTGCTCGATGAACTGCTCCCGGACCGCATTCGGGAACTGCTTCCGCGACTTGATGTATTCCTCGCGGGCGCGCGATAAGAAGTTCTGCTCCAGCTCAGTGTCTATGCTCACGGACTGATTCCGTATGACATTCTTATAGCTCAGCCGGTCACTATGCTGATGGCCCTCCAAGGGGCGCTCAGGTACCCCTCGATTCATCTCCCGATGAAGCGTGTCCGGATCGAATCCCATCCGATTCGCCAGCTTCTCGACATCTTCTTTAGTCGGCGCCGACTGGAACATTTTCTCCATATGCTTGAACACCTTGTAAGCCAAGAAGGTGGTCATTTCCTCGATCGGAAGAACTGCCGAAGAAGCGCCAAGAATGTTGTATTGGTAATTGGCCGAGAAGTATCGTTTCATATTCTTGATGTTAATGCTTATGTTGCTTATATAGTCGTGGATCGCGAATTCTTCCCCGGATTGTTTTTCTTCGCTGGTCATGAAGTTGACTATATTCTCTGCGGTTACATTCATGCAGTAATCGTAGGAGTTTTCGAGCAGCTTACCATCCAAATTCGTAGCCGAAACGAGATGCGCCAGATTGAACGGCGGCAAGGCCGAGTTTACGTTCAGGATGCTGCCATACTGCTGTTTGAAGCGCTCTCCCCGTTCATCGGCGTTCATCCAATAGTCAAGCTCTTTCAGCGCTGCATAGCCGTTCTTCTTGATGTACTCGCGGGTATGCTCCGAAATGCTTTTATTCGCCAAGTTCACATCCGGAGTAAACAAGTAGCCGAGCAAATTAACTTTATCGATTCCCGCACCCCCATGCTCCCTCTCCATCAACCCTCGGACGATATAAGCGATGTCCAGGAAACAGCCGCTTCCGGTACCGCCTGTCAGTCCAGTCAGAAGAAAAACAAGAAGCTTCTTGTTCGTACCCGTGGTGAGTGTTTTGATTTTACGTTCAATCGTCTGCACGACTTGAATAATCTTAGTGAACAGCAACAGTCGCCCTGCCTGGCGTACGCCGGAGGCGCCGTTGATCCCGTCCGAGATAATAAGTTCCGGGGATAGCCATTCCCGAATGTAAGGTTCGAGTTGACTGCGGTTTTGCAGCACGCTCCCAATTTCAGCATTCGACAGCAATACGAATTCGGTTAGCGGGTCAAGGCCGATTCCGTTATATTTCTTGTTCCGATCATGTTCATTCGTCTCGAAGGCTACGAACTCAATGTTGTCCGGCTTCTCCCGCTTCTTCTTCGATACGGGGTCCTCCGGCAGCTTGAACCTCCGGTTGATTTGGTACTTAACACGCAGGAGGGCGTCGATGCCGGTGCCCCCTAGACCAATGACGAGCATCGGATTGTCAATGGTGTCTACACGGATCTTCTCGCTTACAATCCCTCCGCCTTTGGATACATCCAGCTGTTGAATATGCTCTCGGACGATTGGTTTCATCTAATGTTGGCCCCCTAGCGTAGATATTCAAGTGAAATGGACTTATTGGACTGCTTCAATAGTACTCGCACTCGGTCATTGATGCGGATCTCCAATCCGTTCGCGGCATCGACTACACGCCCGCCTTTTTCCACGACGCATTGGGATTGGTTCTTCATCAACAGCGTATCCCCGTTGCCCGGGCGGAAGACCATGTCTTTCGTTTCCGCATATTCGGGCTGGAGGTTCAGCAGCTGATGAAGCTGGAATCGGCCTTGGAATGTTCCCAAGCGCTTGTATTGAGGACTGGTCCTGTCACCGGTGTCCTCATCTTTGATCTCCAGAACAATCTGCCCTACGAACCCACGATTCGCTTTTTTCCAGAACCGCAAGCCCAGCAGGGCGAGCAAGGCGGTCAACAGGATTCCAGCGGCGATAATAAGGTACAGCAACCAAGGCGTTCCGGAGTCATTCGTTTGCGCCAGCGGTTGAACCGGCGAGGGAACCGGAGTAGCGGCCGGCGCGGTCGTCGGCGTAGCCGTTAGTATCGCTGCCGCCGGTTTGGCGCTGATCTTGACCACTTCGGACTCACGCAAGAAATTAGCATCTTCGACCTTCGTCTGAAGCTCGTACTCATGGGCCTCCTTCACTTGGAAAGACCCTTCAATTCCTTGGACACTCCCCTTCATCGGGAATTCTTGCACCTGTTTCGTGTCCAGATCCTTGGCTACTAAAGTTGCTTTTAGGTTTTGGAAAAGACTTGCGTCGCTGACCGGTTGATTATTTGCCATTAATTGAGCCTTCACATTGACCGTATCGCCCGGCTTAAAGTTGGAGGAGGACAAACTGTTCATTTGCAACTGCAGGTCGTAATTATAGACAAGGTTGATATCGATCTGCTTCTGATTGACCCCTTTTACTTTAAGCAGCCATTCCCCTTGTGCGGGCTTAATCAGCTTCAGCAGGGAATATGACTTGGAAGACGAGAACACTAGGTTCGGGGAGCCGCTCAAGCTTTGCTCCCGCCCGGGGGGATCAAACACTTTCACTTCAACCGCTCCACTCGAAACCATGGAGATATTCGCCTCAATCACACTCGCATTCGGGATGCTCACCTTCACATCCTGATAATCGCCTGACGCAACCAAGCTAGGTAACGGAGCTACCTTAAGCTTCAGGTGGCTCGCATAAATCTCGCTCAATATCCGGGGAAGATCATCCGCGCTGCTTGTTGCAAATGATTTCCCCCCGGTTTGATCGGAGATCCGCTTCAATGCGTTATAATTCAAGTTGCCGTCGGCATTCAACCCGATCGTATAGATCGGCACCCCTTTTTCTTGAGCGCGAGTCAACGCCTGATTCAATACATCGTCGGATTGCTGCTGCGTACTGCCTTGGCCAAGCGAGTTATTCCCATCGGTGAAGAGCACAATCATGGGGACTCGTCCTTTTTCAAACCCATTCGATTCCAATATTTTCAACGCTTCACTGACACCCACGGCCACATCCGTATATGGGCCTCGAGCGAGTTGGTCGATGAAACTTTTCAGCTCTTCCTTGGACTGGGGGCCGTTCAGCTTGATTAGCGCTTTTTCGCGAATAATCTGATCGGTGTAAGCAACAACCCCGATTCGATCCCCTTCTATTGCAGCCAAATCGATGAACATCTTCATCGCTTCGTTGCCGACCTTATTCACATCGCTCTCATTCATGGACGTGCTAACATCTAGAGCCAGAACCGCATCAATCTTGGTTAATCCGACTTCCGCAGCTCGTGCATTTGAGGAAAAAGAAATCATCCAACAGAGCAAAAGCGCAGCCAACAATACTCTTGATTTACGTGTCACTTCCACCGCAAGTAGGCCTCCAGTAATGTAGTTATGAATTGTGCATCCAATATCCTAGTAACTCTATGGTAGAATTAAGAAAATAATAGTAAAATAGACACAGTATTTATAGTTATATAGTAACTGCACGTCCCCGAAAATTCCATATAATTCTACAATTCTCTTCTATTTTCTATTTCTTCTAACTAGAATGGGAGTTTGCCAAATGACCGTCACAATATTCACGCTGCTTGTACTTGCCGCCATCCTGGCAGGGCATATTTATTTTCTACTAAGCCTTCGCAAAAAGAACATCCAGAACTCCCAATTGGACACGCTGTTCATTCAAAAAATTAACCATGGTGACGCCAATGAGTAAGATTGCCGTACAATTTCGGAAGAGCCCGCGCCATCGATACAAATTTGAGCGGCTGCGCACTTGCCGCCGTTGCGGTTCCTTCTCCACTTTATGGAGCGAGCATTGTCTGACTTGCCGGCGCAAGGGTACCTTTCTCCGGTTGAAGGATACGGTCCGCATTGTCAATCGCCGCATGAGGAGAGTGAACATAGCTTGCATAGCTATACTTGCTGCCACCGCTATCATCTTCTCCCGAACCTTGACCGAGTTAATTGCTTCCTTTACGGCCGGTCTACTAGCCTTGCCGCTATACTATTGGCTGGCTCGCAAATATGAAGCGGATGTAGAGCACTTCAGACTGCAGAAGATTCTCTTGGCTAATTCCCATGCCGTTCGTTTCGGCCTTGACCGGGAGTTTCAGGAAGCCCTTCACGATATTTCAGAGAACAGGCACAAAGAAGGCTACGAGAAGCTGAGAGAAATTAGCTTGCTTATCGACAACAACTCGATTCGTCAACACAAGCTGTCGTCCATGCGGAACTTTATTTTAAGACGTGATATGGAGCTGGAATTAGCGAGCCTCCTCCCAGCCGGATTCGACGAGGGTTTTGCCGTCTATATGCTTGATGTCTGCAAGCTTCAGCCCGATCTGGTCAACCGGCAGGTCGTGGACTATGTACTCCGGCATAAAGATCAGATTCAATCGCTAGACAGGGGAAAGGAGCTATTAGTTCATGTAGCCGCCGCCGTGCTCTTAGTGAAAGGTTATTTGAAGCCATACAATGGTTTTGTGCTCGAATTCACAGCGGATTTGCATCGTGACTCCCTGCTGCGGTTGTGCAAGCTCCTATCCCCGCAGGCTGAGACTTATCCGGAATTAACAGCCAGGGCCAAGCAAGCGGTTAAGTTGAAATACGAATATGACCCTGAATTTCAAGGCTTGCTCTAGAAAGGATTGGCTGATGTATGCTTCTATCTTACAACCGTTCCTTATGGTACCACCGAATCTTGTATCTTTTGGTTGCGGTCGCACTTGTTGCCGTTGTCTATAAAACCTATATGAGCTCGTTACGCATCCAAAAATATCACCAAGCAGTCAACGACTTGGAATTGGGGCGGCTGGTCCTTGCTGAGGAGGGCTTTCGCAAGGCGGCTGCCAACACCTCCCTGCAATATAAGACCAAGGAAATCGAGGAATTGCTAGTCCAGCTGCAGCCGGTGTCCCAGATTATAGACATGCTGAAGCAAGTGGAGGAGGAGCTCCGGGTCTCGGACGATGAAGAACGTGTTGCGGAAATGCTCGACGTATTCGCGAAGTACAATCAGTTGATTGGTGAATACTCGGCCAAGGGGGATTCGTCCACCCTGATCTTCCAGGAGGCTATTGTTTACTATGAAATAAATGAACGGTTCACAGCCACTTTGTCAGACCATTACAAAAGAGTCACTAAAGGCTTACAGAGCCAATTGAATAAGAAAGCTTTTGCCGAGGAGCAGAACTTGAAGGAGTTGCTGCTGCTCCACAACGCAATCGCCAAAAACGACCCCAAGCAAGCTGCCGAGGATCTCGCTCTATTGGAATCCTATGAAAATGCTAGGCTGAATGCTGTGCTCAAGGAGAAGGGCTTCGCCGATGCATTAGCCGAGACAGCCCGTATCAATAAAATTTACGCCGATTCGGGGTTAAGCTTTCCTCTAATCGCCACCAGAACTGAAGACTATGCAAAGGATCAGCTTCAACAGCTGTTTGACCAGAATAAGATTGTGGAATATATCGCGATGGCTCAAGCATTCCAATCGAGTCCGGATTGGGCACCTATCCTGGTAAATGTCCCTGGGGTTATTGCTAAAGCAATCAGTGTATGGATCAAACAAGCCGATCAGGCTGTTGCAGCCGGTCAGTTTGATCAAGGGATTGGAATTCTGACCAAGCTAGGTACCTACACGGATACTGCCCCCCGAATTCGGAATGCAGAGGTTCGCGCCATGGAAGCCGATCCGGCTCGCTTGCTCCTACGGGCTGCTCCAGGCCGGAGCTTCAATTCGACTGCAAGTTTCCAATCGCAAGCCGGGGCTCAATCCGTGGTCCTAGGCCTGGATAAGAACACAATAGGTTTAGCGCGATTGTTCGGAGACGGGACCGTGGGCTACAGCGAAGGCGTACTTGATGAAGGAATTACAGTAAAAAGCCTCACCTTAGCTCAAGCGCTTAGCGCTCAAGGACAGCCCCTGGTGCTGGTCGACGGGGCTTCCGGCAGCAGGCAACATCGATATCTCGCCTATGAGCTGCAGGGTAATGCGCTTCGAAAAATATGGGATGTCCAGGCTGACCGCTATCAGGTAGAGCGTCCAGGTGTGCTGCTGGTAGACAATACGATAGACGGGCCTGGGCAGCAATCCTACTATGAATACCAAGGCGGCAGATACAATTTTACCCGCATCAAACCTGACTATATCGAGATTTCCTTAAACAACTTAAGAAACTACCGCAACACAAAAGTCCGCTTCACCTGTCAAATCTTAACGGCCGATGGGAATACTGCAGTAGTTTCGCTTAACGGAGAATATGTCATTTTATCCGGTAACTTCAGCTTTAAGCCAGGAAATGCGGTTGTAACTGGAAAATGGATTGGGGATAGTGAAATTAAGAAAGGTACCCAGTCTATCTACGCTTTCCAGGTCGAGGTCAGCGCCTTATCGCAGTGATAACAACTGTAAAGCTATCACACAATATACAGTCAAAAAAGCCACCCTAATCAAGCAATGTCATTAAGTTAAGGCACAGGGCCAAAAATCAGGAAAAAAGAGCAGGTTATCGAACAGATAGCCCGCTCTTTTTTTGCGCGAAAATAGAAATTGGTCTTGACAAGTAGATGGAAATATGTGGCGAACCCCTTTGAAAAACGAGGAGATTACACCCATGAATGAGTACGCGAATTCGCTAAAATAAACGCTGACATCCCTCATACGAGAAATGACAGCGGCACCCGCACCTTATGCGGACACAGACATCTTCTGCATTTGAACGTTGCCTACGACCTCTGCAATAGACTCTATGTGGATGCCCTTGTTCAGCCGCGAAGGTGTGCAACGAGGGAAGGGCACTGGCGCTATGGTTGACCGTTCTCCGATTACAGACAAGCGCAGATTCGCAAAAATATTGTGCCGGTTCGACCCATTCGCCCAGGGCAGAAGAACGCGCACAACATCCGCTGGTAATCAGCTGTTAGCTTCGTCTACAGAGTAGCATAACTCAGTTCACATTGAACATTTTTTTAAGCGGATCTTCCATCCGCTTTGTTTGCTATACGCTTTTTCCCTTGTTTGCACCAAAAAAAAACAAACGGCATAGGGCTTTTTCCCATGCCGTTCCGATTTCATTTGTTCCCCGGTCTTGTCTTTGAGCTTAACTTAATGACATTGCCCGTGGGCGGCCTTTGTTACAAAATTCTTAATTGATAAACCTCACCATCAATTCCTCGGTGTCGCTAATGCGTGTAAATTCATGAGTACGGGAAGCCTCTTCCACTTGGCCATAGCCCCAATTCGACTTGGGCACATCCGGCCAGCTCGGATCGAAGTCGCCTGTCAGCGGACCGCGACCCAGCACACGGTTCAGCGTCGTCACCGCTTCGTTCCGGCTCAGGTTCCGATCCGGATGGAACAGCGCGCCTTCGCCGATCATGTAGCCTTGCTGCTTCATGCTTTCGATCTCATTGCGCGCCCAGTGGCCCGCCGTATCCTGGAACGAGTAGTTGGCCGACGGCCTGACACTCTGATTCAGGAAGCGTAGAACGACAGCGGCGAATTCCGCTCGCGTGATACGCTGCTCCGGCTTGAACTCCCCGGCCTCGTAGCCCTGCATGATGCCGGTCTGCTTCATCACCTCTATGCTCGAGCTCGCCCAGTGGCTGCCGCTCACATCGGTGTAGGAGCCAGCCGGCTGCTTCACGTCGCCTTTGCCCAGCAAGCGGGCCAGCATAGCGGCTACCTCGGCTCGAGTAACGGCATTGTCCGGCTTGAACATGCCGTCCGGATACCCATTGATGTATTTCATATGAATGCCGCCGTTGTTGAACTTCAGGTTGAACGTCGGCAAGGAAAGCGATTGATTCTGCGCCTGAGCCTTGGCTGCGTCATATTGTACCTCGATCAAGTAACCTGGAGCCACAGGTTCCTTCAGATGAATGATCAGCTTGTTGGTGTCGCTCAGCTCCGCTTTCGCAATCGCAACCGGCTTGCCGCCCACCAGAACCGTCAAAGCTTGAGGATCCATATATTGGGCCTTGTTGTTCAACGAAATCTGAATGGTCCCTGCCGCGGGATTCGCTTCCGAAGCGGTCGGCTGCACTTCCACTTGCGGAAGTGTCAGGACCGGTGCCGCAACCGCCACATCCGCCTCGCGGAAGAAGGTAAAGGTACTGAATTTAGTAATTTTGAATTTGAAGCCGACCGGTCGGCCGTTGGCATACACGATTTCGCTCGGCGTATTCCCGCTGCCTCCGACCACTTCTTTCGTGCCGTCGGTGTGTTGGATGAGCACGCGAATCGATTCCACAAACTTCTGGCGCTCCGTCGGGTCGGTCGGAATCGTCAAGTACGTCAGCGGCAGCGTGATCTCCGTCTCGAACCCGGTGTAGTTCGTTTCAATCTCGCGCGGGATATCGAGAATGACGGCATTGTTCGCCGCCCTCATTGCGGCGATATCCTGCTTGGTCTGCGTCACGACGGTTTGTTGCTCCGCCGCATCCCGGATCGGCACGATTCGGAAGAACAGGTCGAAGCCGGCATCGACGATTGTCGACAGCACACTCGCGCTGATCCCTACCGAGCCTTCCGGCGTCGATACTTGCAATGACGTGGCGCCACCGACATTCTCCAATGCGGTCACGGGAATCTCGACCGCCAGTTCATCCGCCCGCTCGGACAGATTGTTGTTAGGCTTATCATTGAAGTTCACATTCAACACGCCTGATTGCGAATTCGTCTGCACCAGCTCACTCATCGAAGCGGGAGATACAATCAGCTTGTCGATTTGCTTGCCGTTCGACAATGTGGTCCGCGTAATTTGGGCCTGAACCTCTTGACCGTCCACAATGACACTGCTGTCGTTCCGGGCTTCCGTTACTTTCTGCTCCAGGACAGCGTTGCTCTTCACGATCAGCAAGAACGTGCGGCTAAGAGGCGTTCCATTGGCCTTCGACACGGTTGCGGTCAGAATCACGCTGACGTCCGTTGGCTGGCGGTTGATATTCGCCGTGAACTTCCTCGGCTCGTTCGAACCGTAATCGTTCGCCGCTTCCGCAATCTTGATGACCGCTTCATGGCTCGACGTCCAGCCGACCAATGTGTGGTTGCTGCCGTCCTTCACCAGGAATACTTGCTTCGTCACGCTTTCCCATATATCCGTATCGGAGAAGCCGACCTTCAAGTTTTTGAGCGCATTCTTGATGTCGTCGTTGATGCCTTCCAGCGAGTCCGCTACCGGCCCTACGTACACGCTCTGCGCAGACGTGCCGATGCTCGGAGTACCGCTAGCCGCCACCGGCGTGACTTCGAAGCTGATATATTTGCCAATGTCCTCATCCTGGACCACATACGTTTTGCCCAGTGCGCCGGAGATCGGAACTCGGCCGGTGCCGGAACCATCATCGGCTCTATACCACTTGAATACGGTGCTTCCCTCCGGATCGTTGTTGACATCCTGGTAGGTGTAGCTGCCCGTCAATGTCCGGCCCACCTCCGGCACGCCGCTGATCCCTACGTTCAAGACCATCGGTGCAGCCGCTGTCGTGACGGACACGACGTTCGACTGATTGGACGGCCCCAGATCGTTATAAGCGATGACGTGGTATTGATACGTCTGTCCGCTCGTCAGCCCATACACCGAATAGGTGACCGAGGTTACGGTGCCCAAATATTGGCCGTCGCCGTACACGTTGTAGTAAACTGCCCCGGCTACCGTATTCCATCCCAGATTGATCGTGGTGTTGGTATTGGACAGGCTCCTGAGAACGATTTGATCGGTCAACGGAGTATGAGGCTTCATATAAAAATCGTACTCCACAATCGAACTGCCCACATGAATGATTCCGTTTGTAATATAGCTGTCTTCTCCTGGAGCGACCGGCACGGTCCGGCCTTCCTCCCGGCTGTCATAATTGTAGTAGGCCGTTTTGGTGCCCTTCAGATAGTAATCTCCGTCGGCGTAAACCATCCACGCATATTCCCCGATAGCGGTTGTGAATTGCGGGTTCTTGTTCTGATTCGGCGCGAAATCGGCCAGTATCGGCAGTTGGACGATCGTGTCCGGCACCCGGCCCTTATCTCGGTTCAATTGGGTATCGGCCCAGTACAGCTGCATATCGATGCCCTCGATCGGCGCATTGGTGACGAAATCCCGCACAATGCCGTAAGGGTCGATGAGCCCGGTCTCAATCTCAATCTGACCGTCCGCTGAGATCGTAACCGTCTTCCAGATGCCAGCCATTTTCTGTCCGTTGACGGTGAGCTGGAACAGCAGTCGGTACGTACCCGGCAGCAGCTGCTCTACCTTGAATCGGCCGTCCGGCTCAATCAGGACCGGCTTGTCGAGAATCTCTTGCCCTTGATCGTTAAAAATACGTCCCACCATCGTGTTGGCGCTGCTAAAGATGTTGTCGATGTTTTGCTGAACATGCCCTTTGACATACAGCTTGCCGCTGATTTGGTTGATGGCGGCTACGGCTTCCCCGTTCCCAAGCGCGCCTACCGTCGCTTTCTGCTCGAATTCCAAAGTTACGGACTGCCCTTCCACTACAATCGGAGCTTTGATCTTCAATGTGTAGTTCCGATCGCCCATCGGCACGACCAAGCTATATTTGCCGTCCGGTCCTGTCGTCACCGTAACCGTATAGAGCCCAATCGGCGGTCCGAGGTCCTCCGAAATCGTTACTTGGGCGCCAGCAACCGGCTGCCCACTGACCGTTACGATCCCTTCCACAGTAGCCGGCATCAACGTGACCGTCATGACCTGCTCGGCGAAGATTCCGGATTCCAGGTCACGGACTACAATCTCCATCGTCTTGTTTACCGACTGGATCCCTTGAATGGCAGGAGCGGTTAAGGTGCTTGTCGCCACTCCCGAACCGTTGGTCGTTGTTGTTGCGATTGAGAGGGTGCCTGCCTCCGCCCCGAACTTCACCGGAACCGCTGCCACCGGCTGGTGAGTCACTTTATCCAGAATAGTGGACGTCAGCAAGCTTGTTGCTTTGCCATCGCCGACCAGGCTCTTCGGATTCGCCGTCAGCGAGATGGTCGCCACCTCCGGGAAAGTCAGGTCTTGCACGACCTGTTGCCCATTAACCAGCTGCACTTGTGCGGAGACGAGCGTCCGCGTGCTGTTCGCCACATAGACTACGGCGGTTACCGGCAGCAGGCTCGAGATCGTGTACCGGCCGTTCTGATCGGTTACAGACGAGCCCATGAAGACGCCGTTCAGGTCTTGAATCCCTACAGTAATTCCGGTAACGATCCGGCCCGTAGTGCTGTACAGGATGCCGGTGATGGACGCGTTAGCCGGGGTTGGGTTCACCGTCACCGTG
>NZ_BIMA01000020.1 GCF_004000845.1 Paenibacillus koleovorans NBRC 103111
GAATGTAACCGCCACCGGATGTTGCGCTAATAATCAAGAACTGATTTTGGGGTTGAGCCAAAAAAATCGAACAGGAATGAATCTATTTTCACTCGTATGCGTATAGTATTAGTAGAAAATAGCTAGATAGCTTTTTGCGCAGTAAGCGCTTACTATAGTTCAATAGACCTAATAATGAGACAGCGGGTGGGGCATGAGAAAACAGCAGGTAGTCGGAGTCGTGTTGGCGGTCGCTTTGGCAGCAGCTTTCGTGTTGACGGGGTGTGCCCGTGGAGAGCATCCCGAACCAAGAGGCTCAGCGAGCGAGCAGCCGGGAGGATCGGTCGGATTGCAGCAGACGCCGTTTCCTGCCCAATCGCAACCTTTCCCATCGCAATCTCAATCGCAATCGCCTCCACCAACTCCTCATGCTCAGGAGAAATCCGCCTCTGTGGATCAAGGAGGGACATCCCGCACGATTCCACTGCTAGGCCATTCGCATGGAACAGACGGGGCAGAGGGCTCATCATCAGGATCGGATGCCGTGGTAATCGTGCCGCAAGCGTCCGTATCGCCTTCTTTGCCCATGCAAGTACCAGCCGCCAGTCCGGCCAAACCAGGTACAACCGTAGAAAAGTCATTTCGCATTCCCGTGCTCTATTATCATAGCATCGGGGTTCAGCCGGACAACAATGCCGTTCTGGACCCGAAGAAGCTTGAAGAGCAAATGGCTTATTTGGCTAAGGAAGGGTATACGACGCTCACATTGCAGCAATTTCTCGATATTTGGTTCGGTCGAATGGAGGCGCCTCCGAAGTCCGTTCTGCTGACATTCGACGACGGTTATGCCGACAACTATACGTATGCGATGCCGATTTTGCAGAAATACAAGTTTCATGCAACGATGTTCATGCTGCCCGGTAAGGTCGGAGACGGCTGGTATGTCGATTGGGAGATGGCGCGGGAGATGTTGAAGGCCGGCTGGGACATCCAGTCTCACGGCATGACGCATCCGTACCTCAATCAGTTGAAGCCGGAGCAGCAGCAGGAGGAGATCGATGAAGCGGCGCGGTTGATCAAAGAGCATCTCGGGGTAGAGTCGGAAGTATTCTGCTATCCGTACGGCGTGTTCAATAAAGAGACCCTTCGACTGCTGATGGAGCGCGGTTATAAGGCTGCCTTTACGATTGAGCAGGGCTTTACCGAGAAAACGCAAAACCCGCTTCAGATGAAACGGTTGTTCGTCGGCGGAAAAGATAGCTTGGCCACCTTTATTCAGAAGCTGACTAAAGGCGGGTAGTTTTGACTGACCGGTGGAGTTTGCGGATGGACCGCGCTCCCCGGTCAGTCGTTCGTTACGGCACGTTGCAGCTGTTGCAGCGCCTTGTTCATCCAGATTGCGGCTTGGCTGCCTTCGCCCATCGCGATCGTCACTTGCTCCGAATGGACCGCGACATCACCGGCCGCCCATACATGCGGGACATTCGTCATTTTGGAGCGAGGGTCGGTGGAGATATGGCGGTTTTCCAGCCGTTCGACGCCGAGTCCTTCGCACAGGTCGGAATGGACGCGATTGCCGCCAAAAGCGATAAACCCCCGCTCCGCCTCAATGGTTCGTTGTTCGTTGCCACCCAGCACGACCCCTTCGAAGCAGCCGTCTTCCGACTCCAGCACGCGCTCTATCGGCGCGGCGATATACGGGATCGCCTGCTCCTCCAGCCGCCGCAGCAGCTTCGGCTCCACCTCGCTCCGCTCGTGGTTTACGTACACGATGTCGTCGCTCCAGTGCGAGAGCGTAAGCGCCATCGCAGCACCGACCGACCCGGCTCCCAGCACGATCGTGCGGCGGCCGCGAATCTCGTACCCGTCGCAATCCGGGCACACATAGACGGACTTGCCGAGGCAAGGCTCCAGCCCGGGCAGCTCCGGGAACCGGTCCATAATGCCGGTCGCCAACAACAGCACCCGGCCTTCGTAGACGCTTCCGCTCCTGCCGCCGGTCAACCGAAACCCCGGACGGCCGTCGTACGCATGCCGCTCGGCCTTCACAATCTCGTCGTCGGCGAACCGGACGCCGACCGCCTCCGCCTGCTGCCGGCCGATCCGGCGCAGCTCCATGCCCGAGATGCCGTCCGGCCAGCCGAGCACATTGTGGTAGCTGCGGCACAACGTCGACCGTCCCCGTCCGGCATCGACGACGAGCACGCTGTGGCCGTAGCGCCCCAGCTGCAGCGCCGCCTGCAGCCCCGCAATGCCGCCTCCCACGATGAGTCCGTCCGCTTGCCTCTTTGCTTCCATAGCCGCCGTTGCCTCCGCATTCCTTCATTTGCTGCTACATAGCATTGCCCAAACAGCTCTCTGTTAGCAAAATTCGGTTCGGCTGACAAAAACCCCGGGCCGGCAGCGTCCAACACGCCGCCCGCTCGGGGGCAACCACAACAACTTACTTCTTCTTCAGCTAATCCCAGGTTGTCTGGAACTCTCCCGGGCAGTGGCTCGCAGCAACAAATAGAGCGAACAGACCGTTATTAAACCAGTTAACCCTGCGAACGAGCCGATAGGCGGCCTTAGCCGC
The DNA here is from genome assembly GCF_004000845.1 of Paenibacillus koleovorans NBRC 103111. Lineage (GTDB taxonomy): Bacteria > Bacillota > Bacilli > Paenibacillales > NBRC-103111 > Paenibacillus_AA > Paenibacillus_AA koleovorans. The sequence goes on from NZ_BIMA01000020.1 coordinate 2,555, forward strand.
AATCAGCGCGATGCCGGCGTTGCCGAGCACCGTAACTATCAGCGAATTTCGTCCCGGAAACCCCGTTCCAATTATCTATACAAACGGGACCAAACCCACCCAATCGCTCGCACCTTTAGGAGGAATATATTGACCTCGGTTTGCTCACAATGACCATAGCGGAAGCACGTATGTCGATAAAGGAGGAACCCTTACTATGAAAGCACTGATTGTCGACAACGAGAAACATGTAAGGGACGCCGTCCGACTGCTCGCGAATTGGCAAAGCCTCGGCATCGATACGGTGCTGGAGGCGGAGGACGGCGTGGAGGCGAAAGCGATTATCGAAGCCGAACGCCCACAGATCGTCATCACCGACATGATGATGCCGATTAGCAGCGGCCTCGATTTACTGGAATGGATCCAGCTGCATGAAATGCCTTGCAAGACGATCATTCTAAGCGGCCACAACGATTTCGAGTTCGTTCGGCACACGATCAAACACGGCGGCCTCGATTATTTGTTGAAGCCGATCGACCCCTTCCAGCTGGAGCATGCGTTACGCAAGGCGGCGGAGAGCTGGCGCCAGGAGGATCGCGCGCGCGCGGACGACCGACTCCGCACGATGGAGATGAATCAGATCAAGCCGGTGTATCGGGACAAGCTATTGTCCACGCTACTGAACAATGCGGCGGAATATTCGGCGCTGCGGGATCAGCTTGTCCAGCATTTCCCCGGGCTCAAGGAAGCGGTCGACAGCCGCATCATGGTGCTGAGCCTGGACACGATGGAGCAGGCGGCGCGCGAGAAATTCGCTTATCGGCTAGACCTATTGTTCTTCACATTGATCAATATTAGCAACGAATTTCTGGACCGGCGCCGCTGCGGAACGGCGTTCCGCTATTGGAACAGCGAATCCGAGGTCATCCTGCTGCTGTGGGGCTATCTCGCGGAGGCCGAGGCGGTGGCGGCGGAGATTAGCCGGGGCATTACGCGGGCGCTGCGAACCCGGTTCGATTTCGGCCTCGGCCTCGTGAAGTCTTTCCCTTCCGGCTTGCAGGACTCTTACAAGGAAGCGCGTACGGCCTTGCGCAACCGCAACTTGCTGGAGATGGGCAGCCGCATTACGGTGTACCGCGAGAACGATCGGCCGAACGCCGAGGCGCTCCATCTGACCGATTTCGAGGAGCATATCCGGATCGCCATCCGCAGCGGCAGAGACGATCAGATCGAAGAGGCCGTCGGCGAATGGATCGAAGCGGTTCGGGGACTGGGTCGGATTACAGTCGCGCAGCTGGAGCTGTGGGGTCATGAGTATAATGTGATCAAAGCCCGCTGGGTGCAGGATTTTTTCAAGGACGAGAAGGTGGAGCTACGTCTCCCGTCCGAGGGGGCGCCTTACATCGTGCCGATGGACGAGCAGGGCCGCATCTCGATCACGCTGTGGCAGCAGGAGCTGACCGAGAGCATGAAACGTCTCGCGAGCCGGGTCCGGCAACGGCAGCAGCAGGAGGGCAACGTTATTTTCGACATCGCCCGCTACCTGGAGCAGCATTACGCCCGAGAGCTGACGCTGCAGCAGCTGGCGGATCAATTTTTTTTGAGCCGCGAGTACATTTCTCGCAAATTCAAGCAGCAGCTCGGAGAGAATATGGTGGATTTTCTGAGTCGCATTCGGGTGGACAAGTCCAAGCTGCTGCTGCTCAATCCTCTGCTCAAGATCGCTGATGTGGCGCAGTCCGTCGGGTATCAGGACGAGAAATATTTCAGCAAGGTGTTCAAAAAACTCGAGGGCGTGTCGCCGAACGAATATCGAAAAACGATGAAATTAGTAGAATCTCTCGACACGAATTGATAAAATGATAGTATCTTTGCAGGAAAAAGGTGGTGAAACTGCATGAATTCGCAACTGGATACCGTCGCCGCTCCCGCCCCCGCACTCGCTCCGTCGCGATCCGGCAAGTCCACTACGACCGCTGTGAAATCGCGCAAGAAATCGTACATATTATTTTTCCTCACATGGCTTCTCTTGATCGCTACGGGCGTGCTCGGCGCGTTCTGGTATACGCAGCAGCTTAAGACGCAGCTGGCGGCGGATCTGTCGCTGCAGACGCAGCAGCAGCTTCAGGAGCTCCAGGCCGACTACCAGAAGCAGCTCGACGCGCTCAAGGCCGGCATGACCTCGGACATGTCCAAGCTGCAGGCGAAGGTCGACTCGTTCAATGAGCTGCTCGCCTTCTCCAAGGACAGCGCGAACAACAAGACCGACAACAGCAATCAGCTCTACACGCAGCTGCAGGAAGTGCGGAAGCAGCTGGACGAGCTTAAGAAAAACCTGGACGTGCTGCGATGAGAATGACCGTCCAGGAAATGAACCGGTTCTTCATGCTGCTGTGCGCCCCGTTCCTCGGCATTATGATCTGGCTCGTCTCGACCCAGTGGAACGACGTGGTGCTGAGCAAGCCGCCCGCCGACCCGCTCGAGCTGTTCACAGTCGGGGAGCAAGCGGCCACTGTACATAGCGGGCTCGACAAGGCGAAGCAGGACGCCGTCTCGATCGGCAGCACGATTGAGAAGGTGTACAAGCAGTACGAGGCGAGCACGAAGGAAATGAGCCTCATGCTCCAGCTGGCGGTGGCACAGGCGACGCGGCCGGAGCAAATTTTCGACAATCGGCTGGCCGCCCAATTCGGCAAACCGACGCGCGTCATCACATCGGGCAACATCGATTTCAAGCTGTACCAGTTCACGGACCCGAACTATCGCGGCTATGCGCTCAAGGTGCAGCTGAAGACCGACAACGCGATGAAGATGGTGCTGGGCAAGGACAAGGTCGGCGGCAGCGAGACGACGCTCGACGCTGTCAAGCGCTACGGCGCGATCGCGGGCATCAATGCCGGCGGCTTCGCGGACGACGGCAAGAGCGGCTTGCGCTATCCGCTCAGCACGACGATGCTGAACGGCAAGTACGTGTACGGCTTCGAGCCGACGTTCGAGAACTTGGCATTCGTCGGCATGAGCACCGACCGCAAGCTGATCGGCGGCCGTTTCTCCTCGCAGGGCGAGCTCGACCGGCTGAAGCCGGCGTTCGGCGCTACGTTCGTGCCGGTGCTGCTCGCAGGCGGGGTCAAGCAGGCGATTCCGCCGCAGTGGGCCAATTCGCCGAAGCGCGCCCCGCGCACGGTGATCGGCAGCTTCGGCAACGATCAGCTGATCGCGATCGTCGCCGAAGGCTTCGACGAGCGCGGCACGTCCGGCGCTACGCTGGCCGAGCTGCAGGATCGGCTCGCGGCTCTTCGCATCCGCGACGCCTACAACCTCGACGGCGGCGGCTCGACCTCGCTCGTCGTCGAGGGCAAGGTCGTCAACCACCCGTCCGACGGCCGGCTGCGGGCTTTGCCGACGCACTTCCTGTTTTTCAAGTGAGCCGCCTGGCTGCAGCTTGGCGAGCGCGCACGTCACGGACCGCTGCAGAATGTTCACAATTGCAACGTTTTCTTTTGAAACGCGGTTGGGTATAATAAGGGTAATCTAAGCAAGCTGCGGAATGCGGAAAGAGGTGCTGAACCATGGAAATTTGGTCGTCTGCAACGTTCTGGCTCGTAATGGTGACTTTCGTGATGTTCTTGGTTGCCATGATGACATCCTCTTATAACGAGGACCGTACGAAAGGGCTGTAACAGCAGCCGTATGTAAGACAAGCCGTCTGAGCGAGATCGCTCGGGCGGTTTTTTATTTTGGCGGGGGACAAAAAAAAAAGACCTCACGCCACCATCTGACAGGATGGACGAGAAGTCTTGAGACGTCTTCGTTATGTAGGAAACCTATTAGGTTTTAGCCATACCAAGTTGCGCGAACCGCCGAGCAGTGTGGGTTAGTTCTTCTCCTGGTGGAGTAAGGCATTGATGTCGTCGACTGGTGCGATGCAACGAATAGACGCTAGGCGCGAATTTGCGACAGCTCTTCCAGACAACCGGAACAGATGTGCTTTTCGCGATATTCGGTAACGGCACTCATCTCACTGCAAAATACGCATTTCGGACGAAAGCGCTCCAGCAAGATTTGATCCCCTGCTACCAAAATTTCTACAGGATCGCCTTCATTCATCTTATAACGTTTCCGCAAAGACTTCGGAAGTACGATTCGCCCCAGTTGATCGACTTTTCGGACAACGCCAGCTGGCCTCATCTCAATTCCCTCCTCCAACGCAAAGGTGACCAACAATTAAGCAAAAAATAGCTCACCTATATCGTTTCGCCACGGGAGCGGAAAATCCTGCTAAAGTCCCACATATTCGTAAACTATTTCACAGCCGCGAGGTTAACAGAACGTCAAGAAAGCCCGGGAAAGCCCGTCTGGCGCAGAGCTTCGAATAAAACGATTGCGGCAGAATTCGACAAATTCAGCGAACGGACAGCGTCCGTCATCGGCATTCGGATGCAGCTCTCGCGGTTGGCGGCGATCAATTCGGGCGGCAGCCCCTTCGTCTCTTTGCCGAAAACAAGCATGTCCCCGTCCTTGTATTCGAACTGCGTGTAGTAGCGCTCCGCCTTGGTCGTCGCGAAGAAAAACCGGCTACTCGTATATTTCTCCTGAAGCTCCCGGAACGAATCATAATAAAACACTTGCACCGCGTGCCAATAGTCGAGACCCGCCCGTTTGAGCGTCCGGTCGTCGGTATTGAAGCCCAGCGGCCGCACCAAGTGCAGGCATGTTCCCGTAGCGGCGCATGTTCGCGCTATATTCCCCGTGTTGGCCGGTATCTCCGGTTCCACCAGTACGATATGAAAAGCCACTCTCCTTCACCTCGCTCTACATTATACACGATTCGCCTTCTCCGCTCTAATTTTAACACCGCGTTTACGAACGCTTCATATTGGGATGACGCTGCTCTGTCATAATAGGGCAATACGCTCGAGAAATTGGTCTTGCCGCTGCTGTTGCCTTCGCTGCTGCTGCGTTTGCCGCCGAACCGCTCTCGATTCCGCGTACCGCCATCCTACTGAAGAAGGAGCCGAGGTTGATGAACAAAAAAATACTTGTCGTGGATGACGAGCCTTCCATTTCGATGCTGATCGAATTTAACTTGAAGCTGGCCGGCTATGAGGTACAATGCGTGTACGACGGAGAGGCTGTGTTCGACGTGCTGCCGCGCTTTCGCCCCGACTTGATCGTATTGGACTTGATGCTGCCCAAGCTGGATGGCATTCAGGTGTGCCGCCGGCTGAGAAGCCAGGACAACATGGTGCCGATCATCATGCTGACCGCATTGCAAGATTTGTCGGATAAAATCCAAGGGCTAGACAACGGAGCCGACGATTACATGACGAAGCCGTTCAGCCCGCAGGAGCTGCTGTCTCGCATTCAAGCGATTTTGCGCCGACTGGGCGCGCTGCCTTCCGCTTCGCCTGGCGAAGTCGTGCGAATCGGCGCAATCGAGATTCGTCCGGATCAGCGGGAAGTGTCGCTGCACGGCGAGACGATCGAGCTGACGCCGAAGGAGTTCGAGCTGCTCTCGTTCCTCTGCAAGCATAGAGGCAAAGTGCTGAGCCGCCAGCAGCTGCTGCACGGCGTCTGGGACTATCATTTCCTGGGCGACACGCGCATCGTCGACGTCCACATCAGCCATCTGCGCGACAAGATCGAGAAGAACGCTCGCGAGCCCGAATATATTCGCACAATCCGCAATGTCGGCTATAAGCTGCTGGAGCCGAGCACGATGCAATCGTCACTTGCCTAATTTTAGCATAGTAATTTGTGGAAATTAGGACCTGCTGCTAAAACCGCTCAAACAGGCTTCATTCCTGGAGAATGGAGTCTATTTGAGCTTTTTATCCAATTTTCTGGATACGCTTTATTGAGCATTATGCAAATTTTAGGGGTTTATCTCCGCCGTTGGATATGTTAGCCTCTTCTGTAGGCATGGCCGAAACTGTTCAGAGCAATTGGCCGGACAGTGCGGGGGACGTACTTATTACGGACAAGCATGATTTGCAGGTCCGTTAGGGGTGAAGCGAAGCGCGCGAGCGCCTTTGTAGGGTTGTATCCTCAGCCCGAACCCGACAACTAACCTCGTAGGCATCTTTACAAAAGGAGCGATGTACCTTGAAGTTCAAGTTTTATCGCAAGACTTTGGCAACGGTAGCCTTAGGAGCGTTATGCATCGGCGGCACGACGGTTTTCGCCGAGGGCATCATCAAGCTTGGCGTTGACGAGGTTCAGCAAGAAAAAGTTTATGTTCAAACGATCAAAGCGGCTGAATTAGCAAACGCTACGCCCATCCAATTCGACTTGCAAGCCGGGTGGGACTTGCAGCGCCCTTTGGCGGCGGTAGCTATCACGGCCGCGCTTGAACCGGCTGCACCGGAAGCGGCGGCTATGTTGATGGCCGCAGCTGACACTACTGCGGCAGCTGCGGAGTCTGTACAGGTTGCCTCAACCCCTGTACCTGTACCGGCGCCGTCCATGGCTCCAGCAGCGAAGGCGAAGGCGGCACCGACCCCGACGCCTGTCAAAGCGAAATCGACGGCCGTAGCCAAAGCATCGACAGCACCGGCGGCGACGACGATGGCGGCGACTGCAGCGCCGACGGGAAGCACCATTGCCGATCATACGGGCACAGCCCACGCCTATAGCAAAGTGATCAACGCCACGGCTTCCGCATACTCCGCATCGCCTGAAGAAAACGGCGGCTACGGGGCGGTAGACTACTACGGCAACGCCCTCAAGCTAGGTACGATCGCCGTCGATCCGAAGATCATTCCGCTCGGCACGACCGTGCTGGTCCAAGGCTACAGCTTCGACGGCTTGCCGCAGACGCTTGTGGCTAAGGCAACTGACGTAGGCGGCTCCGTCAAGGGCAACCGGATCGATATTTTCATTCCGGGCACCCGCTCTTATGTCAGCAAGTTCGGAATCCAGAACGTTCAGATTTATGTGCTCAACCCCACAAAGTGAAGCTTGACTCCGAAGCAGCGTATCCTTGAACTTTGCGGGGACCCCGAATCCTTTCATCTTTTGTCATAGCTGACCGGCGACGTTCAGCAGCTGAGGGACGGTTACGAATTCGTAGCCGTCCTTTTTCAATTGCTGAATGACGGCTCGGAGCGCGGCGACGGTGCCGGACAAGTCCTGCTTCTCGCCGCCTGCAGAGTGCTGCAGAACGATTGAGCCGGCCCGCGTATGATTCAGGATCATCGCTGTGATCTTGTCGGCAGCGGGGCTTTTCCAGTCCTCTGAGTCGACGTTCCAATTCACGATGAGGTATTGCTGGCTTTTCGTCCAGATTAACTGGTCCTCCGATATTTCCCCATACGGGGGCCGGATCAGTCTAGGCATGTACCCGATCTGGCTCTTCAGAATGGTAGAGGTTCTGTCGATCTGATGCTGGTACTCAGACAGGCTCAGCTTGGTAAACAACGGATGGTTGTAGGAATGATTGCCGATAGCATGCCCCTCGCCCGCAATGCGCTTCACGACGGAGGGATTGGCTTCCGCACGGACCCCGGTCAGGAAGAAGGTCGCTTTCACATGGTTAGCTTTCAATACATCGAGCACTTGAGGCGTGTAAGTCATATCCGGACCGTCGTCGAACGTAAGGGCGACTTGTTTTTTGTGCGAAATCGGCGATTGTGCCGGACCGTTGACCTTGAAAATATCCGCATACTTCGCTCTGAGCTGGGCGAGCGTAAGCTTGCGTGCCGCTTCCTGCTGCTGGCGCTGGACGGGGATCGCCGGCTTTTTCTTTTTGTCCTTGGAGGCGGCGGTCGGCTGCGTGGAGCCATTGGACTTCGGGGCGGCCGGCGGCAGGGAAAGCGCAGGAATCGGCGGTAGGGACGGCGTCGGCACCGGTGCGCTCAATTCCGGCAGCTCCAGCTGAATCATCGGATGCGACGAATGGGCAGTCGGTTCGACCTGCGGATCGGTCATCGTGATTGGCGGGGCAGGCATCAGGTCGTTGCTGAGATCTAGGGCACGATGCGGGTTGCCGCAGCCTGACAATGAGAATGACAATGACAATGCCAGTGCAGCAAGAAGCCATCTCCCTCCAAGCAGCTTGGTCCGCTTCCCGTATTGAGCCCAGCCATAACGCATGCGCATTCGTAGCACCCCCATTTTCCCCTAGTATGTCTCCAACGGGCAAAAGAAAAACGCCCGCTCGATCGAGAGGCGCTTGGCAAACGATGCCTGTTTGAACTCGGGATTCGATTACCCGTTTTGTTGCTGAAACTGCTTCATGAAATCAGCCAGAGCCTTGCAGCTTTCATAAGGAACGGCATTGTAGGTAGATGCGCGCAGATGACCTACATCGCGGTGGCCTTTGAGACCGACGAAGCCGTGTTTCTCGGATTCCTTGATGAATTTGGCTTCCAGCTCGTCGCTCTCGAGGGCGAAGGTGATGTTCATCAGCGAGCGGCTGCTCGGATCGACCAACCCTTTGTAGAAGCCGCCGCTTTGATCGATGGCGTTATAGATCAAGTCCGTCTTGCTGCGGTTCAGCTGTTCCATTTGCGTCAGGCCGCCGTTTCTCTTGATCCACTGGAGCACCAGATTGACCATATAAACGGAATAGACCGGCGGCGTATTGTACAGCGACTTCGTCTTGGCATGCGTGTCATAGCGCAGCATCGTCGGCAGATGCTTCGGGCTGTTCTGAAGCAGCTCCTCCCGCAGGATGACGACCGTTACGCCCGACGGGCCCAGGTTCTTCTGCGCACCGGCATAGATCATGGCGAACTGCGAGACGTCGACCGGACGGCACATGATGTCGCTCGATAAGTCCCCGATCAGCGGAGTGGAGCCGGTGTCCGGGTATTGCAAGAATTGAGAGCCGGCGATCGTTTCGTTGGAGGTAAGATGGATGTAAGCCGTTTGCTCTTGAACGGTTAGCTCCTGCTGGCCCGGCATGCGGGTGAACCCGTTCGCCTCGCCGCTCGCGGCTGCGTAGACGTTGCCGATCAGCTTGGCTTCCTTGTACGCCTTGTCCGCCCAGCTGCCCGTCAGGATGTAGCCTGCCGATTGTCCGGCTTGCAGCAGGTTCATCGGGATCATCGCGAACTGTGTGCTCGCGCCGCCTTGCAGGAACAGCACCTCATAGCCGGCCGGAATGCCCAGCAGCTCTTTCATGAGCGCTTGCGTGTCGTTGTTCACTTGCTCGTATTGTTTGCTGCGATGGGAAATTTCCATAATGGACATGCCGATCCCCTGGAAATCGACGAATTGCTCCTGGGCTTGCTGCAGCACCTCGAGCGGCAGTGCCGCCGGTCCGGCGTTGAAATTGTAGGCGCGTTGAGTCATCGTTGAGGCTTCCTTTCTTCCGCAGAAATGTAATATCGCTATGATAGCAGTATTCGATAGTGCGTTCAATAAGCTTGGCGCGATTTGTCTGAAAAATGTCTAAAAATACTTACGGATTCGGATTTGTAAACGGTTACGGCTCCGGAGTCGATAAAACGGCATGAAATGTGGGAGCTGGATGGTGGTTTAGGGTATGCTAGGGTACATAACTTTTATGAAATGCTCATTTCGCTCCCAACCCCTATTTAGCGAAAATGAGCCAGGCTCTCCTTATTCGCAGAAAATGGAGCTCCATGTGAGGTTTTGAGGGCAAGTAAGTGGGTTGGCACGATTGGTGCTGGGTGGCTGGTTTGTGCGATGGCGGGGTATAGCTTTATTTTTGTTTTATTAAGGAGCGGCGATCCAGTGATCCAGTTGGATTCAAAACTACGCGTCTTCATCGCTATTCCGCTGCCGGCAGCGGTTCAGACGGCTATGGCGCGGGACATGGCGCTGCTGCGGGAGCAGCTTTCGTTTCAGAAGTGGGTGCATCCGGAGGATTTGCATCTGACGCTCAAGTTCATCGGGGACATCGCGCCATCCGCGCTCCGCGCGCTCGAGGCCGGGCTGGAGCGGGTGGCGGCCCGCTCCGTGCCATTCCCGCTCCGGCTGGACGGAGCGGGCACTTTCGGCCCGCCGCGCGCGCCGAGAGTGCTTTGGGCCGGCCTTGCCGGCGGTCTGCAAGCTCTGCATCGGCTGCAAGCCGATGTAGAGCGGCAGGCCGCCGAGGCCGGCTACGCGCCGGAGGCGCGCGCGTTCGCGCCGCACGTGACGCTGGCCCGGCGCTTCGCCGGATGCGATAGCGTCGGGCCGGGCGTCACAGGTGTCACGGGTGTCGGTGCGGGCAAGGCGTGGTCCGCCGACGCCGACTGGCTCGTGGACCGTATCGTGCTGTACCGCACCCATATGGGGCGGTCGCCCATGTACGAGCGCATCGGCGAGTACGCCTTCCACGCCGAGGGCTGACCAAACACACAAGCAGAAATTGCCGCTGTTGCGAACGATAGCCAGCTACTGCTTGTTTGCCATGCGCCTCTAATAAGCTGAACCGCACAACCTGCCATTCCCGAGCCGAATTCGTGCAAATGGACCAACTCCCGCACAAACTGCCCCTCCCGAGCCGAAGTGCAAAAACTTGACTAACTTTTGCCTAATCTGCCGCTCCCAAGGCGAATAAGTGCATTTTCGCGCTTACAGCAGGCATGCGAGCCGTTCCGTGAGCTGTAAGCGCGATTTTGTGCTTACAGCTGAAATACGAGCCATTCCGTTAGCTATAAGCGCGATTTTGACTAATTCCCTCTCAACCTGCCGCTCCTCACACCGCGCATACCCCCTACTCCACAGCCCCAGCCCCCGCCGACTCCACAACCGGAGGCACGTACAACGGTAGCGCCAGCGTCACGGTCGTACCTTGCCCGGGCTCGCTCGCGAACTCGAGCCGCCCGCCGTGCAGGCTCACGATCTCGCGGCAAATCGAGAGCCCGAGCCCGGTCCCTTCCGCGAGCGGGTTCACCTGGTAAAACTTCGCCTCGATCCGCGGCAGCTGCTCGGGATCGATGCCGATACCGTTGTCGGCCACGCTCACCACGGCCTCCAAACCTGCCCGCTCGATCGCCAGCGTGATCGTGCCGGACACCCGGCTGAACTTGATCGCATTGTCGACCAAGTTCAGGAGCACCTGCTTCAGCCGGTTCGGATCACCGGCGACCGCCACCCCTCGCAGCTCGTCGCCCAGCCCCGCCGGAGGCAACACGAGCAGCTTCTTCTTGTCCGCCTTCGACCGCAGCTGCAGCACGACTTCCTCAAGCACCGCTACGATCGGCACGCTGCGCATATCGAGCGCGATCCGCTTCTGATCGAGCCGCGAGAAGTCGAGCAGCTCCTCGACGAGCCCGATCAGCCGGTCCGTTTCCCGGGAAATAATGCCAAGCCCCTGCCGCGTCTCCTGCTCATCCTGCATATCGCCGGTCACAATCGTCTCGCTCCAGCCCTTGATGCTGCTAAGCGGCGTCCGAATCTCATGTGAGATTGAGGAGATGAAGTCACTCTTCAGCCCTTCACTGCGGACAATCTCCGACGCCATAAAGTTCAACGTCTTCGCCAGCTCTCCGATCTCATTGCGCTCCGACTCGTCCACCCGCACATCGAACCGTCCCCGTGCCATCTCCGCCGAAGCCGCCGTAATGCGTTTGATCGGCTTCACCAAAGATCCGGCGAACGACAAACTCACCAAGAACACCACAACCAGCACGATCAATCCCATGCCGATCGACAGCAGCAGCAGCCGCAGCAGTACCCGGTCCACTTCCGCAAGCGACGTGACATACCGCAAAACCGCCAGCGTCTGGCCATTGTAGGCGATCGGCGTGGACACCGCCATCACCTTCTCGCCCGTAACCGGATGATGGCCGATCCAGGTGCCGGATTCCCCGTTCACCGCATGCCGGACATCCGACGTCTTCCGCACTTCGCTGCCGGGCACGAAGCCGCTCGACGTCATCAACACGTTCCCTTCCTTGTCGATGATCTCCAGCTCCGCCGATTCGTGCGCGAACTTCACGATCATGTCGTTCAAATTTTGTTTGAACGTTGTATAGAACAAGCTAGTGTACTTGCTGTAGAAAGACAGCGATACCGAAGCGTGCTTCTCCAGCACCGTCTCCACACTGCTGTAATAGTACTGGCGTACGGCCAGCACGAGCAGCGTCTCGACCAGGAGCAAGGTGAGCAGCACGACGACGATGAACCGGGAGACGACTTGACGCTTCAGCCCCCCGCCCTTCATACCGGCTGTTCCTTCCACATGTAGCCGAAGCCCCAGATCGCCTCGACAAAGAGAGGATGCGACGGATCGTCCTCGACCTTCTGGCGGACGCGGCGAATATTGACGTCGACGATCTTCGGATCGCCCACATAGTTCACGCCCCATACTTCATCCAACAGCTGATCGCGGCTGATCGGAACGTTGCGTTTGCCAATCAGATACCGGATCAGCGAAAATTCGGTCGGCGTCAGCTCGATCCGCACGCCTTGCTTGAACAGCTGATTCGTATGCGGGTGAAGTTCGAACGGACCGCACAATACTTTCTCGTCCTGCCCAAAGCCTCCGGCTCCGACCGCCTGCTTGAGCAGCCGCACGCGGCGAAGCAGCGACTGTACCCGCGCCATCAGCTCGGCCGGGCTGAACGGCTTGGCGATATGATCGTCCGCACCCAAGGACAGCCCCATCACCTTGTCCTGCTCCTGCACCCGGGCCGTCAGGAATATGATGCCGATCGTTTCATTAACCGCCCGCAGGCGCCGACACACCTCGAAGCCGTCGATTCCCGGCACCATCACATCGAGCAGCGCAATGTCGATCGAAGCATCCCGCTCCAGCGCACTCCACGCGTCGTCTCCATTTTCCGCCTCGATCACTTCGTACCCGTTCCGCTTCAAATTAATGACCACAAAGCTGCGGATCGATTCCTCATCCTCGAGGAGGAACACTTTGCCAGCACGTTCCGCATTCCCTGCTCCTGCAGATGTTCCTGCAACTGCTCCTGCAGCAGTTCCTGAAGCTGCTCCTGTAGCTGCTCCTGTAGCCACCCCTGCAGCTGGTCCCGTCGTTCCACCCCCAACCGAACTCATGGCTTCCCCTCCTCTGCCAGCTCCGGCGATTCCGTTACAAGATGAAACGCATTTCGCGCCATATCATACGAATCCGTGTTCACCGCATAGACCGTCGTCGATGTGCGTACAAGCGGCGTCCACCCTGGCTCGGCCCCTTCCTTCCATTTGTCGATCGGCACATATCGAATTTCTGCAAGCGTCTTCCGGTCATGTACGGCAACGAAACGGATCGACTGCGCTTGAGGCTCGAACGTATACGTCCCTTTCCATTCCTTCGGCACATCGAAGTAAAAGCCCTGCGCATTGGAAATGTACCGTTCCATCACATAGGTGAGTCCCGTGCCCCCGTCCCAATTCATATACGCGTAAATCCACTGCATCTCCACCATCGCTTTGCCTTCCCAGCCGGGAGGAGTAAGCATGAGCGGAATATCGATCACCCCGTCTTCATTCACATCCGAGCTGACCGCCGAATAAGCGCGAAAGGTCGGATTGCTCGCATCCGGGAAAACCGCCTTAAGATTTCCTTTTTCCCAGATTATCAGCTGCGTATAGGAGGAATGAGCGCCGACCCCTCCGTCCAACACGATCGATTTTCGCCCTGGCATCGCCTGTCCCACCATTACGGTGTAATAAGCGTTGACGAACGGATCCATTTCGGTGCTTCCTTTTTTGGCAAAAGCTTCTTGCTCGTACTGGTACAGGACGGCGGAGCCTCCGATCTGATTTCGCTCGCGCGATCGGGTGAAAATCGTGAGATCCTGTTGCCCGTCTTCATTCATGTCGTCGATCACGAGCTCGTTATAAGGAGTCTGGAACAGCCGCTTCAGCTCTCCGCCTTCAAACGCATAAATAGACAGCCCATTCTGGCTGCCTGCCACATATCCGACGACAAGGGCAGGCTTGCCGCCCGGCAGCAGGTCGACCAGTCGAAGCATGTCGAGGTCGTAGCCTTCCCCCTGAATCGTCGTCATTTTTTCCCAGCCCGCATCGCTTCGGCTCCATATTTCACCCGCAATCTGGTCGTTGCTCTCCTTCAGCTTATAGAACACAACCGCCTCGTCGCGTCCGTCTCCATTCATATCCCGAATCGGCAGCATACTCGCCTGTGTGGATTTCCGTGGTCGCAAGATCGCCGCATCCGAGGGCAGATTAGCTAGAACCCGCTCCATCAGCTCCGCCTCCTGAGCCGGCAGCTTGGGCAAGCGCATATAAGTCTGCGGCGGCTGCATAAGACCGCAACCGGACAGCAGCAAGCCGCATACGAGCAACAACGCGGCAACGCTTAGTGGTCCCTTCATTTTCCACTTCCCCCCAGCAAGTTCTTTTGGCATATTCCCAAATACCCATATATGTATTATAGTAGCTGGTGCGCCTTCAAAATAGGTAACAATCCAGTAACAATAATTGTAACCACTATTCTTTATGCACGGGGCACGCGCGAGGATGTTCAAGAAACATTTTGGAAAAACGTGTCGTATTCCGCGAAATCTATTATAATGACTAGAGATGTCGCAAAGACTAGTGTAGAGATGACATAGATCGGAATGGGTGAACCTGCTGTAATGAAATCCGTTAAATACGTGGTCTTGTTCTTGCTGATCATACAATTTCTGCTGCCTTCCGGCTTAAGATTATCCAATGTTTATCACAATCGACTCGACTATGACAAAGTGAAAAGCAATCTGCACGATATTGGCGCCGTTATGGAGCAAATTCAAAAAGAAGTGAAGCGTAAGGACTTGAAGGATTATATCGTCATCTTGGGCGATTCGATCCTGTTCGGCAGTCCCGGCAATTCCAACCAGGTAATCAACGCCTACATGGAACAGGAGCAGGGTGCACCGGCGATATTCAACTTGTCGCTGCCGGCCAATCAGCCCGGGGATATTTACACGATGATGCTCATGATGGACCGCTACGGCCTGTCTTCGGACAACCTGATCCTTAACATTCGGTATGCTTCCTTCATCGAACGCGATCCGTACCCGTCCGCCGTGTTCTGGCTGCAGGACGAGCTTCGCAAGTACGACAGGGAAGCGTACGACCGCGTGCTGCCCCAGCTGAAGTCCGCCGGCTACAAGCCGCCGAGCTCGCTCTACGACCGGTACAAGCATATGCTGCATGAGCAAATTATGCCTAGCCTTGAGCTGTTCCGCTACCAGGACTTCATTAAGAAAGGCATCAACTACAACTACAAGCACCTCGTGAACGAGCCGATTCCGGATGATGCGCTTGGCGATACTCGTCCCTGGAAGGAAAAAGATTTCGCGGACTTCATGACCGACGAGAGCTTGATCAACAGCTTCTCGGACAAAGCTTTCGTCATGACGGAAGAGAGCCCGGACATTTATTTCCTGAACAAAATGATCGCCCATCAGAAAGGCAAACGCACCTTGTTCCTGCTGAGCGGCACGAATCACGAGATGATGAGCGAATACGTCACGAAGCCCGGCTACAAAATGAATCTGGAGCTGATTGACCGTTATATGGCGAACCAGCCTGTCGGTTATGTCAATCTGGAGGGCCGTATGTCGAACGATCTGTTCACCGACCATACGCATTTTATCCCGGCAGGATACGAGGAGCTCGCGGACGTGATCTGGACTGAATGGAATAGGAGACCATAATTCATGCTGTTTCATACCCCTGAATTTATCGGGCTGCTGATCGTTACCCTGATTCTGTTTTATTGGAAGCCGCAGTCGCGCATCTACTTGCTCACCTTCGCGAACATGCTGTTCTATGGTGTGGCTGGAATCGGGAATCTGATCATCTTCATAACGGTAACCATACTCTGCTACATCTGCTCCAAAAACATGCGCGGCCGCTTCGCCCGCCTGTCGTTATGGACCGGAGTAGGGCTCGTCGTCGTTAACCTGATCTTCTTCAAATACATCGTGTTCCTGATGCGGACGATCGAAGATTTGATCCCCATTCAGCTGATCGGAGAAGATTCGTTCTTCTTGTCCATCGTGCTGCCGATCGGCATTTCGTTCTATACGTTCCAGGTCATCGCCTACATGGTGGATGTGTACAATCGCAAAGCCGAACCGGCTACGACACTGCTTAATTTCTGGGTGTTCATTTCGTTTTTCGCCCATTTGGTCGCCGGTCCGATCATGCGCTCGAACGAATTTATGCCGCAGATCGAGAAAATCAAGGATATCCGCTTCGACTCTTACAAGTTCAAGATGGGGGTCGGCTGGTTCACAATCGGGCTGATGAAAAAAATATGGCTCGCCGACTATCTTAGCCCGTACGTCAACGAGTTTTTCGCTCGAGGCAGCTCGTTGACCGGTGCCGAAGCCTGGATGGCCTCCTACATGTTCGCCTTCCAGATCTTCTTCGACTTCGCCGCTTACAGCGAGATGGCCGTCGGTCTCGGCTACATGTTCGGCATTACGCTGGCCGTCAACTTCATCACCCCTTACTTGAGCACGAACGCTACGGAGTTTTGGCGCCGCTGGCACATTACATTGTCGACTTGGATTCGCCACTATATCTACATCCCGCTCGGCGGCTCCCGCAAAGGACCGGTTCGCCAATACACGAACTTGTTCATCGCGATGACGATTTCCGGCATATGGCACGGCGCCGCCTGGACATACGTGCTGTGGGGCATGTACCACGGGCTGCTGCTCATCGTGCACAAGCTGTACACGATGCTCAAGGAGAAGCTGGGCCTGCAAGCAATCGACAACAGCAAGGTGTATCACATTATTACGATTTTCGTGTTTTTCCACTTGACGTGCATCGGCTGGGTGCTGTTCCGGGTGCAAGGGCTCCGCAATGCGGCCCACATGCTGCGCAAAATGTTCTCGCCGGAAGTGCTGCAATTTAACGGCGTGCTGTTCCCTTACTTCTACATCGTGCTCTTCCTGTTCGCGCTTCATATCGGCGAGTACTTCTTGTTCAAGAACGCCTCGAGCTTGTACCGCGGCTGGCATACCCGCTTTCCTGCACCCGTACGCGCCGTGCTGTACACCGTGATCGTCGTCTTCCTGATGATCTACTTGAAGGGCGATCAGAACACGTTCATCTACTTCCAATTCTAACCGGCCGGCTAACTGGCAGACGCCAAAACGTCCCCTCCACCATCAGGTGAAGGGGACGTTTTGTATTAGTATGCAGATGTGGATGGAAGCATATGTATATATCAAGCTACCGATCCCGTTGGTCTGCAAGTTCATTATTCGGTCAAAATTCCGTTCCGGTTTGGACATAATTGCGGCGGTCGCTCAGCCGATCTAGGGGCTATACTGAGAGTAACAAAGCGAATTACTAGTTCAAGTCATGGGAGGCATGCGAAATGGAAACCATCACCGCTCGGGAAACGGAAGGTTTGACATTGTCCGTTCAAACTGCTGCGTTCGATCCTTTCTATAGCTCGATCAATCACAAGGACGGCCTGCCTTCCTGGCTGCAGCTGCAGCAGGAGATTCGCGCGGAGCTCACCCGCTTGATGGCTCTGACCGCCGACCGCTCTTTCTTGAAGCTGAACCAGCTTATCGCCGCCTACAATGATTGCGTACCGAATGTGCATTTGCGTCGGCCGCTGATCGTCTTCGATACGTTATCCAGCCAGGCATTAGAATTGATCTACGAGGATTGGCAATAAAAGAACGGCAGCTTGTGACGAGAGTCGATCTCGTCGCGGGCTGCCGTTTTAGTTTGCAGCTTAAATCCCCGTCCAGATCGGAGCGGTAATCGCAAATTGCCCGTCGGCCTGAATCACTTTCAAGAAATAGTAGCGCTTCGTATTGTTCGTGATCGTGAAAGCCGTCCAATTGACGTTGTTGGAGTTGAAGTTGGCCGATCCGGCCAGCGCGCCCCCTTCCGTATAGACCTCGATTCGGCTAATATTGTCTCCGCTGTTCGGATCCGTCGCATTCACGCTGAAATTCAACGTAGACGGGTTGGACAAGGTCGAGCCCATGATGCTGCCGTTGATTTTGTATATAACCTTCATATTGGCGTCGGTCGTGGAATACACGCGATGGTGGCGGATCGCATCGAAAATTTGCGCTCTCGTCAAACTCTCCGCAAGGACGGCGGTTCTCCGGTTGTCCAGCGTTCCCCAGTTCGCGATATGATTGTCTTGATTGCCGGTTGGCGCAATATGCCATCCCAGATCGAGCGCATTCACATAGTAGCCCATGTAGTCGATCGAGCTCGTCCAGGCAGGGACCTCCATCAAGTCGAGCACCTTGTCGACGTCCGCATCGTAAGGGCCGAACCCGTTGAAATCCGCATCCCACGGATGGTTCCATTGCACGATGGCCGCCGGGTATTGTTTGACCTGATTATAGAAATTGCTGACCGTGTTGTACCCCGTATCGTACGTGTTGATGAAATCGTCCATGGCGAACGTGTTCATATGCCCGAAGCCGCCCGGCGGATACCAGGTCACCTCGCTCCCCGCAATTGCCACGAAGCTGCCGTTCACCGTTTTCCGGTCGGCCGAAGCCTTGAGATCCCGCCACTCCAAGCTTTTGCTCCAATCGAACCCATTGTCGAACAAATTGGTATGGTCGGTGACGGCCATAAAGTCTAGGCCCGCGGTGTTCCTCGCGTAATCGAAGGCTGCGTCCGGCACGCTGACTCCGTCGGAGAAGGCGGTGTGACTATGCAAATTGCCGAAGTAGGCGTTATAGTTCGCTGGCGTCGGAAGCGGCGACGGCTTTGGAGCCGGAGTAGGGAGACTCGCTTTCCTGGCGAATTGGAACCAGTTGATCCCGAGCCCCAGGTCGGAATTGTTCCCGATCACCAGATACACCGTGTGCACGCCGGTCACGTTGCTGATATCGACGGCGAGCGTGCTGTTCCGGGTCCATTGCTTGAAGGCGGTCAGCGTTCCTACCAGCGTCCCCGTCGGCGAGTCCAGCCTCACCTGCAGGTTGACCTTCTCCGGCTCCTCCCCTTCAGGCCCATTCGGATTATAGACGCGGGCGATGAACTGATTCGCGCCGGTCGAGCCGAAATCGAGACTGTCGAAGCGCAAGTAGTCGCCTGCCGTCTTGGCGCTGGCCGCATCCGTATCATTGCCGAGCGCGTATTCGTGAGTCGAATCCGGGCTGGGGATAAAGGTCATGCCGTTCACACCGTTATGGTCCGAGGATTGAATGATGTCGAACGCGCTGCGATTGACCGCAGGAAGCGGTACGGGCGTGTTGGCCCGGTACCCATAGGCCTTGAAGTCGGTGATATGGAAAACCG
This sequence comes from Paenibacillus koleovorans NBRC 103111, assembly GCF_004000845.1. Taxonomy (GTDB): domain Bacteria; phylum Bacillota; class Bacilli; order Paenibacillales; family NBRC-103111; genus Paenibacillus_AA; species Paenibacillus_AA koleovorans. The sequence continues at coordinate 21,701 of NZ_BIMA01000020.1, forward strand.
CGTTTGCTGAATTGTAAGTGCCCATTACCCGGATGTATCGTCCGGTCGCATTCACGGTATACGTATCCCCGGCATCGGCGGCGGGAGTTGTATTGTTTTTGGCGCCTACCTCCGTCCAGTTGAAATGATCCTTGCTGACATAAATCGTGTATTGGTAGTAGCGCGTGCCGTCCACATAGTTGCGTACCTTGATTTGCGTAATGTCGTATTGATCGCCAAGGTCTACTTGCCAATAGTGCTGATAAGGCGAAATACTGGCATAATTGCTATTGGTGGCGTCGGCATCCAGCGCATAATGGGGCTCATGGCCGGTTTGCGTATAGGTGACGATCGGTTCGCCCGGCGAAGAAGGCAGCGCCTCCACCTCAGCGGTTTTGCCGGCAGTCAGCAGGAAGGGCTCAAGCGTACATTCCTTGTACCCGTACACTTTGAAATCGCTGATATGCGTGCCCATATTGGCCGAGTTGTAGGTCACGTTGACCCTGACGTATCGCCCCACGCTGCTGACCGAATACGTATCCCCGCCATCGGTAGCCACGTTGTTGTTGGACTTCGTCGCCACCGTCGTCCAGTTGGTGCCGTTGGTGCTTGTCTGGATGTTGTAGCGGTAATAGCGGGTGCCGTCGACGTAGTTGCGGATTTTCAGCGTCTTGATGTCGTAGTTGGAACCCAGATCGACTTGCCACCACTGCGTGTACGGATAAGCCGACCAGTAGCTGGCGTTCGTCGCATCGGCGTCGTTGCCGTAGGCAGGGCCTCGTCCGCTCTCATTGCTCTGCGACGTGGCCGTCTTGCCGGCGCTGACCAGGGGCGGCGTCTCGCTCATCCGGCTCTGCGGTATGATTTGCTTGGACTGGCTGGAGCTGGACCAATACAGCTTGACGGAAGCATTGCCGGTATTCGTGTAATAATCCAGCCGGATATCATAATCCGTGCCCGCCGTCAGGCTGATGCGCGAGGTCCATTCGGCGCCGGTCTGATCGGTCCATTGGTCGAGCATAAGCTCTCCGTTGACCCACAGCCGGACGCCGCCGTCGAAGGCAACATAGAAATTGTAGTTCTGTGAATATTGCGGGCGAATCTGGCCGGTCCAGCGGACCGAGAACGTATCCGAGCCGATCGAGGCGTCCGGCGAACCCGAGCCCCAGTTGAAATTGACGGTCGCGTCCGTCCGTGATAGCTTGAGGCTAGTAAAATCCGCATTGTCGTAATAATCCCCCTTCAAACCGTTCCCCATGGCGGCAAACGCCCGCTGCGGCTCGAACACACTCGTGGAACCGCTTACAATAAAGAGGGCAATCCAGACTGCAATCGCGATCGCTTTCATTCTGCTTTTGGCATTCATTTCTTTACGTCCTCCTTTTTCATATGAAATGGTGCATCGGCTCCTCCGAGCCGCCTGCATCGCCCCCCTTCTCTCGCTGGGCTTAGGACCGAACCGCGCCTCGCAAGTTCATCATGAGTCTGCACCCTCCATCGGGTCAACGAACAAAAATTGATGAACGTCATATAAATTTTATCCCTTTCGCCGGTCGCTCCTTTTTTTGCCGAAACGGACTTGAGCCGGGCAGGAATCGCTGCTTGCGCATGGAATAGATTGCTGAAAACGCTATCCACGCGCAGCCCGATCCACATCATCCATATAGAAATCGCAATAGCGGGGGGAACGACATGAAATCACTCTTTTTTCGGGACCGATCCGGCTCCGTTTTCGTCAAAGTGCTCTACTCCTACATTCTCATCATCACGCTGCCCATGATCTTGTTCGGACTCGCCTCCTACTACTGGCTGACCCATGCGATGGAAAACGAGACACACGGCACGTACAGCGGAATTGCAGCGGATATACGCGCCGAGCTGAACCGGAATTTTCAGGTGTTGGATACGTTCGCCGTTCAGCTCTCCTACTTCCCTTGGGCGACCAAGCTGATGAACATGGAAGGAGGCAATCTCGGCTACGACCGTCTCGATATCGGACTGCTGCTCAATATTATTCAGGAGCTGCGCATCTTCCAGGCTACTTATCCTTTCATTGATGAGATGGCTGTCGACTTCCGAGGCAAGGACACGATCATCTCCACTGTCGGCAAAGACAACCGGGAACGGTTTTTCTCCGACCTGGTTCGATACAAGCGGCTCGCGGCCTCCGACTGGAGCGGCATGCTGGAGCGGCTGAACAACCGGACGATGCTGCCGGTGGAGGAAATGAGCGTCTTGAACCAATCGAAGCGCATGCTCACTTACATGCACGCGCTGCCGCCGGGCGACTCCAATTTCCAGGCGACCTTGCTGCTGTTCATCAAGGAGGAAACGATTCAGGACATGCTCGGCAAATCCGCTCTGGTCCAATCGAACGGCAGCGTCTATATTACCGACCGCGAAGGCCGACCCGTCACCGGGTATCGCGACAATCCTGCCATCCGCGCGGCATTGCTGGAGCATCTCCAGAACGGAACACCAGCGACTTCGCGGGTAAGCGCCTTGCGGACCGCCGACGGAGCGGCCTACACCCTCTATCAATCCGAGGAAGGCGCCAACGGCTGGACATATCAGCTGATCGTTCCGACCAGCACGCTCACGGCCCAGCTGAAAAGCATCCGGCTCGTGGCAGGCGCACTCATCTTGTTCTATCTGATCGTCGGGATAACCGTCTCCTATATGCTGGCAAGCCGCGATTACCGGCCGATCCGGCAAATCATGGACCTCGTCCGCTCCCGCAGGCCCGGGGCCGAGCAGGAGAACAACGAGTTCCGGGTCGTGGAGAGCGCCATCTATACGATGCTGAAAGATGCCGACCGCAACGAGAATGAGATTATGCTGTATAAGCCGTTCGCGCGGAATACTTGTCTCGCCAAGCTGCTCCGGGACGAGAAGGGGCATGCGGAGACGGCCGGTACGCTGGAGCTGCTGGACCTCTCCTTTCCTCACGAGTACTACCGATGTATCGTGCTGCTGCTCAGCGAGGAGCAGCTTGTGCCCGATACGCTGCAGGAGCTCTTGAAGAGCAAGCTCGACCCGAGCCTCGTCACCCACTATTGGGTCGAGCTGGACGGCAAGACGAAGGCGGTCATCCTGAGCGCCGAGAGCTTGTCCGCTGCGGAGGAGGCGATCGCCGGCATCGGCGAAGGACTGCTCAGCATGTCCGTGGCGTACCGCGCCATCGGGGTCGGCAGGCTGACCAGACGTCTGAGCGAGCTTCATCTCTCCTATGCCGAAGCTTGCCGCGCGCTAGAGTACCGGTTCATTCAAGCGGAAGGCTCGACGCTGTATGCGGAACGGTTCTCCGAGGCGGTGTACTGGAAAGCGGCGATTCAGGAAGAGCATGAGTTGATCGCCGCGATCAGGAACGGCCAAGCCGCGCTTGCCGTCGAGAAAGCGCATCGCATCGTGCTCGCGGAGGTCCAGACATACCGGCTGCCGCTCGACAGCATCCGCTTCCTGTGCTACCGGGTAGCGACCGTCGCGCTTGTAGCGCTGGAGGAGCTCAATATCGCGGAGCTGCCGGCGGTGAACTGGAACGAGCTGCTCCAGCAGGACGAGCTCGACGCCATGCTGGAAGCGATCCGGCGGCTGTACGAGGAGGCTGTCCGGCTCGCCGATGAAGCCAGGCTGGAGCGCAACGATCATCTGATTCGGGAGCTGAGAGCTTACTTGGAGACGCATTATACCGATCAAAATTTGTCCTTGACCGCCGTCGCCGACAAGTTCGGCATCTCGTCCTCCTACTTGAGCCGTTACTTCAAAACGCAGACCGGCACCAACTTCGTCGACTACGTCAACCGTTGCAGAATCGAGGCTTCCAAACGTCATCTGACGGGGGAGGCGACTATCCTGCAGATCGCGCACAAGGTCGGCTTCGACAACGATATTACGTTTCGCCGGCTGTTCAAGAAATATATGGGCGTCACCCCAAGCCAATATAAAGGAGCTCCCTGAGCCGGGAGCGGCGAAGACAATTTTTGAATGGCGGGCAACAAGCATTGTTCGTAGACCCTCGCCGCTAGGGCCCACTATACTAAGGGCATCCGGAGCTCGAGTCCGGGTTGCCGGCCCCAAGCCATGGCGTTCCGGAGCGCCGAGAGAGAATGGGGACGGTGTCATCGACGGAGTGGCAGAACGCCTGGAACTGGTAAATCGATAAGGAGGGTTTCTTTCCATGAACAAAAAAAGCGCAACCGCGCTGAGCGCAGTGCTGGCATGCTCGATCGCAGCCGCAGGCTGCACGTCTTCAACCGACAACCCGAGCGCTTCTTCTGCACCGGCTGCTTCCCCGACGGCTGAGGTCAAACCGTCTGCAGCCTCGGGACCGAAAAACCCGATGCCGATCGTAACCGACGGCTCGGTCACCCTGACAGTAGCGATCGCGGACAATCCGTTCGCGGCGGCGAGCCTGACGCAGAACTTGCCCGTGTGGCAAGAGATCGAGAAAGTAACGGGGGTCAAGATCAAGTGGGACGTCACCCCGAACAGCCAATACCAGACAGCCTTGCAGACGAGGATGGCGGCCCGGACGAATTTGCCCGACATTATGTTCACATCCTTCGATATGTACAAATACGGCAAGGACGGCCTGCTCCTCCCGCTCGACGATCTGTTGCAGAAATACGGACAGAACGCCGCGGAGGTGTTCAAGCAGAAGCCGCTGCTCCCCGCGCTGATGAAGACGCCCGAAGGCAAGACGTACCATCTCTCGGGCACACGGGACGAGGAGGTCGCCGCTGGACCATACGGCTGGCTGATCCGCAAGGACTGGCTCGATAAGCTGGGGCTGAAGGAGCCTAACACGATCGACGATTGGTACAACGTTCTGAAAGCGTTTAAAGACAAAGATCCGAACGGCAACGGCAAAGCCGACGAAATCCCGATGACCAACTACAACGGCGTCTCGCAGCTGTACTATTGGGGCAACGCCTGGGGCTTGCATCTGCGCACGAGCGACGGCTACTACCCGGATGCCAAAGGCAAGATTCAATACGAGTGGCTCGATCCGAAGGCGAAGGAAATGGTCGTGTTCCTGAACAAGCTGATCAAGGAAGGGCTGCTCGACATGGAGTTCGCCGTCAACAACAAGGATCAGCTGACGTCCAAGATCATCCGCAGCTTGTCCGGCGCCGCCTTGGCCTGGCAGGAATCCAACACCCTGTGGAACAACAAGCTGAAGGAATCCGGCGAAGCCAATCCGCAGTGGCTGATGACGAAGCCTCCGGCCGGGCCGAACGGATACAAGGGCCATATCGAGACGACTTGGCTCGCCAACGGCAATGCCGTCATCAACAAAGAATCCAAAAACGCCGAAATCGCTTTCCGCTGGCTGGATTACGTCATCTACAGCATGGAGAATTCCAAACGCGCCACGCTTGGGGTGGAAGGCAAATCGTATACGATGAAGGATGGAAAGCCGGTCTTTACGGACTTCGTGGTGAAGAACCCGAACGGTCTCGGACCGGTGGAAGCGATCCGCTCGATCGGCGCCTGGCAGCTGAACAGCCTGGTGATGAAGAAGGAATACGTGTCGATGCTCAAGCTGACGGACGACGTGCTGACCGAAAGAGCCAAGCTCGTGGAGCCTTACATCGTGCCGGTCGTGGAGTTCGCCATTCCTACGGAAGAAGAGTTCACCAAATTGAACCGCAAGCTTACAGAAATTTCCACATACAAAGATGAAATGGTCGCCAAGTTCATTCTCGGCCAGGAGCCGATCGACAAATGGGACAGCTTCACGCAGAAGATCAAGGACATCGGCATCGCCGACGTGCTGGCCGTGCGTCAAGCCCAATACGACCGACTGATGGCGAATAAGGCAGCCAACTAAGCCAAGCGGCGGCGACGGGTTGCGTCATTCTGGCCCGCGCCGCCCTTCCCTAAGGAGAGAAGCGCTCCATGATAACCGACACTCGCAACTTGTCTCCGCTCACGAAGCCGGAATCCGGTTGGAGCCGGTACCGCAAGCTGTGGATTCGGGACAAGTACTTGCTGCTGATGACGGTCCCGGCCATTCTGTATTTCCTGATTTTCCACTACGCCCCGATGTACGGCATCCTGATGGCGTTCAAGGATTTCTCCCCGAGCAGGGGGATCTGGGACAGCCGATGGGTCGGTCTGCAATGGTTCGAGGAATTTTTCAACTCCATTTATGCGTTTCGCTTGATCAAAAATGTGCTTTTGCTGAACCTGTACAATTTGCTGTGGGGGTTCCCGATTCCGATCATCTTCGCCCTGCTGCTGAATGAAGTGAGGCGCCAGGCGTTCAAGCGCTTCATCCAATCGGTGAGCTATATGCCGCATTTCATCTCCGTCGTCGTCATTGTCGGAATGACCGTGACGTTCCTGTCGCCTAACAGCGGCATCGTAAATGCGCTGCTCGATGTGCTCGGCTTCGATCGGATCAACTTCCTGAGCGAGGCGGACTGGTTCCGCACGATCTACATCGGCACCGACATTTGGGCCAGCTTCGGCTACAACTCGATCCTCTACTTGGCCGCCATCGCCGCCATCGATCCCCAGCTGTACGAAGCGGCCAAGATCGACGGCGCCGGCCGTTGGAAGCAGATGCTCCATGTGACGCTGCCCGGGCTCGCCTCGACGATCGTCATCCTGCTGATCCTGCAGCTGGGCCGCATGATGAGCGTAGGGTTCGAGAAAATTATACTGCTCTACAATCCCGCCACCTACGATGTTGCGGACGTTATTTCCACATACGTCTACCGGATCGGACTAGTCGGGGGCGAATTCAGCTTCGCCGCTGCGGTCGACCTGATGAATGCGGTCATCAACTGCGTTCTGATCGTCACCTTCAACCGGCTGGCGAGAAAATGGACGGCCATCTCGCTATGGTAAGAAGGAGCTCGCCATGACTACTAAACGTATTGCCGGAGGGAATTGGGCGGATGTCGTGATTACCGTGTTGATGCTCGGCGTCATCGGCATTTGCCTGTACCCCCTCATCTTCGTGTTCAGCATGTCGATCAGCGACCCGCTCTCCGCCGCGAAGCAGGAGGTGTGGCTTTGGCCGAAAGGCTTCTCGCTGCAATCCTACAAGCTGGTAGCCGACAATCCCGACCTGTGGAGGGCCTATGCGAACACGATTTTCTACACGGTCGTCGGGACTGTCATTAACGTTGTCGTGACCATCCTGCTCGCGTACCCGCTGTCGCGCCGAAGCTTCGTCATCCGGGTACCCCTGACGCTGTTCATCGTCTTCACGATGCTGTTCAAGGGGGGCATCATCCCCACATTCATTCTGATCAACAAGCTGGGCTTGTACGACACCCGCTGGATTTTGCTGCTGCTGGGCGCCGTAGGCGTCTGGTACGTCATTATAGCCCGAACATTCTTCGAATCGATTCCGGACACGCTGATCGAATCGGCGAAGCTCGACGGAGCCAACGACATGGGCATCCTGTGGAGGATTGTGACCCCGCTGTCCATGCCGATCGTCGCGGTGCTGATCCTGTTCTACGCCGTGGAGCATTGGAACAGCTACTTCAGCGCCTTGATTTATTTGCCTAGCAAGGAGCTCCAGCCGCTGCAGCTGTATCTCGTCAAGGTGCTTGTGGAGAATACGCAGAGCTTGGCCGATTCGATTCTGATGAGCGAGGAGAAAAGTTTGGCCATCATGCAAGTGAAATACGCGATTATCATCGTATCCACCTTGCCGATTTTGTGCATCTATCCGTTCCTGCAAAAATATTTTGTGCAAGGCGTTATGATTGGGGCGATCAAAGGATGAGTGTGCAGGTGACGATGGGGAGGAGCGTGCGGACATGAGGCTGGATTATCATACGCATCACGAGCGGTGCGGGCACGCGCAGGGCACGATGCGCGACATGATCGAGGCGGCGTTGGCCGCCGGCGTCACCCAGCTCGGGCTGTCAGACCACAGCCCGCTGTTTTTCCTGGAGGACGATCACCCGTCCCCCGGCATGACGATGGCGCGGTCCGAGTTCCCGCGGTACGTGGAGGAGATGCTGGCGCTGCGCGACGAATACGCCGGCCGGATCGATATCCGGATCGGCGTGGAGTCCGATTACATGCCGGGGTGGATGGAGCGGTACCGGGGGATTTATGCGGGGTACCCGCTCGATTATGTGATCGGGTCGGTGCATTACTTCGAAGGTTTGCATGTATTCAACCGCACGCGCTGGGAAGCGGCGGATGCCGATCCGCTGCGGACGTTCACCCTGTATATCCGGCTGGTGCAGGAGGCGGCGCGTTGCGGGGTGTTCGATATCCTCGGACATCTGGATGCGGTCAAAGGATTGGGGGTCGTTCCCGCGGACCCGCTCACCGAGCTGTGGGACGAAACGGTTCGCATCATCGCGGACGCGGATATAGCCGTGGAGGTGAACACGTCGGGAGCGCGCAAGCCTGCTCGCGAGTGGTTCCCCTCCACCGACCTGCTGGAGCGGCTGCATCGCGCGGGCGTGCGCTTCACGTTCGGCTCGGACGCGCATAGCCCCGACCAGCTGCTGTACGACTGGGAGCCGGTCGTCGACTACTTGCACGCGATCGGAGTGCGGCAGCTCGCCACCTTCCGCAACCGCCGGCGGGAGCTGGTCCCGCTGGTGCGGTAAGGCAAGGACGGCCTCCCGGGTCATCGCTTTGATGATCCGGGAGGCCGTCCTTTTAGGCTTCTGTGTGGTTGAGGTGTTTCCATAAGGTGATGCCATAGCGCTATTAGTCTCGAATGGCGGTTTCGCCGAAAAATAAGCTGATGGCGTAACGCTATTTCCCCCGAAACCGCCCCGGATGCCTGAGCTTCCTACGAATAAGGTGATCCCGTAACGCTATTTTCCGCCAATCCCGGGTTCCGAGTAAAATAAGGTGATTTCATAACGCTATTGTTAAGGCTCCAGCAAGTCCAACTGCTTGCGAAACGCATCCAGAATGACGCGGTCAATGCCTACCGCGATTTTCCCCTTCAAGCCGTACTCGATGACGGAGCCTTCCGCTTCATAGCCGCCCTCCTCGACAATCTTATCGCTAGGGATGTAAGCGGTGCTGTCCATGTAGCCGATAAACAGCAGCTTTTTGTCGGGAAACGCTTGGGCGATATTCAGCTTCACCTCGACGCAAGGTTCTCCGCCAAGCGCGGCTATGTACACTTGCTCGCTCAAGCGGATGATGCCGCCCTGCAGCATCATGTGGTCTGCCATCTGATCGTAGTGCTCCACCACTTGAGCGGCCGTCGTGCGAATCAGGGGAATGTTGCTCTCATTCGCTACCGCTTCCTCGAACACTTCCTTGGCGAACGGCTCGAGCGGGATCGCCATCTCGAATTGCCGGGCCGCGAGCTGCAGCTCGATCGGTTCGAAGATGCCGAAGCCGAGCGCGTGCGCAATTTTGTTCGCCATCACCGTGGACATCGCATCGATCTCGTCGAAGGTGCAAGTAATAAAATCGCCGTGACTCGCCGTCACCATCGGACGACTGTTGCCGCCTGCGCCTTGGAAAAAGAGCGACGTCAACCCGAACAGACGAGCCTCCAGAAGCTGGCCGATCCGCCCCGGGAAATCCGTCGACAAGTATGGCGTATCCCGGATCGTGACCGGATGGCACGCATAATTGAGCAGCACGCCTCTCGGCTGGCCGGCTTCGTCGGTTATTTTCAGCATATGGACCGTATTGTCCGTGATGCCTTCCGGGTTCGGGCGATTCTCGAACTGGCCATCCACCTTCAGGCGGCGGTTGATATTCCATTCTCCCTCTACGGAACCATAAGACAGCGTCCCGCTGAACGTGTTGTGAAACACCCGGTTGATGCAGGATTTGATCCGCTCCAACAAAAACGCTTCGTAATAGTCCGAATGCTGCCCCAGGTCGTAGCCGCGGACGGCCGGACCCGAGTGCGTATGCGTATAGGACAAAATAACGTTGTCCGGTGCAATGGAATACCGTTCTTGCGCGTACTGCTGGATCGAGCGGGTCAGCTCCGTGTCGTGGAACAGCAAATCCAGGGTGATGAGCAGCACGCTCTGTTTCCCGTCATTCATCCAAAGCGCTTTCACATACAAATCGTCGTGCACACCCTGATAAGTGTTTCCGTAAAAGGAGCCGTATCCCGACATCGTCATCGCGATATCCGGTGTAATCAAGTCCCGCGCCATACCAAATTTCATGTTCCCTCACTCCTTCTCCCAGCTGTGCGACAGCGGAATGACCACCGCATCGCCAACGCTGATGTCGTATATAAATTCTCGAGCCTTGTCTTCCCTATAACGCCGAATCAGCGTGGAATCTCCGATATCGAGCCGATATAAGCCTTCTCCTATACTAGTAAAACCTTGAATGGTATACACGGCATTCCCTTCGCCATCGCCTTGCACGTACAGACTGACTCCGATCAGCTCGCTTGGAAGGGAGCCTTGCAGCTCCATCTGGACCGTGATTTCATTTTGCATGGACAGCTGCCTCGTAAAATCGACAACAGTCCCTTCCAACCGCCCTTTTGTCGGACGAAGAAGCGGTTCGGATAAAGGCCCCAGAAGATCGCCGTCATGCAAATAGCCGTACACCGGCCCCTCGCTCTCCTCCGCATAAACGCCGAAAAACCCGCGGAACGCAAACTTGCCGTCAATCCAGTAAATGCTGTCCGGATCTGTGGAGCACACTACATAATCTGTCCTGCCGTTATCCAGCACGAGTTTGACTGCAGCGGCCTCCGACCGATCACCTCCACCGTAGGAATCGCGCTCCGCCGTAACGGCTGCAATCGAAACGATACGCCGCTCCTTCCTATACGGCTCGATCACCGACAGGAACAGCGAATCCAGCTCTTCCTCGCCGTCGCCGCGGCGAACGATCGCATAGCGCAAGCTGGCGGGGTTGCCGGGTTTGTTGCGCGGCGGGACGCCGTCGGCGAGAGCGACCTCGTCGTAGGCGCCTAGCATCGTCAGCCGAAGATGGATCGGCCCGGCGACAGCCGGGTCGGCAGCGCCGTGGGAATCGGCAGCGTCAGTGGTAACAGCAGCACCGGCGCGAACATCAGCAGCGACAGCGGCGACAGTGGCGTCAGTGGCGTCAGCAACGGCAACGGCAGCGTCATGGACATGCCATGTATCGACCGCCGTCCAATCGAGGCTGAACTGCTCCGGCGGCGCCACATCGCGCTCCACCCGCTGCAAGTAATGCAGCCCGTGCCCCTTGTACCCGGGTCCGGCGATGTCGTCCGCGCGTTCGCCGTAGGGCACATCGGCCCCCGCCAGCGTCCCGCCGGGTTGCTCCACGCATGCGAGCCCTTCCGTCGCAACTGCTCCCTCCGGCCCGTGAAAGCTGAAGTGATGCTCCCGCCCGCCTGCGACGCGGAACAGATCGATCGCATACGAATCGCGGTCATCGATACGGATCATCGCCGTCGTCCGGCGGTATCGACGCACATGCGGATACGCCTTAGGCGCTTCCACATCGATCAGCTTCACCCGCCCGCAATCGTCGTAGTGAAGCGGGATCGCCACCCGCTGTACCGCCTGCTGCCGCCGATCCACCATAACGGTATTGTGGCTGATCGTATTGCGCACCCAATGGAATCGATGCATGTCCCGTTTGTCCGCAAATTCCGGATATCCGAGATCCGGCATCAAATCCAAGCCGTACGCATACAGGCCGATGTTCAGCGTGTCGGCATGGCCGTGTCCGTCCGATTGCCCATAATACATCCACAGGGTGCGTTGGAATTGCTCGTTCCCACGCCCGTCCTCGTGACTTTGCCAACCCTTTTGCCCACCCCCTTGCGCCAGCCCGTTACCTTGCCCATGCCCGCTCCATGTCCCTTGCCCGTGCGGCTCCCCGTCATCCCGCAGCGCCGCCAACCCGTAGCCGCTCAGATTCGTGCTCGGCAGAGTCAATGGCCCTTGAGCGGCCACGGCCGCCTTCATACGCGCAATCAGTCCGTCCTGATCCGCTTGGAAAATGCCTCCGTGCACCTTATCCCACGAATTCCCGCCGAACAAATAGGCGGCTTGCGCGTAGATCGGGTCGCCGTACTTCTCGAACGCCTTCACCAGCAGGCGGGCGGAATGCCCGACCAGACCAGGCTGTCCAGTCGTCCCGGAATCGCCGATCGAAGGCGTATAACGGCCTAACATAACGAGCGGGATAAAGCTGTCGAACATCTTTTTGAATTTGACATGGTTCCAGAGAACCCCTTGGTTATAGTGCCGGCAATCCTCGAGCAGCTCAGCCAGCTCCGCAAACGAATCGAGCCAGAGCGAGTTGTACGAAGGCGCGGATTCATCGCCATGCCCGTCGCGGTCGACCTTGTCCACTAAGGCTTGCCTGATGCCGTCCCCCGCTTCATTCGGCTGAAAAACAAAATCAAGCCATTCCACCGTCTCCGGCGGCGAATCCAGCACGACGGCCGCCAGTGCGGCGGCACGCTCATGCATGCCCGTATTGCCGAGAATTTGACCGTTCCGGATAGCCGGGTACACTTGCCGAACGATCGATTGCTCCATGTGAAGGCGGATCGTTTCCCCGTTGCTCTTGTCGACATCCAGCTGACAGACCGCCGCCTTTTCGCTCAAGAACGCAATCGTCTCGGGATTATCCAGCTCCGGCAGGAAAGCATCATAGGCATACAGCAGCTCTTTGATCACAAACGTCTCCCAGATGGAGCCCGTCGCTTTCCCTTTTCCCTCCGGCGTCCCCCCGTCACAAACCAAAAAAACCTGCGGATTGTGCAGCGAGGTATCAAGAGCCGGGTACACGTCCGCGATGCGATCAAGCAAAACGATTCCCGCTCGGGCATACTTCAGATCTCCCGTGTAGAGGTAAGCTTCCTTCAGCGCCTTCAGCCCAACCGTAACGAGGCAGTTGTCTCCCCCATACCAGAGAAACATATGGATGTAGTGGGCAATAAACGTAAACACATGGCCTTCCGAATCGATCCAGCCGAAGCCGTCGTCCACACCCCACTCCGGTCCCCGCTCCGGATACAGCGTGTTGACCAGCAAGGAACGATCGGCCAGCTTCGGGCGGAAAAGCCCGTGAGCATCCAGCCCGCTCTTGTAGTAGGCTTCGAAATCGTTCGTCGGAAACCACATGCTGCAGGACGGATCGAACAGCTTCCACGGACGTCCGAGCGGATCGGCCCGATACGGGTAATTGCCGAATTGATTCAAGGTAAGACCGGTAACGATGCTCCCCCGCTTCTGGTTGACGCCATAGCTGCGAGGCAGCGTGTAAGGCGGGATCGATTGCCACAATCGCTCCCAGCCCGCTTCCACATACGGCTCGGCAATCTCCACTGCCTCGTCCCGAAGCCGCTGCGCCCATTCATACTTGACGATATTTTGCCGGGCTGCTGCCTTTTTAGCTTCCGTGTAGATCGTGCTCTTCCTTTTGCTCCACGTCATCGTTCGCTCTCCCTGGATTCAATGGTTGCTAAGGTACTCTTTCATTATAGGGGAAAAATGTCAGGCTGGTCAGCCTAATCAAGGACATGAAATAACGGACGATGTCCGTCAGCAGCAAAGGTTGTTATAATATAACTAGGAGTGAGTCGAGCTGAAAGGTGGGCGGCCGCATTGCATCAAGAATCCCCGGAGACGTACAACATCAGAACGAGAATCGGCCGGCTGCGGTTCGATATTTATTTGGACGATTCCTTCCGCGCCACAACCGCTCCCCGTTTTTTCAACCAGCACAACCATTCCAACTTCGAGGTGCATTTCATTGTCGAGGGATGCGGAAGGCTGCTGCTGGAACAGGAGGAAATCGAGCTCCAGAGCGGTCACTTCTATGTCATTCCGCCTGGCGTCTACCACTCGATCGTTCTGGATCGGCAGCGATTGCTGAGCAAATACACGATTCGGTTCGACTGGGTCGAGGAGCACGACTACGACGATTCCTTCCCCGCGAGCGAGGAAGTGAGCTTGAAGAGCGCCCTATCCCAGATCGGCTTCTTCTACGCGCCGGATACGGGCAGCAACGAGCTGCTGGACCGCATCAATCGGGAAATCGAGCAGCCGGCGCTTGGCTATTACTCCAATCTGCAATCCTACTTCAATCAAATCATGATCCAACTGCTCCGTGCCGGCGCCCCTACAATTCGTTCCGGCTATCAACTGCCGAGACGCGTGCCGGATGACAGTCGAAGCTTGGTCATCGACGCTTTTTTCGACCGATACGAGTCCGAGCTGACCTTGGAGGAGCTGGCGACGGAGCTTCATCTGAGCGCTCGTCAGACGAGCCGGATCCTGAAGCAAATGTACAACACGACGTTCCAGCAAAAGCTTCATGATACCCGCGTGGAGGAAGGCAAAAAGAGATTGCGGACGACCGATCATACGATCACGGCGATTTCCGACCAGCTTGGTTTTGCCTCTCCGGCGCTGTTCTGCAGCATTTTCAAGAAGAAGATCGGCCAATCTCCGCAAGCGTACCGGAAAGCCAGCAACAAGAGTTCAAAGTAGGCAAGGGTATGCCCATCAGCCTGTACGGACGGACATGAACGGAGAAAACGTGTCTCTCCAGCTCGTTTTGCCGGACCGCTTCCTTCGCTATAATTAGCGTGTAAATCAAAGATCCTTTCAAAAGGGACAGGAGGAAGCAGGATGATTAAAGCATTCGTCAAGAAGATCTCTACGCTGTCGGGGTATGAAGGAGAAGGCGTCACGTTCCTGGAGGAGGCGGAGGCGGAAACGATCTCCAGCAATTATGTCAGAGTGAAGCCGGGACAGTCCACGTCGGAGGGCATGCATGACGATGAAGAAGAAGTGTATATCGTACTAGGCGGCAAGGCGAAGCTCAGACTGGGCGAGGAAACGCACGAGGTGGAAAAGGGCGACGTCGTCTACATTCCGCGGAATGTGGTTCATCAAGCTACTTGCGTTTCGGATGTCGATTTCGAATATATTTGCGTCTGCAACTGGCCGGATCGGATTCCGGGGCAAGTATACGAGTCTCATCATTAAGTTAAGCGCGACGCTTCTGCAGAAAGAGCGGCTTCTTGGTCTACCGGACCGAGGAGCCGCTTTTTGGGTTGCTGTTAGTAGGACCCAGGTTTCGTCGTACAGAGTGCGGCTTTAACCGGAAAATTTGGTGGACACCAGGGACCTTATTTGCTGCAAAACGATCAACTTCGCCAAGTATCCGGACACTGGAGCCCTTATTTGGAGGAACCTAACGGAAGCGTTTTTTTGTATCAAAATGATGGGGATAGAACCAAAACTCCATTGACTTGTATACAAGTACACAAGTATACTCGAATCACAAGCAGTCCACCCATACACTACCGAAGCAAAGGAGGAACAAGCCGCATGTCATCGTTATCCCCGCTGCCGCCGCAGCTGCCTAGAAAATCGCTCGGCTCGCAGGTGTACGACTCGATTCGCGAAGCGATCGTCTCGCTCAAGCTGGAGCCTGGCCAGATGATCTACGAGAACGAGCTCGCCGAGACGCTTGGCGTGAGCCGCACGCCGATCCGCGAAGCGATCCGGCTGCTCGTCGGCGAGGAGCTGCTCGACGTGCTGCCGCAGAAGGGCACGCGCATCGCCTACATCTCCGAGCGCAAGGTAACGGAGACGCGGTTTATCCGCGAGCAGCTGGAACAAGGCGCGTTCCGCATCGCCGCCCGCGTCTGGCAGGCGGAGGTGCACCGCACCCAGAAGGAGGCAATCGTCCAGCTGCTCGAGGAGCAGCGCGCGGCTGCCGCCAGGGAGGACATCACCGAATTTCTGCGCCTCGACGAGGCGTTTCACCGGATGCTCCTGGAGCTGACAGGCAACAGCACGCTGTTGAACGTTATTTACCACATGCGGGCGCATCTGAATCGGCTTCGCTATCTCGCGCTGAAGCAATTCCACGATATGCACCGGGTGCTGGCCGAGCATGAGCAGCTGTTCGCCGCCATCGAGTCGAAAGACGAGACCGCGACAGTACGGCTATTGGAGCAGCATTTCGGCCAGTTGAATACCGAGCTGCCGAGCTTGCGGGAGGCATTTTCGCACTATTTTACCGACTAGATGTAGAGCGCTGCACGATACCCATGGGAGGAGTTCTGTCGCAATGAAAATTTCGAACATCAAGGCAACAACCGTCACCGTACCGCTAGAGGCGCCGCTTCGGCACAGCAATGGCGCGCACTGGGGCCGCTTCGTCCGTACGATCGTGGAAGTGGAGACCGATGAAGGCATTACCGGCTTGGGGGAAATGGGCGGCGGCGGCGAAAGCGCGCAGGCGGCGTTCAATGGCTTGAAGTCGTACCTGATCGGCCATGATCCGTTCCAGCTCGAAGAGCTGCGGTACAAAATTTGCAACCCGACGGCGAGCCTGTACAACAACCGGACGCAGCTGCATGCTGCGATTGAGTTCGCTTGCTTAGACATTATGGGCAAGAAGCTGGGCGTGTCGGTATCTCAGCTGCTCGGCGGACGCGTACGTGATGCGGTTCCGTTTGCCAGCTACTTGTTTTTTCGCCATCCTCATGAGAAAAGCGGGCTGGGCGAAGTGCGAACTGTCGAGCAGTTGGTGGAGCATTGCCGCGAGCTGAAGGAGAAGTACGGCTTCACGACTCACAAGCTGAAGGGCGGCGTGTTTCATCCGGATTATGAGCTCGAGTGCTACAAGGCGCTGGCAGAAACGTTTCCGAAGGACCGGCTGCGCTACGACCCGAACGCGGCACTGAGCGTCGAGGATTCGATTCGGTTCGGACAGGCAATTGAAGGATTGAACAACGATTATTTCGAGGATCCGACTTGGGGCTTGAACGGAATGCGGCGTGTGCGTTCCATGGTTCGGATTCCAACAGCGACGAATACAGTCGTGGTCAATTTCGAGCAGCTGGCGGCCAACATTCTCGATCCGGCGATCGACGTCATCCTGCTGGACACGACGTTCTGGGGCGGCATTCGTCCCTGCATCAAGGCGGCCGGCGTCTGCGAGACGTTCCAGTACGGCATTGCCGTCCATTCCTCCGGCGAGCTCGGCATTCAGCTGGCTACGATGCTTCATCTGGGGGCCGTCGTGCCGAATTTGGCGTTTGCGGCGGATGCGCACTATCACCATCTGGTGGACGATTTGATCGTCGGCGGGAAAATGGGGTATGAAAACGGCGCGATTCGCGTGCCTGACGGACCCGGATTGGGTGTGGAGCTGGATCGCGAGAAGCTGGCCGAGTACGCCGAGCTGTACCGTGAGTTAGGTGGCTATCCGTACGACCGGGATCCGGCCCGTCCGGACTGGTTCCCCCTCGTGCCGAACGACCGTTGGGCTTCGCCCGAATCGACAACTACTGCTGGAGGTGGACGCGCGTGAGGCTAAAAGGAAAAATCGCCCTCGTCACCGGCAGCGGCCGCGGGATCGGCGGCGCTATGGCCAGAGGCTTCGCCGCGGAAGGCGCCGACGTCGTCCTCGTCAGCCGGACGCTGGAGCAGCTGCAGGTTCAAGAGCGGTGGATTCGCGAGCACACCTCCTCCTCTGCGATTTCGGTGGCGGCGGATGTGGGCAGCGAGGACGATGTGCGGAGGATGGTCGAGCTTGCGCTGCAAACCTACGGCAAGATCGACATCCTCGCCAACTGCGCGGGCATCACGATGGTGTCGCCTTCGGAGTCGCTGTCGCTCGACAATTGGCACAAATGCTTGCGCATCAATCTCGACGGCACGTTCCTCTGCTGCCGGCAGGTTGGCGCGCATATGATCGAAGCCGGCCGAGGCGGCAAGATCATCAACATCACTTCGATCGTCGCCCATGCGGCGATTCCCGAGCGGGCCGCTTATGCGGCCAGCAAAGGCGGCGTCATGCAGCTGACGCAGAACTTGGCGGTGGAATGGGCGGAACACGGCATTCAAGTGAATGCGATCAGCCCGGGCTTTATCCGCACGGAGATCGTGCAAGATTTGATCGCGAGAGGCGTTCACAAGCCGGAGCGAATGGTCGCGCGTATCCCTGCGGGTCGGCTTGGCGAGGTGGACGACCTGGTCGGGCCGGCGGTATTCCTCGCCAGCTCCGACTCGGACTATGTGACGGGAACGATTCTGAAAGTGGACGGCGGCTGGCTCGCCAACGGGTACGTATGATGACACTTCTTCGATTGGAATTAGTAGATTCGCTTCAGGTTCAAGTTTACGAGACACGCGGTCAGATGGGGTTTGCCGCCGGTACGGCCGTCGCGTCCAAGCTGCGCGAGCTGCTCGCGCGGCAGCCGGAGGTCCGGATCATTCTCGGCTCGGCTCCGTCGCAGAACGAGCTGATGGATACGCTCGCCGAGGCGTCGGGCATCGATTGGTCGCGCGTGACCCTTTTCCACATGGATGAATACATCGGCATCTCGGCGGAGGATTCCCACTCGTTCTCCCACTATTTGCGCGAGCGCCTTGTACGCCGCGTTCAACCGGGGCGCTACCATGTTATCGACGGGACCGCCCCGGATCCGAAGCAGGAATGTCGGCGTTACGCTGGTCTGCTGTCTGAGGCGACGATGGACATCGTCTGCCTGGGCATCGGCGAGAACGGCCATATCGCGTTCAATGACCCGCCTGTGGCGGATTTCGAGGACCCCCTGCGAGTGAAAATCGTCGAGATCGACGCCGTCTGCCGACAGCAGCAGGTGAACGACCGCTGCTTCGAGACGCTGGAGGACGTACCTACGCACGCGATTACGCTGACGGTACCTTCGTTGATGTCGGGCACTTACGCCTTCGGCATCGTCCCCGGACCAACCAAGACGAAAGCGGTGCACCGTACGCTTGACGGGTCGATCTCAACCGAATGTCCCGCGACGATCATCCGGAAGCACCCGCACTGTACGCTGTATCTCGATGCGGCTTCATACGGGTTGGGCGAACGCTGATATGAGTACGAGCGAACGGATTACGATAAAAGGCCGGCATTACGAGACCGGTGAACCGGTTCGGCTGCAGCTTGAATCGGGGCGAATCGCGAAAATCGAAGCCGGGGCGGACATCGACGAAGGGATGGGCTCGAGTGCGGACGTGGCGGCACTAACCGCTCGCTCCCCTCTCCCCTTCCTCGGCCCGGGTTTGGTCGATTTGCAGATCAACGGCTACGGAGGCATCGACCTGAACACGCTCCCGCTCGAGCGGGAGCAAGTCAGCCGGTTGGTGCGGCTGGTGGCGGCGGAAGGCGTCACCTCGTTCTATCCGACGATTATCACCAACAGCGACGCGCATACGACCGCCCTGCTGCGGACGCTGGCCGCCGTCTGCGAAGCGGACCCGCTCGCCACCGCGTGCATGCCGGGCTTCCACCTGGAAGGCCCGTACATCTCGCCGCAGGACGGACCGCGCGGCGCGCATAGGGCCGACTACGTGTGTCCGCCAGACTGGGAGCAGCTCGAGCGGTGGCAAGAAGCGGCCGGCGGCCGGATCCGGCTCCTCACGCTGTCGCCCGAATGGGACGGCGCCGAGCCGTTCATCCGCCGCTGTGTGAGCGCCGGAATTCGCGTGGCGATCGGCCATACGGCCGCGACGTCGGAGCAGATTCGCCGGGCGGTGCATGCGGGCGCGACACTGTCGACGCACCTGGGCAACGCCGCCCATCTCACCTTGCCGCGGCATCCGAACTACATCTGGGACCAGCTCGCCGAGGACGGGCTGTGGGCCAGCTTGATCGCGGACGGGTTTCATCTCCCGGAGGCGTTCTTGAAGGTGGCGCTGCGGATCAAGGGACCGCGCGCCTTCCTCGTGAGCGATGCCGCCCACTTGGCCGGCATGCCTCCGGGCCGCTACCTCACGCATATCGGCGGTGAGGTGGTGCTGCAGCCGAGCGGCAAGCTGCATATGGCCGAGAACGAGCGCTACTTGGCCGGTTCGGCGCAGATGCTTCCCGCCGGCATCGCCCATCTGGCGCGCTCCGGGCTGTGCCCGCTGGCCGAAGCCTGGAATCGGGCTTCTTGTTATCCGGCCGAGTTTGCCGGCATTAGCGGCTTATCCGCAGGGCTGTCCGTCGGGGTCCCGGCCGATCTGACGCTGTTCCACTGGGACGGCCGCTCCATCTCGATCAAGACCGTGTACAAGAATGGACAGCTTTTGTACGAGTCTGCACCTGGAAAGGAGACCAACCCATGAACACGCAGCGGATGTCATGGTCGGAGCTGCTCGGATTTTACGAGAAGCATCTGTTCGAGCAAGTGATGCCATTCTGGCTGAAACATGCAATCGACGATCGGCACGGCGGCATCAATAATATCATCCGCGACGACGGCGCCGTCATCTCCACCGACAAAATCATTTGGTCGCAAGGCCGCGCACTCTGGACGTTTTCCGCGATCCACAACTACTTGGACCAAGATCCGAAATGGCTGGAAACCGCCCACGGTATCGCCCGGTTGCTCTTCAAGCATGGCCGCAACAACGATGGAGCCTGGGTGTTCCGCATCCATGAAGACGGCCGTATCGCCGATCCGACGACGAGCATCTACGTAGACGCCTTCGTCACCTATGGGATGACGGAATACGCGCGGGCGACCGGCTCCGCCGAAGCGCTGCAGATCGCGCTGGACAACTACGCCCGCGTCCTGCCGCTGCTCTACGACCACAAGACGCTGCCGACCGCCCCGCTGCCGATCCCCGAAGGCTTGCAGGCTCACGGCCCGTTCATGATTTACGCGCTTGTCTTCTACGAGCTCGGACTGCTGACACAGCGGGACGACATCATGCAGGAAGCTCTCCGCGCGGCGGAAACGATTATGACTGAGCATGTCCATCCCGAGGAGCGGGTGCTGTTCGAATACGTGCAGCCCGGCGGAACGCTAGCCTCCACCGATGCCGGTCGCACATACATCCCAGGACATGCGATTGAGAGCATGTGGTTTCTGGAGCGCATCTACACGCTCTACTCGCAGCCCGAACGCGTCCGGCAGACGCTCGACGTCATTCGCTGGAATCTCGAGAAAGGCTGGGACAGCGAATACGGCGGCATCTTCCTGGCGCGGCACCTCGACGGCGGCCCTCCGGCCTGGTTCAAGCCCGACTCCAAGGTGTGGTGGCCGGCGACCGAGACGCTCTACGCGCTGCTCCGCGCCTACGAGCTGTCCGGCGAGTCCTGGTGCCTGGACTGGTACTGGCAGGTGCACGACTACAGCTTCGCCCGCTATCCGAACCTCGAGCACGGCGAATGGCGCCAAAATCTCGACCGCTACGGGGAGCCGATGGAGCCTGTAGTAAGCACGCTGCCGGTCAAGGACCCGTTCCATCTGCCGCGGGCATTGCTGTTGGCGATTCAGACGCTCCGCCGTCTGGCCGCCGCGCAATCGCCCGCCTGACGCCTTATGCCTGACGTCTGACGCCTGACGAAACAAGCCGGGAGCATCCCGCACCGTGTCGGAATCGTTCTCCGCACTGCGCTGCTCCCGGCTTGTTTCCTTTTCCGCCAACCTGTTCCGTGTTCCGCTCCTTCTCCTCCGACAACGACGACGGGCGCTTACGGATTGGCCACGCCCAACGCCTTGTTCTTCTCCTTGAACCGGTCATTGTGCGAGGAGACGTACGCCACCTTCGGCGCCTCCGGCTCCAGATACAGCTTGGCGCTGTTCACCGCCAGCGCCGCGTCCGTGAACGCGCCGGCAATCAAATTCAGCTTGCTCGGATGGTTCGCCGTATCCCCCGCGACGAATACGCCCGGCAAATTGGAGGCCAGCTTCTCGTTTACGTTAATTTTCCAAGGCCCCATATCCAGCCCCCAGTCGACAATCCGGCCGAAATCGCCGCGGAGTCCGTGATTGACGATCACGGCGTCCACCTCCAGCCGTTCCGTCTTGTCCGTCAGGCCGCCTTCCGAATTGACTTGCACAATCGATACCGATTCGATGCGGTCTCCTTGACCATACAGATTAGTCAGCGCGTACGGCGTGCGGACATCCACGGATGACTCCATCATCCGCCTCACATTTTTCTCGTGTCCGCCGAATTTGTCGCGTCGGTGCACTACGGTCACATGCGCAGCGATAGACTCCAGCTCATTGGCCCAATCCACGGCCGAATCCCCGCCTCCGGATATAAGCACGCGTTTGCCGCGGAATCCTTCCAGCTCCTGCACCGTATAGTGCAAGTTCGTCACCTCGTAGCGGTCGGCTCCTTCGATTTCCAGCTTCGCTACCTTCAACACCCCGTACCCGATCGCCAAAATCAATGTGCGGGTATGATGCCGCTCGCCGGTCTCCGCCGTCACGATCAGCGTGCCGTCTTCCTGCCGCTCCAGCCCGCTGATTTGCTGGCCCAGCACGACCGTCGGCTCGAATGTGAGCGCCTGCTGAATCATTTGCTCAATCAGCCGATCGCAGCGAATCGGCGTGACGCCCCCGACATCCCATATCATTTTCTCCGGATAAATACGCGGCTTGCCTCCGAGCTCCTCTTTCGCCTCGATCAGCTTCGTCTTCATATCCCGCATCCCGCTGTAGAATGCGGCGTACAGACCGGCGGGGCCTCCACCGACAATCGTCAAGTCGTACAGTTCCAACGGCTCGTTCATGGTCGCCTCCAATGACATTGATGTGAATTTCCCCGCTTAGGCTCCAAACTGGGCTTGATGCAGTCGGCTGTAGATGCCTTGGGTCGATATGAGTTCCTCATGACTGCCTTGCTCGACTATGCCCTGGTCGGCCACCACGACGATCCGATCCGCATTTTTGATCGTCGCCAGACGGTGGGCGATCGCCAGCGTCGTCCGTCCGTGG
The DNA here is from genome assembly GCF_004000845.1 of Paenibacillus koleovorans NBRC 103111. Taxonomy (GTDB): domain Bacteria; phylum Bacillota; class Bacilli; order Paenibacillales; family NBRC-103111; genus Paenibacillus_AA; species Paenibacillus_AA koleovorans. The sequence goes on from NZ_BIMA01000020.1 coordinate 44,337, forward strand.
GACAGCTCCGCGAGCGCCGTTTGAATCGCCGCTTCCGTCTCGGTATCCAAAGCCGATGTCGCTTCATCCAGAATGAGAATGGGCGGATTTTTCAAGAACATCCGCGCGATGGAGAGCCGCTGCTTCTGCCCGCCGGACAGCTTCACGCCCCGCTCCCCGATCAGCGTATCCAGCCCTTCCGGCCGCGAGGCGATCAGCTCCTCCAATTGGGCGCGCCGCGCCGCCTCCCGGATTTCGGCTTCGGTGGCGTCCAGCCTGCCATAGGCGATATTTTCCCGGATCGTGCCGTCGAACAGGAACACGTCCTGCTGTACGATGCCGATATGCGAACGAAGCGAATCCAGCGTCATCTTGCGTATATCGATGCCGTCGATCGTGATCGAGCCTTCGTCGATATCATAGAAGCGAGGGAGCAGCGAGCAGAGCGTCGTTTTCCCCCCTCCTGACGGGCCTACAAGCGCAACCGTTTCGCCGGGCCGAATGGACAAGTTGACGCCTTTCAGCACGCCCTCTTTGTTCTTGTAGCCGAAGGCTACATCATGGAAACGAATTTCTCCCTTCAGCTCCCGCACGGATACGGCATCCGGCGCATCGGCCACGTCCGGTTCGGTTTCCAGCAGCTCCAAGTATCTCCGGAATCCGGCAATTCCTTTGGGATACGTCTCGATCACCGAGTTGATCTGTTTGATCGGACCGAGGAATACCGTGGACAGCATGATGAAGGCAATAAATTCGCCGTAAGTCATTTTTCCCTCGATGACAAACCACGTCCCGCATACGAGGACGAACAGCGAGACGAATTTCATCAGGATAAAGCTGAGCGACGAGTTCCAAGCCATGATGCGGTAGGCAATCAGCTTAGTCAGGCGAAAGCGGTCGTTGTTTTCCTTGAACCGGGCAATCTCGTGCTGCTCGTTGGCAAACGCCTGCACGACGCGGATGCCGCTGATGTTGTTCTCGACCCTGGCGTTGTAGTCGGCGATGTCGGCGAACATGCGCTTGAAGGCAGCCGACATTTTGCGGCCGAAATGCAGCGACAAATAAATCATCAGCGGCACGATGACGAATGTCAGCACCGCAAGCTGCCAATTAATGCCCAGCATAATGCCGAAAGCGCCGACGAGCGTCATACAGGCGATAAATAAATCCTCCGGCCCATGGTGGGCGATTTCTCCGATGTCCATCAGATCGGACGTCATCCGGGATACGAGATGTCCGGTCTTGTTGTTGTCGAAAAAGCCAAACGAGAGCTTCTGCACCCGTTCGAACAGCTTTTTGCGCATATCCGTCTCAATGTTGATGCCCAGCATGTGGCCCCAATACGTGACGACGTAATGCAGCGCGGCGCTGACAAAGTAGATGCCCAGCAGGCCAAGACAGGCATAGAAGATCCAGAGCCAGTTGCCGCTTGGCAGCAGATCGTCCACGACCCGGTTCAAGGCCAGCGGGAAAGCCAGATCCAGAAGAGCGGCGAAGATCGCGCAGCTGAAATCGAGAATAAACAGTCCCTTATAGGGACGGTAATAAGCATAAAACCGGCGCAGCATCGATATCCTCCTCCCCTTCTCTCTATTTATGAAGCCATTATTGGCAGCCGGTCGCGCGTCACGCTCTCGACCTGGACAGCAAGTACAGGAAATAAGGTGCGCCAAGGACGGCAACGACGATTCCGGTCGGAATTTCCGACGGCTGCAATATCCAACGTCCGAGCGTATCCGCCGCAATAACGAGCAGCGCTCCGACCAACGCCGAGACCGGCAGCAGCCGCACGTGATTCGGTCCGACCAGACGGCGCGCCAGATGCGGGACGATCAAGCCGACGAAGCCGATGCCCCCGCTTACCGCCACGCAGGACGCCGCCAATCCGACCGCGGCCGCGAGCAGCTTCGCCTGCTCCCTCGACACCGGCGCTCCGAGTCCGATCGCCGTCTCCTCGCCCAAATTCAACACGTTCAGCACCCGGGCTTTGTAGAATACAACCGGCAGCAGCACGGCAATCCACGGCAGCAAGGCCAGCACGAATTTCCAATTCGCCCCCCATATGCTGCCTGCCAGCCATGTCGCCGCGAACCGGTAATGCTCCGGGCTCAGCCGCAGCGCCAGCACAATCATCGCGGCGCTGATCCCTGCCGCAACGGCGATGCCTGTCAGCAGCAGGCGCGTCGACGACAAGCCCCGATGCCGCTCGTACGACAGGCTGAAAATGAGCGTCGCCGTCAATCCCGCGCCGAGCATGGCCAGCAAGGGCAGCAAAAATACAGATGCCGCCGAAGCGACGGGAAAAAATGCAATATAAAGGATAACCATCAATCCGGCCCCGGCGTTGATGCCCAGAATTCCCGGGTCCGCCAGAGCATTGCGTGAAATGCCTTGCATCACGCAGCCCGATACGGCCAGCCCGGCGCCGATCAGCAGCGAGATGACGATGCGCGGCAGGCGAAATTCGAACAGGATCAGGTGCTGCTTAGCCGTTCCCCCACCCAACAGCGTATGAAGCACATCCAATGGGGAAAGCCGGGTGTAGCCCATATTCATGCTGATCAGAAAAGTGAGCGCGATAAGAGCGCCGAGCACAAGCATCACGATGATGCCGCGCTTTCTCTTGCTGCGCTCGCTCCCTGAAGAAGACACTTGCTCCATCCTTACAGCTCCCTCCTCTCCTTACGTGCCAAATACAGAAAGAAGGGCACCCCGATGAGCGCAATAATCGCTCCGATCGGCGTCTCATGCGGGGGATTGACCGTCCTGGCCGCCAGGTCGGCGAAGACGACCAGCAGGCTGCCGAGAACCGCCGAGCAAGGGATGATCCACCGATAATCCACCCCGACCAGCTTTCGCGTCAGATGCGGAATGAGGAGGCCCACGAAGCCTACCGCCCCGACAACCGCTACCCCCGCGCCGGCCAGAATGAGCACAATGACGGCTCCCGCCAGCTTGACGAGTTGCGTGCGCTGCCCCAGTCCCCGGGCGATGTCGTCTCCCATGCTCAGAATCGTAATCGAACGCGACAGGGCGATCGCTCCGGCGATGGCTGCGGCCATCCAGGGCAGCATGATTTGCAGCTGCAGCCACGTCGTTCCCGCCGTACCGCCGGCATACCAGAACGCCAGATTTTGCCCGATGGCGTAATAAAGCGAGATCCCCTCGCTCAATGCGCCAAGCAGCGCACTCAGAGCAGCGCCGGCCAGCACAAGCCTTACCGGCGTCAATCCGCCTTTCGCCAACGAGCCGATACCGTATACAAGTCCGGCTCCTACCCCTGCGCCCGCGAAGGAGTACAGGATCAAATACAAAAAGGGCAATCCCGGGAAAAAAGCAAAACAAAGCGTCAATACAAAGCCCGCGCCGGCATTCAGCCCAAGCAAACCGGAGTCGGCCAGCGGGTTGCGGGTCATCCCTTGCATCATCGCCCCCGCCACGGCGAAGCCGGCACCGACCAGCGCGCCTCCGAGCACACGCGGCAGTCGCAGCTCCCGAATGATCTGATGCTCGTTCGAATAAGGGTTGAAAGAGAAAATCGACTCCCATACGACAAAAGGGCTAATATCCGCCGCGCCGAACGAGACGGATACCCCTATGCCGATCACAAGCGCCGCCAACCCGCCGATCAAGATGCATGTCGCCGCCCACGGACGGCTGCGGAACGGGACAACGGCGGAAACCGGCGATCTATGTTTGGAACGAAAGGAAAATAGCATGATGACTCCTCGACCGCAACAATCTGAATGAAACTATTGCTGCTTGCGCTTGATGAGCATATCGACCAGAATATTCATTTCCTTCTGCACGGAAATCGGGTCGGAATTGTAAAAGGACTTCGCGTCAATTCGATAAACTCGATTGTTCTGGACCGCTTTGAGGTTTTTCCAGATGGCGCTGTTCAATATGGAATCCCCGTTGGCCCCCGCATTTTCCAATACGCTGAGCACGATATGGTCGGCGGCAAATGCGGGCAGCGTCTCCAGCGAAAGCGCGGCCCACCCGGGTCCGTCGATCACTTCCTTTTTTACTTTGTCCGGAGCTTTCAACCCCAGAGAGTGATAGAGCGCTTCGCCCCCGCGTCCGTAGTTATCGCCGTATACGTAGAACGCTTTGGAGTTGATCTCCATGATCGCAACGGTTTCATTGTCGCCGATCACACCGGCCAGCTTCTTTTTGTTTTCCGCGACTTGCTGGTCGAATTGCTTCAGCCACTTCTCCGCCTCCGCCGTCTTGCCGGTAATCGTCCCCAGCTCCTGCAGCGTCTCGCGAAAATCATAAACGCCCCAAGGAATCCGAATGGTCGGCGCAACCTTTTGATATTTTTCATAATCCGCATCGGGAATAGAGGACGCAATAATCAAGTCCGGGCCCAGCTCCAGAATCTTCTCGGCTGACGGCTGTCCGGCTCCCACATCGGCAATGCCGTCGATCATCCCTTCAAGGAAAGAGTTGTCCAAAGCGTCGCTGGGTGCTCCGACCGGTTTAATGCCGAGCGCGAGCAAATGGCCTAAATACGCCCGGGACACGACGACTATTTTTTTAGCTTCCGTCGGAATTTCAAGCTCTTCACCGGTGGAAGTTTTGTACATCTTCGTTGCGGATGACGGTACGTTCTGCTCCCCTGCGCAAGCGCTCAGCACAACTCCGACTATAATCAACGCCAAACTGATAACCAACAGCTTCTTTACTTTCCTCATGACACCCTCCTGAATGATATTGATATTCATTATCATCAAGGATTATACAGGGGTGCCCCTTGGGCCGTCCATGGATTTATTAGTGATACGGCTTGGACAAATTCGAGTTCAAACATTTGAACACTTCTTCAAGCTGCGCCTCCAGCGAGATCGGATCGAACCCGTAGAACATATCCGAATCGACCTCGTAAACCTTGCGGTTTCGGACCGCCTGCAGACTGCTCCAAACAGCGCTGCTCATAATTGTGTTGGCATGTTTGCTGCTCCCTGGCACGTTCCTCACACTGACAAATAGATGATCCGCCGCATACTCGGGCAGCTCTTCCAGAGCAATGCGTTTGTAGCGGCTTATGGCTTCCCCGTTGTGCATCATGGCTTGCGGAGGCTTCAAGCGGAGCGACTGGTAGAGGACCTCGCCGCCTTTGCCCCACGAATCCCCGTAGACATAAACCTGAATTTCGAAAGCGCATAAGGCTGCGGGAGGATCCTCCGAAAGCGGTTGAATGGCTGTGAATAAGTGGAAGAAGAACCAACGGAAATTCGGGGAATTGTCCACTAGCGGATAACTTCCCCCTCCCCAGTGAAGGGGCACTGTCGGTTTCCATGTAAAATGTTGGTGTGGTCATTCCAATTGAACCACTCTGGCTTCGATCCGTTTCCACGCGTGGCGGCTGGCGAAATTCTGGATCAGCTTGAGCACGACCGATCGACTATGACGAACGAGCGTAGCCGCGCAATGAAAGAACTCCAGTCGGAATCTCGCAATCGTATAGCCCTGATGCACCGGCTCGCAGCAATCGCGTTTGAAGCGTTCGAACAAGTTATAGGCCAGCAACTTGATCAGCAGATCGAGTTCGTTGGCTTCAAACTCACCCGTGGCGATGCGATCGATGGAGAAGCCGTCCTTCGCCTCTTTGATGTAGTTCTCCATGCAACAGCGTTGATTGTAAAAACGCCACAGATCAATCGGCTCCCAGTCCAGGTTGGTCACGATCGCTTCGTATTGCCAATCGTCGTCAAACACCATGCGGTCCTGACCGTCAACGCACACGTGCGCCTTGCGAATGACCACTACGCGGCGGGGCTTTTTCCAGGACGTAGCTTGCTAAATCAAGGTAATCCCTTCGATGATCCAATCCTCGTCGACATAGCGGGTCCAGTAGCGAGCGGCAAGCCGCCACATCGTTTGCGAGGCGTTGGGTCCATTTCATCTTGCCGACGTAGCCGATCTTACGGCCTTCCCACAACTGGTAGAAGTCCTCGCCGCCAAAGCCTTTGTCAAACCGGGCGTACGCGACTTTGCATTCGCCAAGCAGCTCGAAGGTTTGCTGCACAAAGTCGAGGGCATTGGTGGAAGAGTGCGTGTTGCCGGGACGAAGCCGTGCATTCAAATTCAAATGGGTTTGCCCTTCAAAAGCCAGCAACGGATGATAGCTAAGGCGGCCGGGTTTATGCGAATTGACGCCTTTGGCGGCGCCGGCCTGGTTTCCGTACACCGTCTCCACCGAGGAATCCAGATCCAGAATCGGCTTGTCGGGCAAGCAGGGACGAATACTCGCCAGGTTCAGCTTGCGCAGCTCTTTCGGAAGCGCCGGGCACGAACGGCCTAGACGCGCAAGCTCCTTGTACAGCAAGCTGTGATGAGGCAGACGGCCGCCCAGAAAACGCCTGAGCAACGCATCGTGCTGCAGCTTGCGAAAGTGAAAAATTCGTGTGCAGCCGAGCATCCAGCCGATGATGAGATAGAGCAAGATGCGATGAACGGGGAAAATGGCGTTGTGTGCTTTGCCGCCGGATAGACCGCACATGGCCTCCGCAAGCTTGATTTTTTCGAGATAAGCCAAGAAGATTTTGACGCCTCCGAAGCTCGTGGCGTTTTGCAGCGAAAACTCGCTCTTGATTTTGCTGACGGATGTGGTAGACTTCACCTAAAAGGTGCTCCTCTCTTTGGGTGATGTTGTTCTAGACAAACACCATTCTACCAAAGATTTGGAGCCCTTTTTATATTTTTATTGGGCAGTACTTTCGAAATTCAGGTTAAAGATAATTACTTAGTTACTCGTGACACTAAAAATAAGCAAGCAAAAAAAGGCCTCCAACTATTCTTGGAGGCCAAATTTTTGTTTTATTCAAGCCTAGGCGTAAAATCCCCAGTTTTATTATCAATAAAGTAATCTGAAGCAATTATTGAAAGAGTGAGTACTGCTACAAATAAGGTAAGATCAACAATATTTATTTTTCTACTACTCTTTCTAGACAATTTTAGGACAACTAGAATTATGGGTACTAAGTAGACTATAGAACAAACTATCTTATAATATTCTTGCAAATAGAACCTTGCTAATAATTTGCATGCCATAATATAGATAGCCAATCCACCTAATAGTAAAACTCTTTTAGTTATCCTCATCATTGTCCTCACCACTACACTCATATTTTTCTACGGAAAAGGAGTATAAGTTATGGAATTATTATTATTCTTTACAACCTCTACATCAAGCTCGTTTTTAATATTTCCAATATATGCCACATAAGTGCCGCCAGAACTACCGTCATTCGCTGTAGCCATTCCATACAGTGCGACATAGTTTCCACATTCGAAGCACGATACATAGACTGGGGAACCACTGTCTCCTGCAACAGAAGTATATAATACTTTCCGATAACTTGTATACCAATTAAATAAACCTATATTTCCGTTAAAATTCAGATCTGAGACACTTGTACAAATGTTTGAGTTAGTTTGTCCAAGTGACATACATACGCCCATTCCAACAAACTCATTAATTTGTTCAGCAACAATCAAATTATTTTGACTGTTGATTAATCCACCAGAGTTTGCATTCATAATCCAGGATGTAGCATTTGATGGATCAATAGTACTTGCTGAAGCGTCAGCCGTTGTAGCCCAATATAAACTTTCCCTATTCGCGTATGCAACAAGGTTTGGAAGAATATAACTTTGAGTAACTTGTTGGCCTGCGTACCCCATACAATGACCAGCAGAGATATAGTAGTAGTTGCTATCATCTTTTGCAGTAAACCCATTAGTACAGAAACCTGAGCCACTGAACCCTATTTGGGCACCACCTGGAACAGCCCGAAACCTAGCGGCTGCTCTATCAAAAGCAGTAAACTCTCCTCTGCTTCCCAACGAAATATTAACCATATTTTTTTCGAAGCCATTAATCATCTCAGAGAGTGCGTTTTTTAGTCTAGAAATCGAACTAATGTCTTCTACTCCGATCTCCACCTTCTGAGTGATAGGACTTGGACTAATAGAAACCATACTAATATTTTGGGCATGTATGTCTTTAACAATCTTGTTTATTTCTGATGTAAGTGCATTTAATTCTGACTCAGAATATCTGACTTGATATAACTTCAGTCTCGTTGATTCGGATACAAAACCTTTAATCGATTCTTTATCTATTTTCTCAAGATCCTTGAAGCCAATATTCAAAATTCCCCCGTTGATATTGTCAAAGAACAGTCCATCTACCTGATACTTTAGATCCTCTTTAATAAATTTTAGAATGTCCGGTACCTCTGACTGTATTTTCATTCGTAGGTCCATCTCTTTTTCTTCACTTTCAGTCAATGACACATAATATTTCCCAACTTTCTCATTTTTAATCGTATCCTCTATGTATTCTTTAGCTGTATTGAACCCAAACTCAGTTCTAAATTGCAAATTTTTTTCGTACTCAAAATTTCCAGATGCACTGTCACTTGTTGTGGCTTGATTCGATTCTGCAAAAATCTGACTTGAAAAAACCGTGAAAAATAAAGCAATCAGAAGACCAACTAGATACTTACTACGCAACACATCTATCATTCCTCTCCATGGTTTAAAGGGTTCCATAAAGCCCCCTCTAATTCCAATTTATCACAAATACCCCAGAACGGCAAACCTATTTCTGGAAATAATTATTTTTTATGTTATACATACAAAAGGCAAAAGCATCCCTACCGACTCTGTTGTATGTCGAAGTTTCACTTTACCTGAATTTCGAAAGCGCATAAAAATGGGGTGATCATAGTTTAAGAGAGGTTGAATGGCTGTGAATAAGTGGGAGTAAACCCAATTGTAATTCGGAAAATTATCCACATGGGTATAACTACCCCCTCCCCAGTGAAGAGGCGCTGTCGTTTTCCATGTAAAATGTTGGTGGTCGTCATTCCAACTGCGTGATTCTGGCTTCGATCCGTTTCCAAGCATGGCGGCCGGCGAAATCCTTGATTAGTTTGAGCACGACAGAGCGACTATGACGAACGAGCGTTGCCGCGCAATGAAAGAATTCCGGCCGGAATCTGGCAATCGTATATCCCCGATGCACCGGTTCGCAGCAATCGCGTTTGAAGCGCTCGAACAAGTTATAGGCCAGCAGCTTGATTAGCAGATCGAGTTCGTTGGATTCAAATTCGCTAGTGGCAATGCGGTCGATGGAAAAGCCGTCCTTGGCTTCCTTGATGTAGTTCTCCATGCAACAGCGCTGGTTGTAGCAGCGCCACAGATCAATCGGTTCCCATTCCAGGTTGGTTACGATTGCTTCGTATTGCCAAACTTCGTCAAACACGATGCGGTGTTGACCGTCAACGCACACTTGCGCTTTGCGAATGACCGCTACGCGGCGGGACTTTTTCCATGACGTTGCTTTGTAGATCAAAGTAATGCCTTCAATGATCCAGTCCTCGTCGACATAGCGCGTCCAGTAGCGGCAAGTCGCGACTTCGGCCGCCAGTCGCTTGGTCCATTTGAGTTTGCCGACATAGCCGATCTTGCGGCTTTCCCACAGCCGGTAGAAATCCTTGCCGCCAAAGCCCTTGTCGAACCGGGCGTATGCGACTTGTCGATCGCCGAGCAGTTCGAAAGTCTGCTGTAGGAAGTCAACCGCGTCGGTCATGGAATGCGTGTTGCCGGGACGCAGTTTCGCATTGAGATTCCCTTCAAAAGCCAGCAGCGGATGGTAACTAAGGCGCCCGGGCTTATGTGAATGGACGCCTTTGGCGGCGCCGGCCTGCTCCCCGTATACCGTCTCCACGGAGGAATCCAGATCGAGGATCGGCTTGTCAGGGAGACAGGGAAGAATGACTTCCAGATTCAGCTTGCGAAGTTCCATCGGCAGTTCGGGACAGGATCGGCCCAGACGCGCAAGCTCTTTGTACAGCAAGCTGTAATGAGGCAGGCGGCCGCCCAGAAAACGGCCGAGCAGCGCGTCGTGCTGCAGCTTGCGGAAGTGAAAAATCCGTGCGCAGCCGAGCATCCAGCCGATGATCAGATAGAGCAAGATGCGTGGCAGGGGGAAAACGGCGTTGCGTGCTTTTCCGCCGGATAAACCATGCATGGCCTCTGCAAGCTTAATTTTTTCGAGATAAGCCAAAAAGATTTTAACGCCTCCGAAGCTTGAGGCGTTTTGAAGCGAAAACTCACTCTTGATTTTGCTGACGGGTGTGGTAGACTTCACCTAAAAGGTGCTCCTCTCTTTGGGTGTGTGTTCTCGACAAACACCATTCTACCAAAGATTCGGAGCCCTTTTAATTTTTTAGAGAAGGCTACTTTCGAAATTCAGGATAAATATGATGAGGAAAAATTTCCATACTTATCACGGTCTCGTGTTCGCCTATTACATCCGCCAGCTGCTCCCTGCAGCTCGCCACCTTTTCATCGTAACGATTCAACAGCACCCGGGCTTTCTCCGTCGATTGGGTTAAATCCGCGATCAGGAGCAGCTGGTCCCGCCAGCTCAGGTCGGCCAGCTTCAACAGCACGACCGGAGCCCAATCCCTGAGAATATCCGCTTCCGCCAACAGATCGTAACAAAGAAAAAGATCCGGATGGGCTTGCCCCAACAGACCGGTATCGAGCGCAGATTCGGCATAGGCCAGTTTCGGAGTCTCCGCCAAATAACGCTGAAATTTACGATGAATCCACGGACTGACGACCGCCGCTACCGGAACGACGCCCAAGCTTAGCATAAAAGCGGTGCAGTTGGCCGATAGCGAAACGATTTTTTTAGGCATGCGGACGTAGGCGCTTGGAGCGACACCGATTCTTTTTTTAAATTTGCGGCTGAAATAGCCTTCATCCCTGAAGCCCGCCTCTCTCGCAATCTCACAGACCGGCGATTTGGAGGTCAGCAGCCGCTCGCAAGCTCTGTCGATGCGGATACGCGCCAAATAATCGGTGTATGTCTGTCCGGTTTCTTTCTTGAACCAGCTGGAGAAATAATCCAGGCTAACCCCCGCCACATTGGCCAGCAGCTCCCGGCTCAGCTCTTCATCGTAATGCTCCTTCATGTAGGCCGTCGTCCGCTCGATTTTGTTGTCCGGCTCCGAGCGGCTGCAGTTCTCATTAAGCTCATGCAGCAGGTCAAAGAAGCAGGCGAGCATTTTGTAAGGAGCCTGCCCGCTATTCCATAGCGCATGGAGTTCGCTTCCCAGCTCGATCGCGCGAAATGGCGCTTTGTTCATATAAGGGACGGGCAGTGGAGAGGGGCAGGGGCGATCCTCCCCGGCTTCCTGGAGGCCAAGCGCTCGGAAGCCTATTCGGTAGCCGCGAATCGTATCGGCGGAATCGGATTGAAGGACGAGTGGCGAATGAGCCGGGCAGACTACAACCGTTCCGCCCGCCAGGGCATGCCGACGGTTGCCGACTTGCAGGCTGCCGCTCCCGCTTGCCACCATCCACATCGTGTCCGAAGCCGGCGTAAGGGCAAGGGGTTGGCGCGATCGGGCGGTATGCCTGAATTCCATCACTTCTACTGGAACAAAAAGAACGTCTCCCCCACTGCTCCGATTATCGTGGCCAGGACCGATGGATCCGAATGGTTGATTCATGTAGCTCGACCTTTCGTTAATGCAGTATTTAAGGAACCTAATCTGCATAGCTGCATTATTTTCTCGCGAACGAGATTGATAATGATACTCATTATCGTAACAAATGATTCGAATTTCGTCTACATAGATCCATGATCGTCCCATTCCGTCGCTGATATATGAAAAAGAAGCGGGCTGCTCGCCCACTCCTTTTTCACCTCTGTATCCTGCTATTGCAATGCCTTTCCCCGAGCCCGCTCCTGCTCGCTCTTGCGGTAGCTGCCCGGCGTTGTGCCGACGACTTTCTTGAAGCCGCGGATGAACCTTCCTAGAAGGCATACCGGTATATATCGGTTCCACCGATGTAGTACAGATTGCGGAACTCGTCTTCGATCAGCCGGACCTTGCCGTTCGCCGTGCTTTCAAGGGTCGTGACCGCTTTCGTCGTCGGATGGATTTTGAAGAAATAAGTGCCTTTGATGACGCCGTACACATAACCGTCCTTGGCGTTGACCAGCGATGCGTCCAAGATGATCGTCGAAGCCGCGGTCGGGTTGTAGGTTACGGACGGGAAGAGATTGCTGTTGTACGCAAACGTGCCGGTCGAAGGATTATAAATAAACAGATACCCTTCCGCCATCATCCAGATATTATTGTCGGGACCGACGATTACCGAAGTCACTGCGGCGAGTCCGGACACGGGCAAGCTGATCGGCGTTGTCGTCCCGGCCGCGATGTTGTACTTGAACAATTTGGCGCTCGATTCCGTCGGGGCCGCCCCCAGTCCTCCCGATACCGAGGAGCCTCCGTAAATATAACCGTCCTTATAGGCCAACGAAATGACGCTCTGGTTATTGACGATATTGCGCTTCACCGTACGTACACCGGTCGACGGATCGTAGATTGTCAGCGCTCCGCCAAGTTCGCCATAGGTAGGCACGGTCCCGATGAAGATTTTGCCCTCCGCGCTGATCATACTGACCGGCCGGTCCTGCTTGTCGGCATGCAGATCGAATAATCGGTTGGGATTCGTGCCTTGGGTAATGATCGAGTAAGACCACGGAGCGAATGGATCGTGCTCATAGATGATCGATTCGGGGTATACCCCGTAGTAGATTTTATTATTATGGACCACCATGCCTTCGGATTGTCCGATTCCCCGCTTCACCTCAATCTGGTCCGACCGCATGGACGTGTAGATCCCGGTTCCGCCCGTAAGGAAGCCGCTTGTATAAATTTTGTTGTCCGGCCCCTTCACGATGTTCTGCAACGTAGTCGGAGACTCGGAGATGTTGCTAAGGTAAGCGGAAGTAACGGTGCCGGTCTGCAGATTGTACTTGGCGACCTCGAGCTGCCCCATAAAGTTGGAGATGCCCATCAGGGTGTAGCCGGGGAAGTTCGTCTGATCGGCCAACTGCACGAAAGCGAAATCGAATGTGTTCGGAAACGGCACTCCGAGCGAGGTATAGGTTTTATTGGCGATATCGTATGTGTGCAGAACCCGATCCTTCGTGAAATAGACCAGACCGCCGCGAACTTCGGACACAATGGACGAGGTTACCTTATCGATCTCCGCATCCTGCGTGACGACGCCTCCCGTGATGTCGAAGACGGCCGTCTTGTAGCTGGGGATCAGCCTGGCGAACAGCTTGCCGCCCTCAATATCCAGATTGGCGACGAACTCCTCGGAGGCATAGCCGGCCGGCAGAACATTGACGCCGGTCCCGGAGGAGATATTGTACTTGATCAGATGGGCGTGAGCGCCGACTCCGGCGTAAACGGTATTGTTCGCCGGATCGTATTCCACGCTGCGCACATATTGCTCGCCCGAGACGATCGGGCTGGGTCCGATTTGCGTATACCCGGAGCCTGGCGTGAATTTCATAATTTTCGCACTCGGGAAAGTCCCCATATAGACGCTGCCTGATAAGCCCGGAGCGAGCGACCACAGGAACGACTGTCCGCCTGCCTGACCAAGATCGACTGCGCCGGAGGCGCCCGGCGTGTATTGGAACAGCTTCCCGCCGCTATAGGTGCCTGCATAAACTTTTCCGTCCGTCGCCCTCGTAATGCCCCATCCGCCGCCCGCTCCCGATAAGGTGTACGTGGTTGCGCTCAGCGTATCGACATTGATAGCGGCCAATCGGGCGTTGACGCCTGTCGCCCCATCCACAACGGCGTAGATCGTATCCTTATTGGAGCCATCCTTGCCGAAAGTAGCGGAATGGATCGAGGTGCTCGTGACTTGCGTCCCGACATTCATCAGCGATTTGGTAAGGAAGACATCGTCCCAGTAGGTCGTTCCGATATTCGCCCCGCTGGAGTACAGCATGGCGGTCACATAGGCCGTTCCGGCCGGCGCCGCGCCGGTCGCCTTCAGATACGTCCACTCATTCGAGGGCGTGCTCTTCGAAACATAGGTCGTACCCAGGTACGTCTTCGAGCTGTTCCAGAAGCGCAGATACAGATCGGCGGCTCCGCTTGCGATGTAGGCTCTCGCATAGGTTACGTAGGTTGTCCCGGCCAGAGCCGGCAAGTAGTCGCTCTCGATTCCGTAGGCGACTGTGCTTACATTGTCCACAATCTTGAGACTGTTGGCGCCGGTAAAAGCCTGATCCGTGGAGGACGTTATGCCTCCGGTACCGTACTTCTGCGTCCAAGAGGCCAGCCCCGATTCGAAGCTGTAGTTGGGCACCAGCAAGTCGGCTGCGGAAGCGGACGGGAGGGAGAACATTAACATGAAGATGCTGAAAACCAAGCTCAATAGTGACGTTTTGGAAAAAAACCATGTTCGTTTCATCAATAAACCTCCATTTTTGTTATTTGAGATGACCCGGAATACATACACCTCGTTTTCATCGTAAAGGCAATCGGAAGGGCGATTTAGACATATCAGGGCGGGACAAAGCCATTTTCAATCCCATAAATAAATTCCGGTAAGTCCGTGAGGGACAGCGATAATGTTGTCTGACCTGCGCTAGGATTTGACTAATACGGGTGTGAAAATTGATTTATCTTTAGGTTGAATTACCGCTGAAAATCATTTGAGGAGGTCAATGGATTGAAAAAACAGTTGAAACAGGTCATCGTCATGTCGACGGTCTCCATCCTGCTGCTGAGTGCATGCGGGGGGAAAGAAGAGGAGAAAGGAACGGCCAGCCCGGGCGCTTCTTCGAATCCGAGCGCGGCCCCGGCTACACCGGCCAAGGAAAAATTGACTTTAAACTGGATGATTAGCGTGCCGACCGCTGCCTCGTCGCTCCCGTCCCGGGACAAAGATTTCATCAGGCAGACGATCGAAGAGAAGTTCAACGTGGAGATCAAGCTGGATTATGTCGTGATGAGCACCGACTACACGAACAAGCTGAACGCCTTGGTCGCCTCGGGCTCTGCGCCGGACTTCTTCCATCCGGAAGCGACAGCCACGTCCAAGTACATCGCCGACGGGGTAGGCATGGATATGACCAACTTGGTTACGACGGCCAAGATGCCGAATTATTTCAAGTGGGTGTCCGAGCTCGAGCTCAAGCGCTACCAGGTAGGCGGCAAGTTCATGCGCGCGCCGGTGCCGTTCGAGAAAAACTGGTACAATTCCTATTATGTTCGGAAGGACTGGATCGACGCGCTGAATGCCAAGGATCCCAGTCTCAAGCTGAAGGTTCCGGCTAATTATGACGAAATGATCGCCGTAATGAAAGCCTTTACATTCAACGATCCGGACGGAAACGGTAAGAACGATACGTACGGCTATACGACGGCTGCCGGCGGCAACTCGGTTCCCGCCGACTTCCCGGAATGGTTCAAGAACGGGATGACGCCTGGATTCGCGGTCGACTCGAGCAACAACTTCGTCGACAGCGGATCCAACTCGCGGACGGCCAAAGTGCTGGAGGATGTGCGCAAAATGTTGGCTATGAACATCGTGGATCCGGATTGGTTCTTGAATAAGCCCGGGGATCAGATCAACAAAGTGCAGGCGGGAAAAGCCGGCATTTTCTTCTCCGGCACCCGGGATGCCGCTTTTGACAACACAACGAACAGCGTGCAGAAGAAAACGCGCGAGATCACAGGCAATGCCAAGGCTGAATTCGCCGCCTTCCACATTGCCGGAGACATTCCGGTAACCTATGAGCCGCTGCCGGGTACGCCATTCATGTTTTCCGCCAAGTCGGATTTGAAGAAAGTCGAGCGCACGCTTGAAATACTGGAATGGCTATCCGGCACGGAGGGGTATTTGCTGGCTAACTTCGGCAAGGAAGGCGTCCATTACAAACGGGAAGGCAATAAAATCACTTTGATCCCCGACGCATTCAAAAAAGATATCGGCGACAATGGGAACTTCACCGAGGTTTGGGGCAGCGTCTTTACCCTGGGTGTCAAGGATCCATCGAAAGCGCTGGGCTTGCAAATCGTCGACCCGCGGGAAACGGATCATGACCGTGCCATCCTCGCCTCCATCGCGAAGAACAAGTACTACGTGCTGGGGACAAATGTAGTGCCTCCGGTCGGCTTGGATATCGGTGCCTATCGCACGCAAATGCGGGCCAAACAAGTTCAAGTGCTGATGGAAGAGAAGGATTCGAGCAACTGGCCGAAATATTTGAACGAACTGCTGGATACCTACAAGGGCCGGGCTATTTTCGAAGCGTACGCGGAGCAAATCTCGACCGCGCTAGGCAAAAAAATTGCATTTAAAACCGACTGATTCCGCTTGAACCCAGACCCGCAGATCAGCATCGCTTATCCCGCCGGAAGGGCGATTCAGGACGCGGGTCTGTTTCATCATCCTACTATTAAAGGAGGTATCCTTAATGAAACGAGTTATCGCCAAGATTGTGTCAGCCAGTTGGGGCATCAGCCTGCTGGCCATGCTATTCTGCCTTCCTCCCGCCTCCGCGGCGGATTTGCTGGTCCCCAACTACAGCTTCGAGTCCGGACTAACCTCGTGGACGCAAAAGTATGGCACCGGAGGCATCACCGCCTCCTCGAATCACGCGTATTCAGGCACGCTAAGCGCGAAAATCGAAGATAATGCGGCGGGAACGGCATACGGGATTGAAAGCGACTACTTGCCGGCTCTGGCGGGAACCACTTATGTAACCTATGCGAGAGCGTATATCGAGAGCGGAGCCGCCGATCTGTATCTGCGTTTCTGGAACAGCTCGAAAACATACCTGGGCACGACTTATGTCACGTCGAGCGCCCCCGCGAACCAATGGACCTATCTGAAGACTTCGGGTGTAGCGCCGGCAGGAACAGCTTACGTGACCGCCATGCTATACTCCAATGGAGCCAATATAGGGACCGTCTACTGGGACGAAGTCTTCATAACCAAATCACTGATGAATGTCGGGACGCAAATCACAAGCACGGCGATCCATTCCGCTACATTCGGCAAGGACGGCTCCAATAAGGATGCGATCTATGCCGTAGTGGACGGAGCGGCCGGCACAGATGCCCGATTGGCCTCGATCAATATCGATACTTTAAGCGCGACCACCTACGCGCTGCCCGGGGCGGCGGGGGGATGGGGAATTGCCAAGGCCACTGACGGGAAAATCTATGCGGGCACGTATAACGGCGGCAAGCTGTTCCAATATACGCCGGGCGCATCCAGCGTTGTCGACCTCGGGCAAGCCGGTGGGCAGCCGTTCCTGTGGTCGCTCGCTCCCGGCCCGTCCGGCTCCGTCTATATCGGATCGTTCCCGAATTCGAAGCTGATGAAGTATACGCCAGGCTCCGGCTATACGCAGCTGGGCTCCAGCCCCCTGGTATCGGCAGAACAATATGTTCGGAGTGTCGCGTACGATCCGGCCAGCAACATGGTTTACGCCGGAATCGGCGCCCATGCCCACCTGATCAAGTACAATCCGGCTACAGGAACAAGCAGCAATGTGCTGCCGGCCGGCTACGCTTCCGAGTCGTTCGTCTATAACCTGGATATCGAGGGCGGCAAGCTGTTCGCCAGAGTGCTGCCCAGCTACAAAACGATCGTGTTCGATATTGCGGGAGGAGTAGTGACACAGGAAACGGAGATCGATAAGGTAAGCTCCGGTCTGGTGTCCTCGGTACACAACGGGGTTGTTTATTTCACGAAGGACAATGTACTGCACACTTACCATATCGCCAACAAAACGTACACGTCGCTAGGTGTGCCTTTCCCGAATGCGCAGGATTTCGGACTTATCCAATTGACGGACCAGACGAACTATCCCGGCTATACACTGGTGGGCATTGAGAATAGCATGGGAAAACTTATGGTAGCCAAATACAACCTCCAGAACGGGACGGTCACGACCCAATACGTCACGGGCATCACGGAAACCCCGAACATTCTTCAGAGCCTGATCAAGGGACCGGACAATAAAATATACACGAGCGGCTTCCTTACCGGCGGCACCGGAATGTACACATCGATGCGATCCGATCAGATTACGATAGAGCGGGGCGTAGGACAGACGGAGGCCATGGCGACGCTGAACGGGAAAATCTATTACGGGGTTTATCCGGAAGCGTATCTCTACGAGCACGACCCTTCCCAGCCTTGGTCAATCGGGACGAATCCGGTCAAGCTGTTCGATCTGAAGAGCAATAAGCAGGATCGTCCGGGCAGTATGGTGACCGCCGAGGGCAAGCTGTTCATCGGCTCCGTGCCCTCTTACGGCGAGCTTGGCGGAGCGCTCACAATCTACGATCCGTCGACCGGCGTGCACACGGTGAAGCGCAATATCGTCAATAACCAGAGCATTATCGCGCTTACTTACCAAGGCGGCTACGTATACGGAGGCACCTCGATTTCCGGCGGATTAGGAATAGCGCCTACCGAAACCAGCGCCAAGCTATTGAAATACAACATTGCCGCCGGAACATCCACCGTCATCAATCTGCCCGTCTCTGGCATCGCGGCGATTACCGCCATCACAGTCGGTCCCGACAACAACATCTGAATGATGGCGGAAGGGTATCTGTTGATCTATAATCCTTCGACCGGCACGTTCGTATACAGCAGCAACCTGTTCCCGACCGTGAACTACGGACCGACCGCATCCTCCGCGATTGTACTCGATGCGTCCCTCGTAACGGGTAAGGACAATTATGTGTACGGCGTCATCAAAGGCACCTATTTCTTCAAAATCCATCCGACAACAAAAGCGGTCACGACCATAGAAAGCACGGCTAACTCGAAGGTCCGCTTGATCGAGGACGAATTTCGCAATCTCTACTATATAAGCACGACGGATATTTTCCGTTATGCGTACTGATCGGCGATTCTAACACAAAGAGGCCAATGGCATGCATGTTCCTCGCCGGAACTGCAGGTCACTGGCCTCTATTTTTCAATTCTGCTAAAGAATGACGGTACTCGGAGGGGGTCATCCCCTTCAAGTTTCGGAACACCCGAGAGAACGTTCGGAGCGACTCAAAGCCGGTATCAGCGGCAATATCGGAAATTTTCATTTCTGTGGCGGCGAGAAGGCTCAAGGCTCTGCGAATTCTTAACTCGTGCAAATGGCTCAAGAAGCTTTGACCGACTTGAGCCTTATACAACCGGCTGATATAGGTGGCACTACATTTGAACAATGCGGCTACGTAATCGATGGTAACCTGTTCTTCCATGTAATGCGTATTGACATATTGCAAGAGCTTCCAATCATCGATCTTCTGCTCGACTTGCGGAGGGTGCCACAGCTCGCGCAGCTGCGAATGCTGCCGGATGAACGCAATGAAAACCTCTACCAGCTTCGAACGGATCATGCAGTTGCCGCCGAGCCCGGGACCGTTGAATTCATCCAACGCTTCGAACAGATGCCGGCGGATGAGCTGAAAGCTGTCGCTGTCCAGCTCCAGCACAGGGGACAGCTCGTCTCCGAGCTTGCTCAGAATTCCGCGCAAATCGGGCTCCATCAACCCTTCCGCCAGAATACGGATATCCAGCATACAGCATAGCTGAACGAACCGGCCATCTCCCGCCGTACTGAAGTTGTGCAAGTGATGAGGCTGTATGATCAGCATCGTTCCCGGCTTGAGCAAGTAGGAGGACCCGTTGATGAATGTAACGCCGCTCCCCTCCAGCACAACGCTTAATTCAATTTGTTCATGGTGATGGATCGGATAATTTCCATGCGTGTGAAGCCCTATGTAGAAAGAAAACTTCTTATGGCTTAGATTGCGCGTCAATATCGCATCCTCGTAGTGCGGATACACCTCCGTCATGCCGCCTCGCCTCCTCTCGCTTGCTAGCCTTATTGTACCATATCGGCGGGAAGGAATTGGCATAGCTCTCTGGCGAATTCTATACTTATGGAGACCGGTCATGCTCCCCAGCTTCAAAGTGAGGACTTCGGCCTCTCCCTTGCCTATATCATGGTCGACTAGCCCATTAAAGGAGCGACATCATGCCTACTGCCCTTATTCCTGCACCCAAACACCAAGTGGACAAAGGAACGGTCCACCTCCCCTTCGAGCGGCCTATCGCAGCTCTGATTCCGGCCGACTGCTCGCCATTTATCCGAGCGGCAGCGCAGAATGTGCTGTCCCGGCTGACGGACATGGGCTTCATTGCCGTTGCCTTGCTGGAGGCGGCCGCTGCGGAGATGGAAGCCCCAGCGCCAGGTCCGTATCGGCTGCGATTCGTACCGAACGCCGATTCCGGCACCAGCGAGCGCTACGGCCTGGAAACCGACGCGGAGGAAACGAGGTTCTGCGGTTCTCCTCGCAGCATGCTGCATGCCGTCGAGACTTGGCTGCAGCTGCTCTCGCCTCTCTCGACGCAGCCAGCGTCGGCGTCGGAGCTTGGCGGCGTGAGGCTGACGCTGACTTCGATCGAGGATGCGCCGGATATGCCGGTGCGCGGCGTGTTCGTCGAATGCTTCATCGGTTCGGACCTGATGAAGCTGGACGACTGGCACCGGCTGATCGACGAGCTCGTCTCGCTCAAGCTGAACACGCTCAGCATCGGCATCAACGGAGCTTGGCCGATGCGGTATGACGAGCCGGACAGCCGGCTTGATTTCTTGTTCGTCCCGCTGATCGACGACCCTGAGCGGGTGACCGGCAGGCAGTTATCTTATTACGATCCGACGCTCGGGGAAGAACGAACGATTCAATATGAGATGCCGATTTACGCGGAGGATTTGCTGGGCGATATTATGGCTTACGCTGCCGAGCGCGGGGTCCGGACGATCCCGCTGTTCAACGGCCCCGGCCATACGACGGTGCTGTCGCAGCTGTATCCGCATATCTCGGCCAAAGATGCGAATGGCAATCCGACGGGCTTCGGCTACAGCTTCTCCCACCCGGAGACGATGGGGATGCTGAAGCGCATCTATACGCGTCTCGTGGAGCGGTATATGCGGCCGAACAGGCAGACGTGGGTGCATATCGGCTGCGACGAGGTTGCGCCGTTTCACTATATGAACGAGCGGATGAGCAGTCGGGCGGTATCCCCTTGGTGCAGCGAGGACATGCTGCGCTACTCGAAGAAAGAGCTGCTCCATCTGTATATCCGCGAGCTGGGCACGCATTTGGTCGGGCTGGGGATGGACAAGATCATCATCTGGCACGACGCATTGCACGGCATGGGCGGGTTCGACGAGGACTTCGAGCGGATGCTCGAGGAGAGCGGACTGGCCGGCAAGCTGACGATCCATTGGTGGCGGTACCATGAGCCTCCCTTGTCGGTTCAGCATGTTCGCGGAGCGGAGAACTGGGTCGCGCCGGCGACCGGCTATTTCCCGAATATTGTCTACCAAGACTTCCTCGACAATATCGATATTATGGTAAACGAAGGGGTCCGCGTCGGTGCGTCTGCCGCCGTCTCCTACGCCGTCTACGCGCCGAATCAGCATCGGAATACAGCGTTTCTGGCCGAGAAAAGCTGGAATACCGCTTCGCGGGTCGTCCGGTTCGAGGAGCGCTACGCGCGTTGGTTGTGCGGGGATGAGGCGGACGCGGCTTCGGTCGAGGCGCTGGAGGACGGCTTCCGGCGGATGCGGCAAGTGTACGGGCAATACGGGCATTGCTACTTCCTGATCGAGACGAGCATCTACTTCGGCAACTACTACCCGCGCAAGCCGTATCCGGCTCGGGTGTTGAATTCGCTCGCGAACAACGAGTTCGCGGTGGAGACGCTGTCGCGGCTGCTCGCGCTCGATCTGGACCGGGCGCTGAGCTATTTCGCTCAGGCGGCGCCGCGGGCGGATCGCGCGCAGCTGCTCGCGTACAACGTTATGGACTGCACGCGCACCAAGGGCGTGCTGGACGCGCTCGTCCAGTTCGGCCAGGCGGTCCGCCTGTACGAGCAAGCCCGCGTCCATCACCCCGACCGCCCCGACATGTTCGAAGAGGCGTATGGCAAGATGGAGCAGGCGGACAAGCATCTCCATGCGGCACTCCTCGCGGTGTGCGAGACGCATGTCGAATACTGGATTCCTGCGTCGCTGCGGGAGTTCACGCCGCTTGCGCGCAGCATTCGCGAGACGCTCGCGTTCTTGGCGCCTTGGCGCGACGCTGGTGTGCGGGAAGGCGGCGGGAACGGTCGGGGAGGCGACGCCGCTTCGAAGGCGGCGATTGCGGCCGATACGGCCGCTGCGGCTGATGACGATGCAGCTACGATCCCACCGCTCCCAATCGACAGCCTCCGCCTCACCGTGTACCCGCACCCGCGCGCCGCCGATCTGGACGAAGCTTAATCGCAGCTTGGTAAGATTGGAGTTTGCTTGAATCCTTCTCCGCTTTGTGCCACAATCACATGGAAAGCGGTTGTCCCAACCCAACCCATTCCCGGAGGAGGAGCAACAGAATGAAAACCATCAAGCTGGGCACGAGCAACCTGGAGGTGCCGGTTATCGCCGTCGGCTGCATGCGCATCAAGTCGCTGAATAAAACGGAAGCCGAACGGTTCGTAAGGACGGCGCTGGAGGAAGAGGCGAATTTTTTCGACCATGCGGATATTTACGGCGGCGGTACGTGTGAGACGATCTTCGCCGACGCGATCGGCATGAACGACGATGTGCGCGAGAAGATCATCCTGCAATCCAAGTGCGGCATCCGCAAAGGCATGTTCGATTTCTCGAAAGAGCATATCCTGTCTTCGGTGGACGGCATTCTGCAGCGGCTGAAGACCGATTACCTGGACATCCTGTTGCTGCACCGACCCGACGCCCTCGTCGAGCCGGAAGAAGTCGCCGAAGCGTTCGACCTTCTTCACAGCTCCGGCAAAGTGCGCCACTTCGGCGTCTCCAACCAGAAGCCGATGCAGATCGAGCTGCTGCGCAAATATGTGAAGCAGCCGATCGTCGCCAACCAGCTGCAGCTGAGCATCACGAACGCCGCCATGATCACGAACGGCTTCAACGTCAACATGCTGAACGACTCCGCGGTGGATCGCGACGGCAGCATACTCGATTATTGCCGTCTGCATGACATCACCGTGCAGCCGTGGTCGCCCTTCCAATACGGATTCTTCGAGGGGGTTTTCCTGGACAACGAGAAATTCCCCGAGCTAAATCAGAAGATCGATGAAGTCGCCGCCAAATACGAGGTTAGCAACACGACGATCGCGATCGCCTGGCTGCTGCGCCATCCGGCCCGGATGCAGCCCGTGCTCGGCACGATGAACGCCGACCGCCTGAGAGATTGCTGCCAAGCGGCCGACATCACATTGACCCGCGAGGAATGGTACGGCATCCTGCTTGCGGCGGGCAATGTATTGCCATAGGCTAAGCTTGGTTGATTCTTGCAAATAATGCAGTTAATTTCTCAAGAAGTGGCCAGCAGCTATCTTTACTTGCCAAAACTGCAGCTAATATCGCCCAAATCGCACCAACACGCGAATCCGGCTAAAATTAACTGTAGAAAACGCATCTAAAATAGGGGAGCAGGCATTTCAATCAAAAATAGATGTAAAAAATGCAACTATTATAGTTTTATAGTTCATAAAACGCAAAATCCCCTGGACTCTTTTCAGAGTTCAGAGGATTTTTTTGTGAAACAACAACTTAACGCGTCAACCAAATATTCGTAACGCCCTCATGCAGATGCTCGAGCACGATCTCCTTGTACTTGCAGCCGAAACGAAGCACATTGGACACCCGAGCGAGCTCGGCGCCATTGTCCACGGCGATGCCCCACGGATGCTCCGGGCTCCCGAACGCCTCCTCGTCGTAGGCGAGCAGGATGGTGACGCCGTCGACATCGGCTTCCGCTATGATGCGGCCCGTCGCCGTCTGACCCGCGCCTCCATGGCTCCACTCCACTTGCACTTGACGCCTCGCCCGGAACCAGTCGAGTATTTGCGCCCCCGTCCACCAGTCCATGCCGAGCTGACGCCCATGCTCCACCAGCTTCACCAGCATCGCGCCGACCGTCGATTCTGTTCCTACCAGATAAGGATGGAACAGGAAATGAGCGACCCCGTACACATCGCGTACCCGATCGGTCAAAGCCAAAGCCTCCTCCTCCGTGCAACGCATCGCGAAAGGCGGGTCCCAAGAAAGCGTCGTCAAGCTGACGACATCAGTCTCCTGCAGCCCGGTATCCGGATTGAACGTCAGGAACGGATGGCTCGTGCCGGTAAGAAACCCTTTGTTGCCTTGTTTCGTACCTCCACGGGACTGCTCCAGGTAGAGGCCTTGACGCTCGCACCAATGCAGCAGCGCATAGTCGCCTTCCCAACGCAAATAATGGTTCTTGTTCGTGACGATCCGCTCATCCGGAAACTGGCTGCGCAGCATATCGTACTGGTGCTTGAAATGCGATTCCTTCCACTGGCTCTGCGGCATCTCGGTTCCGAGCGCATTGTAGTGGAGCGCAACCTCATGACCGGCTTCAGCAATACGCCGATTGATCGACTCGTCGTACCCCGGCATGATGATGCACCAGGTTGACTTCACTCCGGCATCCGCCAGCCGATCGAGCGTGTTCAGCGCCTGCTCCGGAATATTCCGGTCCGTGTCGTGCGAGATATGGCCGATGGCCGACAACCCTCCCGGCCACAGCCACACTTGCCCGAACGTATGGCCGGACGCCGTGAACAGCTGATGCAGCAGCCGCATGAACAGAATGCGCCACTCGTCGACGATCGGGTGCAGGTAGAACGGCGCGCCTCCGACCGTATCGCGGTCCCTTCCCCAATCGAGCACGCAAGCGTCGTCCGCCTTCAGAATGTTGTCATTGATCGCGCCCGTTCCGTCCGGCGCCGGCGCTCCGTCCTTGACGACCTTGACTCCTTGCTGGATCAAGCAAAACGTCTGCATCAGGTCGACGGCGAGCATCGTCGCCCGCCCGCGTCCGACACGGCGCGAGAGCAACGCAGGGAACGGCTCGCGGACGATGCCGATCCGCCTCATGAGCTGTCCGCCGATCTCCAGCGGCCCACAGTCGCCAGCGTCAATCGCGGAAGCTGTGGAACCCCCGGAAACCCCGGAAGCGCTGGAAGCTCCGGAAGCTCCGGCAGAGAGCGGCTCCACGGAGCAGCCGCCGAAAAAGTGGAACGAGCTTTGCAGATCTTCCGCCAGCGGATCGTCGCCCCACTCGACCCAGCCCTCCGTCACGTTCAAGTCGCCCGTTACTTGGCGGACGCCGAACAAGCTGCCGGTACCATGCAGCCCGCCGATCGCAAGCAGCACATTCCCTTCCCGGCAATAAGCCCCGCAAGCCGCAGCCCAATCGGAGCGGTCGCCTTCCCCCACGAGCAGCGTAACACCCGTTGGCAATGCATCCGCCCAGTCGTCCGGCGACCATTTTTGATAGGCCAGGCCCAAGTACGTCAGCAGCTCGAATATATTCTCCGTGTAGCAGGCTCGCCGTTCCGCTCGCATAATCCCGCATTCCCGCTCATTCCACACAACATGAATCATGGTGACAAGTCCCCTTTGCTGTCAGTCTTCCTAACGCCGATTGGACAAATGCCACCCGCCGACGAACGGCGCGTTGCCCCGGTCATCTTCAAGCAGCTCCTTGTAATTTTCCGCAACCTTCCGGTAAGCGGCGGCGTGCTGCTCGATCGCTTCCGGACGGAAATGCTTGAACCAAGGGATGCTGTACACCTTCTGTCCGATCGTGTCGCTCACCGGCAAGCTCGCGTCCAACTGCCGCACATCCCGCACCGCATGCGCGATCCGCGTCGGCTTGCCATGGCCGTACACATCGGCATCGTGCAGCAGCGCGTGCATATGCATCGGCAGGTTGCAGCCCGGTCCGGCCAGCGAACCTTCCGCCCGCACCGCTTCGCAGAACCGGGTCACCGACAGCCCGCCCAGCTCCTCCGACACGTAGTGGCCGTGCGCCGCATACCAGCCGGCCATCGTCGAATCCGTGCCGGGCGGCGTGCGGTGAGGCCGCAGACCGGGAACCCCATCCAGCAAATCCCAGAAGTAGTTCATCGCCTTGTCGATCTCTGCACAGCGTGCATCGTAATGCTTCAGCTGCACCCGCCCCATCGCCGAGCTGACCTGGTGCATCCGGTACTTGTAGGCGCCGAGCGGCAGCCCGGTGTAAGGCTTCAGCTCGGGGCTTACGATCTGGGACCCGAACCGCTCGTAGTGGCCGAGCGACATCGCGCGCTCATAGATCGCAAGATCGTTCGTCACGAGCATGCCGGCTTCGCCGATGGCGAGCGACTTGCCGGCCATAAGCGACATCGCGCCGACATGGCCGATCGTGCCGAGCTTGCGTCCCTTATAATAGCCGCCTTGCGCATGAGAGACGTCCTCGATCACTTGGAGATTATGTTTGGCGGCAATAGCCATAATCGCATCCATATCGGCGGGATGACCCAAGTAATGGACAACCATAATCGCTTTCGTACGCTCGCCGATTCGATGCTCGATATCGTTCGGATCGATGCACAGCGTGACCGGATCCAGATCGGCGAAGACGACGGTCGCCCCCAAGTTGAATGCCTGCAGCCCGGATGCCCAATACGTGACGCTCGGGCAAATAACTTCATCCCCTACGCCGACCCCCACTCCGTACATCGCCGCCTGGAGCGACGCCGTCCCGTTATTGAAGCCTAGCGCGTAGTCCATTCCGAGCCACGCCTTGAAATCTTCCTCCAGCTGCATCGTGATGTCGCTGCCCGACATATTGCCTTCGCGAATGACTTGCAGCACCGCCTGTTCATCCTCTTCCGTTACGATCGGCCATTTGAACATGTCGCCGTCTTCCAGTGTAACCGCTTTAGTTCCGCCCAACAGGGCAAGCTTGGAACCTGTTTCCACAGTCATTTCGCAACACTCCCTATCTTTTGATACCCCCATTGTACCTCATTCTAACTGCCTGTTACATACCTGTTGAGTTGCTAGTTTCATTTATTTTTTTAAGATAAACTACGCTCGCATCTTGTCGAATCATGGTACATTTATAGGTATATGGACAGGGGGAGTGCGTATGGTAAAAGATTTGCTCATTAATTTTGCTTTACTTGCCGTGTTCGTGTTTCTCGCGCGCCAGCTGTTCACGCAACCGGCGATCCGGCGCCTGCCAGAGTGGCTGTACCAGTCGACCGTCGCCCTGGTTCACGGCATCTACGGCACCATCCTGATCTACTATGGCGTGGCCGTCTCCGACACTCACATTCTCGACTTCCGGGCCGTGGCCATCATACTCGCCGCTTATATTGGTGGCACCTCCTCCGCCTTCCTGACAACCGCTTTTCTCATCATAACCCGGTCGGCCCTGGACCCTGCCGTCTTCGGACGGGTGGCGATGCTCGGGATGCTCATCTTCCTAGGATGCGCGATCGTGAACCGCTTTGTGCGTCCTTACTGGCCGAAATGGATTTTGCTCGCTCTCTGCCCTTCCATTGTCCTGTTCGGCAACCTTCAATTTTTCACCCCGCTGCCTTTCGTAGAAATCGTCCTTCCGGACATCGTCCTGCATTTCGTCATCGGCCTGATTGTCGCCGCCATGCTCCGCTATTGGATGCGATCGGATGAGCTTGCCCTCCAGGTGCAAGGGATGAGGCAGGAGCTGGCGGAAATCGTGCAGATGCAGCCCGGCTTCACTTTCAAGCTGCAGAAGAATGGGAGCCGGATCATCTACTCGCTGATTGACGGAAGGCTTCTCCAGGAGATGGATTTGCGACCGAACGACTTTATAGGAAAAACTCCCACGGAAGTAAAAAGATTCCCCCAGCCTTACGCCCT
Organism: Paenibacillus koleovorans NBRC 103111; assembly: GCF_004000845.1. Classification (GTDB taxonomy): domain Bacteria; phylum Bacillota; class Bacilli; order Paenibacillales; family NBRC-103111; genus Paenibacillus_AA; species Paenibacillus_AA koleovorans. The sequence goes on from NZ_BIMA01000020.1 coordinate 71,983, forward strand.
CTTCCAACAAGCCAACTACGAGCATGCCTGGCAAGGGAACAAGCATACTTACGAGTCCGAGCTATTCGGCAAACAGTTGATGACTACGCTGCAGCCCGTCTTCGAAGGACCGGATGTGAAAGCGGTCATCGGAGCTACCGCCGATATGACGGAGCGGCGAGCGGCGGAAGCGGCCGGTCAGGCGAGTCAGGCCAAGACGGAGTTTCTGGCCCGCATGAGTCACGAAATCCGGACGCCACTGAACGGCATTATGGGTTTATCCCAGTTGCTGAGAGGAACCGATCTGTCACCGCATCAGCAATCTTATCTGGATAAAATATTAACCTCTTCCGACATCCTGCTCAGGATCATCAACGATATTCTTGATTTCTCCAAAATCGAGGCCGGCAAGCTAGAGCTCGAGCGGATCGGGTTCGGGCTGGACGAGCTGTTCCTCGAGCTGGCCGATCAGATGGACATTCTGACGCGAGGCAAGCAGTTGGAGCTGATCGTGGAATCGCCGCCGTTGCCGCCCGGCTCCCGGCTAATCGGCGATCCGCTGCGGTTGAAGCAGGTGCTGCTCAACCTGTGCAGCAACGCGATCAAATTCACCGAACGCGGTCATATCCGCGTCACCGCAACGATCGAGCAGCGTCACGCCGAGTCGCTGACCATCCGGTTCGCCGTCGAGGATACCGGCATCGGCATTTCGCCGGAGCAGGAGCGGCAGCTGTTCCAGCCGTTCTCCCAAGGCGACGGCTCTACGAGCCGCAAGTACGGCGGAACGGGTTTGGGGTTGACGATCAGCCGCTTTCTCATCGAGAGCATGGGCGGCCAGCTAGAGCTCCGCAGCGTTGTCGGCGAAGGCAGTACTTTGACATTCGCGCTCTCGTTCGATCTTGCCGGCTCCGTTCAAGATGCCCAGGCAGAAGCGGATAAATATTCCCTAACGAATGAACGCGACGGGGAACGAGTTCCGCATCGCGTGCTTCTTGTGGAAGACTATGAACCGACGCGGTCCGCCTTGACCCGCACGCTGAAGTCACTTGCGTGCGAAGTGACGGCCATCGCCTCCTGGAAGGAACTGCCGAATTCTCGCTTCGACCTCGTGCTCTATGATCTTGACGCCTCCGAACAAGCAGGTGATGGGTTGGAGCGTATCGAGCAAGCCCGGCTCCACTCCGGCACCGCCTTGATCGTCCCCATAACGACATCTTGGGGCCGGGAGCGGCTGCTTCATCAGCCGGCTTCGATGAGCGCGGACGCCGTGCTGCTGAGACCTGTAAGCAGGTTGGCACTCAGCCGGATTTTGAATTTGTTTAATGACGAAGAACGAGAGGCTGAGAGGGCCGAGTCGACAAGCTCAGTTGAAGTTGAAGTCGGAGTCGGAGTCAGGGTTGATGTCGAAGACACGAGCGACACTCCGATCAGGTCGAACAGTTACCGCATCCTGCTGGCCGAGGATCATGAGATCAACCGGCTCGTCGTGATGGACCAGCTCACTCCGCTGGGTTATGAGGTCGTTGTCGCCCATGGCGGTGAAGAAGCGTTGGGGCTGCTGCAGGATGGCCGCCGCTACGATCTCGTGCTCATGGATATTCATATGCCCGATATGGACGGCTATGAAGCTGCGAAGCGAATCAGGCTTATGCCGGAATTCCGCGATCTGCCGATCGTCGCCTTGACGGCTGACGCGCTGCTGCACCAGCAGCCTACCTACTTGCAGGCGGGGATGAACGATTATTTGCTGAAGCCGATGCAGCTGGAACAGCTGACCGCAATGGTGCGCAAGTGGATCAACTCGTCCGCCTACGCAGAAAAAGCAGCTGCTCCTGTAGAATCCAACCTTCCGTTCCATGTGGAGGGACTGGACCTGCTGCAAGTAATGGCTCGAATCGGCGGTCGATTGCCGATCCTGCTCAATGTACTTCAGTTATTCAAACGGGAGTACGCCGACTTCGGCGTTCGGCTCGAGGGCATGATGAATGCCCGGGACTATAGCGCCGCGCGCCGTCATGTACATACGCTGATCGGCGTCTCCCGCAACCTGGCTGCCGTTCGGCTGGTGGATCTGGCCATGACGCTCGAAGAGGACATCCACGCCGAGTCGCCCCATTACAAGCTAACGTTAGTCTATGTGAACGCCGAAATTCGACGGATCGTCGCCGGCATCCCGGAATAGAGCTTATGCGGCGCCGGCAGGGATCATTCGTTCGAGCCGCAGCAGCATAATCAGACCACGCTCCGTCCGGTAGACGCCTTTCATCAGACCTCTGTTGCCGGCAGCCGCTGCCGGCGGTGGAGCAATGTCATCCTCCCGAAGTGAGATGACCTCCGTTACTTGATCCACGATCAGCCCCACATCGCTTCCGCCGACGGAAGCGATGATAACTCGAGATTGCGGGGTGCAGACGGCAGCCCGCAAGCCGAGAGATTCCCTCAAGGCGTAGACCGGCAGCAGCTCGCCTCGCAGATCGATGATGCCGCTCAGGCAACGCTCCGCATCGGCCACCTTGCGGATGTCGGGCACGGTGATGATTTCCTTGACCTCGCGAATCGGCAAGCCGTAACTTTCTCCGTCCAGCCGGAAGGTGACCAGCTTCGTCTCGACTGCCTCTGCCGCTGCGCCGCCTTTCGCCGGTTTCCCACCGGAGCTCGCTCTATCCGCCGCCATGGACTCTTTCATCGTACCTGCCTGCTGGATGATCGAACCGACATCCAGGATGACCGCCACGCTGCCGTCACCCATAATCGTCGAACCCGCGACGTAAGGCACTTGGCCGATGAAACGGCCGAGCGATTTCATGACGATCTCCTGATTGGCAATCGGCCTGTCGACCAGCAGACAAACCCGCTTTTCCGCCATCCCGATCATAACCGCATAGTTCCCTTTCACCTCGCGCTCCCCTTCGACTTCCGTCTCCCGCTTGATGCCGAGCAGTCGATCCAGCCGCAAGAGCGGAACAATTTCGCCCCTTACTTTGAAAATGTCCCGGCCGTGCACGGTCTGAACGTCCTGCTCCTGCACGCGGAAAATCTCAATTACATTGACCATCGGCAGCGCGAAGGTGCGCTCTTCCAATCCGACGAGCAATGAGCCGATAATCGCCAGCGTGAGCGGAAGCTTGATCGTGAACACCGTGCCTTTGCCCAGCTCGGTCTGGATATCGATGACACCGTTCAGCTTCTCAATATGCGAGCGCACGATGTCCATCCCGACGCCGCGGCCGGACAGGTCGGTCACCCGCTCCGCCATCGACATGCCGGAATGAAAAATGAGCATGATGAGCTCACGGTCCGTGAGGCGGTTCGCTTCTTCCATCGTAAGGAAGCCTTTCTCTATCGCCTTCTGCTTGATCCGGGCCGGATCGATGCCGCGTCCGTCATCCGTCACCGAGATAACGACGGCATTTTCCTGATGGGTCGCCTTTAGATGGATCGTGCCTTTGCGCGGTTTTCCCAGCCTCTCCCGCTCCTCCGGCGTCTCGAGCCCGTGATCCGCCGCATTGCGCAGAATATGGATGAGCGGATCGCTGATCTCCTCAATCAATGTGCGGTCCAGCTCCGTCTCGTTGCCTTCGATGTGCAGGGCGATCTCCTTGCCTGTCATCTGCATCAAATCGCGCACGAGCCTCGGGAACCGGCTGAACAGCTGCTCGATCGGCAGCATGCGGGTTTTCATCATCCCATCCTGCAGATCGCCGACCGTACGCGTCAGCCGGTGAATGATATCGCCCAGCATCACCACCTCCGGAGCACCTGCGAGCTTATCCCGCAGCTGCTTGCCCGCCTCCTCCAGCCTTGTCTTGTCGATAATCAGCTCGCCGACCAAGTTGAGCAAGTGCTCGAGCCGGCTCACGTCGACCCGCACCGTCTGATTCGCCTGAAATTTACCCGGGCTCGGAGCTGCAGCAACGGCGGCAGACGCTTCAGCAGACGCCGTAACTGCAGCAGCGGATGCGGCTGAGAACGCGGCGGCAAGCGACACAGAATCCCGCTCCCGTTGCTTAGTATCGACGTCAGCCTGCGCTACTTCGGTTCCAGCTCCCATACCGGCTCCAGCACCCCTTCCCGCTGCCCGGCTCACTCCCGTTTCTGCCGCTGTCAGCAAGACCACTCCAGCTTCAACAGCTTCCACCGCTACAGCCGTCTCCAGCGCCGCATTCAAACCCACGCCGCCGCCAAGGAGCCAGCCGCTTTCCACCGTATCGCAGCGCACGCGGCTCAGCTCCGCCCGATCCGCCAAGTACCGGCTCATCGCGTCCACGCCCGACGTCCCGGCGAGCACGCAGGCGAACCGCTCCCGCCCCTCGCAGCCGACCCGCAGCTCCTCCACGGAAGGCGAGCAAGCGAGCAGCGCGCCGAACGACTTCAGCTCCTCGAAGATGAGCAACGCCCTCGCCGCCGCCATCGGCTCCTCCGGCTTCATCGCGAGCTGGACGAGCACGACCGCGTCGCCTTGACGCAACCGCTCCGCCATGAGCAGCTGCTGCTCCGCCGAGAAGCTTCCGGCCGCGAGCAGCGCCGGATCCTGCTGCTCGCCGATCACTGCCGCCGCCTTCGACTGCTCCTGCTGGAACCGCGCCGGCTCCAGATCTTGGAGCAGCACCTCTACCGGCTCCTCCTCGAATTGCCCCTGCACGAACCGTTCCCGCTGCGCCTTCAAGTAATCGACGCTGCGGAACAGCAAATTGACGAGCCCGGGCTGCAGCTGCAGCTTGTCCGTGCGAAGCAGATCGAAGATGCTCTCCACCTTGTGCGTCACTTGTTTGACCCGCTCGAATCCCATTGCGGAGGACGAGCCCTTCAGCGTATGGGCGGCGCGGAAAATCGTCTGTATCGTCGAAGGCTGATTGCCGCTCGTCTCCAGCTCCAGCAGCATACCGTCCAGGATATGAAGCTGCTCCTCATACTCGTCCAGGAACACATTCATATACGCGGCAAATTTCGTATCCAGCATCTCACACGCCCCCTCTCTGCACGATGGTCTCCAGCTCCATAATACTGACCACATGCTCTTCCGAATGCCCGACGCCTCGGATAGTTGCCGCCTCACCGGCTTGTCCGCCCCAGTCCGGCGCCGGCTGGATCCTGGAATACGAGGCGACGTGATGCACGCGGTCGACGATGAAGCCGACCTGCTCCTGCCCCGACCCTACGACGACGATGCGTTGATGGGATCTGTCATTCGCCTTCCCGCTTCCGCCTCCGAACATGTCTCGCAAGCAGACGACCGGTACGATTTTCCCCCGGAGATTGATCACCCCGCGGATATCCGCCCCTGTGCCGGGAATCTCCGTGATTGGCTGCATACGAATGATCTCCTGAATAGTCTCGATCCGAATGGCGTACCGTTCCCGGCCGAGCCCGATCTCAATATATTGCGAGCGTTCCAGCGTGTTCAATGCCCTTCCCTCCTTCAGTTTGCTCCTCCGATTCGCCTTACACTTGGAACTTGGCGATCGAGGCATGCAGCCCCTGCGCCAAATTCTCGAGCGACTGCGACGAGCTCGCGGTCTGTTGTGCCGCGGCCGAAGCCTGCTCGCTAACAGCGGCGATCGATTCGACTTGCTTCAGCACCTCGCCGGTTTGCGCCGCCTGCTCCTCGCTGGCCGCCGCAATCTCGGACACCTGCTCGGCCGTCTCGCTCGACAGCCGGACGATGCTCACTAGCGCTTCGCCGGTTTTGCGCGACAGCACCGCCGTCTTCTCGACCGCCTCCACACTCAGCTTCGTATTGTGCTGAATGCCCTTGATGATCGATGCGATCTCCTTCGTCGCCTCGGAGCTCCGCTCCGCCAGCTTGCGTACCTCGTCCGCTACGACGGCGAATCCGCGCCCCTGCTCGCCGGCTCTAGCCGCTTCGATCGCGGCGTTCAGCGCGAGCAAATTCGTCTGATCGGCGATATCGTCGATCACTTGAATGATTTGGCCGATCTTGTGGGAGTCTTGCTCCATTACCGCCATCTGGCTCGTGAGCTGCTCCATGCTGGCGATCGACGCTTGTACGGCTTCGCCGCCTTGCTGCGCCCCTTGATGCGTTTTGCGCGACAGCTCCGCCGCCGACTCCGCGCTGTCGGCTACCGTGTCGACCGCCCGGGCCAGCTCCTGAAACATCTCATTCATCGACGTCGCCGATTCCGCTTGCAGCATGCTGCCTCGAGCGATCTCCTCCGTGGTGGCCGATATTTCGCTGGCCGAGCCGGTTACGCTGCGAGCCGACTCCGCCGTCTGACGGATCAGCGTCCGCAAGCTGTCGATCATCTCATTGAACAGCTTCGTCAATCGGCCGAACTCATCCTTGCCTTGGTGCTGCAGCTTCTCGGTCAAATTGCCTTCCGCCACCAGCTGCGACACCCGGATGACGTCGTTGATGTTGCGGATGACGATAACGCGGATGATCAGGACGAGCAGCAGCAGGATGACCGCCAGTGCCACGACCGAGATCAGGATCGAGGTGATGAGTCCGTCATGATACGTTTTCAGGATCGTACTTTGAGGGATCACGGTTTCGACGTACCATTTCTCCGCGCTCCCGTTCAACAGGATCGGTTCGAAGTACCGCAGCACCTTGTTGCCGTCGGAATCCGCGTTGTAGAAGTAGTTTTGCCCCGCCTTCAACCCGTCCCAAACCGCTTTTTTCGCCTCGTTATCCGCATATAGCTTGGTGACCTTCTCCGGCGAATTCCCGTGCGCGATATACTTCCCGGACTGCGAGACGATCGTCACATGGCCGCCAGCCGGTTTGGACGCTGCCGCCAGCTTGGCCAGCGCATCGAGGGTCAGGTCGACGCCGACGATGCCGAGGAATTGGCCCTTCTCATCCAGAATCGGCGAGACGATGCTCGTGATCAGGGTATCGACTCCGTTCACCTTGTATGTGTAAGGCTCGAGCAGCGTGGGCTTCTTAGTCCGCTTCGGAATCAGGTAGAAGTCCCCCGGGCCTTCTTTCTCATAATCCATCAACGGCTCTAACACAATATTGCCGCCGCTTCTCGCCACATAAGGGACGAATCGGCCAGTGGCATCGTCGTAGGAAGCCTTCCTGACATTCCCGCTGTCGTTCTGGTCAAACGCATTCGGCTCCCACAGCGTATACACGGCGAGCACATTCGACTTCTTCTCGAGCGTTCGCTTCAAGATACGGACAATATCCTCCCGCTTCAACGCTTGAGTCTGCCGCACGTCCATCATCGTGTCGGTCAGTGTTGCGAACATCGAATCGAATCCCGTCAGTCCATCCTGGAACGGCTTCGCATACCCTCGGCCGGCCACCTGCGACTCCACTTCCCCTTTCTTCAAGCTGACCGACCGCAGCTCCAACAAATTTTGTCCGACCAGCACGAGGAACACCACCGCTAAAGCCGCTCCCGCGGTTAGCCCCAATTTCACCGACAACTTCGCATTTCGAAACCATTTCATCCTCAATTCCCCCTATTGTTTCATAATGGTAAAATCCAAAATATCCAGCAGCTCGCTCCTTGCCCGATTGACGAACCCCATCATCGACTCCTGCAGCTTCTCCACCGGGAGCGCCGCGGACAGCACTACACAAGCCGGAGTGGCGTGCATTTTCAACTCATAGTTGGACTTGTACCGGTCTACCTCTTCGCAGAGCGTCGTCTCGCTGTAGGTGCTTGGCAGCAAGTAAGCAAATCGCAGAACCGGACATTCGTGATGCCACTCTTCAATTTGAAACACTTCTGTGTTATGCCGCCCCCCTTTTTTCCTCCAACGAAAGCCGTCCTTGAACCCTCGATCCTCTTCCCAGCCTGGCTCGTACTCCTTGGAGGCTTCTGCAAACAATTCCCGGTAGTAGAATAGCAAGTTCATGGGAAGCGCCACCGCCTGTTCCTCTCTGTAATGCCTCAAGCATGGGCCAAAAATATTAGATTAGTTCCGGACCTTGTATTAGCCGAATGTTTAGTTATGAAACAAACAAAAAAGCCCCCTCCAGGGAGCTTCGACTTCATTAATAAGGATTGAATTTGTACCCTACGCCTCTCACGGTGAGCAGGTGAACGGGTTTCTTCGGATCGGCTTCGATTTTTTTGCGCAGGTTCGTCACATGGATATCGATGGCTCGGTCGTTCACGATCGAATCGATGCCCCGGACAGCGTTGATCAGCTGCTCGCGTGTGAATACGATGCCCGGATTGTCGCAAAATAGCTTCATTACCTCGTATTCGGAGTACGTCGTCTCGATCCATTCGCCCTGCTTTGTGATGGATCGGCGTTCGGCATCGACCTGGATGGCGGGCTCTTTTTGCGATTTCGCGGGTATGTGACGGTCGGGTCGGATAAGGGGACTGAAACCTGCTGCGTCACTTGGATTTGGACTTGGGGTTGAGCTTGCCGGGCGTGTTGCCGAAGTTGCCGACGATGGTGCTAATCCTGATAATGGTGCGGGTGCAGACTGTGCTAAAGATGCCGCAGATGCTGCGGATGATGCCGATGGCGCTGCCATCGATGGCGGTGGCGGTACCATAGTTCGCACGCTCGCCGTTGATGACCGCAGTAGCGGCGCTACGCCGGCGGCTCGTCGCAGCACGACTTGAATGCGCGCATCCAGCTCCTGCATGCTGAACGGCTTGCACAAGTAGTCGTCCGCCCCCAGCGTCAGTGCCTGAATGCGCTCGGTCACCTTTGTCTGGGTGGATACGACGATAATCGGCACCTCGGATTGTGCGCGCAGCTTCAGGCACAGCTCGCTTCCTGCGCTGTCGGGAAGCATCAGATCAAGGAGCACCACGTCGGGCTCGAACTCCTTCAACGCGTCCAACCCACCCTGGGCCGTCTCGACTCGAAGCACCCGGTAGCCTTCCTCGGCCAAATACATCCGTATCATCTCTCCGATGATCGGATCATCTTCTATCGCCAGCACTTTGGTCACGAAGTTCCACCGCTCTACTAGTTAATTGTTAGAAAACTGCTAGAATGTTAGCTGGTTTCGATACTTTCATTATATAGGCGCATACTTGGACCCGTCTACCAGAAACTGTCGAATTTTGTCATAAGTAGCTTAGCGGTGTATACTTGGAGAGTAAAATAAAAAGCGGAGGCTTCCCCCGATGAGTGCGCGTTACCGAATCACCAGGTCTTTTCAGAACCATGACGGCGATCCCTCGATTACATTGGAAGAAAGCAAGCTGATCTTTGGTGCCAAGCCGGAGTTTATGTATTCTCCGGTCTACACGGTGACCAGTCCAACTAGCACGATGTCGATCGAAGGGGATTTTTTCCTGTGGAGCTATGCTGGAAAAATAATCCCTTTCCGTCATTACCAGGGCGACCTGTATGTCGCCGTTTCCGAGGAAGCGGTGCTGAACAAAATGATGGAAGTGGCCAGCGAGCTGAGAGCGGATATAACAGAAGGATAGCCCCCTGTACGACGATTCGGCGCTTCGAGTTCTCGTCTCTTCGAACTCTTCGAATCGAATAACGCTATGACACTTTATTCCGCCAACCTCGGCCTTCCGCACAAAAATAACGTTACGCCGTCATCTTCATTTCGCTTCCAACATCCCATTTTAGCCCGCCTCA
>NZ_BIMA01000021.1 GCF_004000845.1 Paenibacillus koleovorans NBRC 103111
CCAACACCAACGCCAACGCCAACGCCAACACCAACACCAACGCCAACACCAACGCCAACGCCAACGCCAACACCAACACCAACACCAACGCCAACACCAACACCAACACCAACGCCATCGCCAGGCACAATCGTTGTGAATGACAACACGACAGGAACCGGCAATAACCAATTTGAATTTACAGGTACCTGGGACTACTGGACAGGAGCCGGCAAATACGAGAATGACGACCATGCTTCGAGTACCACGAATAATCAGTATCAGGTTCGGTTCTATGGAACTCAGATCAAAATATATGCTGCCAAAGCGGCACACCATGGGATCATGGCCGTATCGATAGATGGCGGAGCGGAAACCAATGTGGATGCTTACGCGGCAACCCGAGTCGAGCAGGCGTTATTGTACACAAGCCCGGTACTGACTAACGGCCAGCATACACTTAGGGTAAGAGTGACGGGCACCAAAAATAGCAGCTCGACGGGAAATTCCATCAGCGCCGATCGAGTGGATATCACTACGGTTCCGGATTCATCCTCAATCCCTATATCGGCGGTTGCCTTCGGGTCCGAAATGACAGGAGGTTTAGCGGTATACTCCTACGACGGAGACACAGGCACCCGATGGACCAACGATGAAACACTGGCTAACGCATGGATACGCTACGACCTGGGTTCTGTCAAGATCATCAAGGATGTCTGGATGATGATGTATAATGGAGGAACAAGGACTTATCCAATTAGGATTGAAGTAAGCAGCGACGGGTCTACCTATACGCAGGTATGGAGCGGCTCCACGGCATTGAATAGCGGGCTGCAGACCATAAACGTGACTGATTTGGATGGGAGATATGTAAGGGTATCCATGACCGCTGCAAACTCCCAAGGCTCGAACTGGTTCAGCATTCATGAAACAGAAGTTTGGGGATCATCTTTCAGTACTGCAACGGTTAATGACAACACGACAGGAACCGGGAATAACCAGTTTGAATACTCCGGTACTTGGGACTACTGGACAGGATCCGGCAAGTATAACAATGATGACCACGCTTCGAGCACCACTAACAATTACTACCAGGTACGTTTCTACGGAACGCAAATCAAAATATATGCTGCCAAAGCGTCGCATCATGGCATCATGGCCGTCTCCATAGACGGAGGAGCAGAAACCAATGTAGACGCATACGCGGCAACAAGGGTAGAGCAAGCGCTGTTATATTCCAGCCCGATTTTAGCTAACGGGCAGCACACGCTTAGGGTAAGAGTGACCGGTACCAAAAACAGCAGCTCGACGGGATATTCCATAAGCGCCGATAGAGTGGATGTCATAACGACAGGGATGTAATAGCGACGGCTACCAGGATAAACCTTGGTAGCCGTTATTGTTGTTCGGGTCTACGATGGCTTGAATCAAGGAGCGAAAAGGGACTTGCGGCGGAGGAAGTTGACGAGTGAAATCAGTAAAACGTATTAGCTATTCGGTAATATGTTTATTTATAGTTCGCCTGTTTCGTAATAACATGAATAAAAAAGGAGGAATTGAAGTGCTAGACAATAATACTTACAGAAAGTCCGCGAGAATTGTAGGAGTTTTATTTATACTTACCATGATTGTAGGCATGCTGGACGCTTATCTTGTAGCGCCTGTTCTAAGTTCTCCAATAATTGATTTTTCTCTGAATAAAAATCTGATGATATCGGGAGCGATCCTTATACTGGTACTGTCTCTTGGAATCGTTGGCATTGCGATTATGCTGTTCCCCGTACTAAAAAGGTATAATCAAACCGTAGCCTTTACCTATCTCAGTTTCAGGATCTTAGAGTGTGTGTTCCTTATTGTCGGGGCAATCATTTATTTATTCCTCCTGGAACTAAGTCAAGCGTATATAAAGGCAGGCACTCCGAATGATTTATATTTACAAACGATAGGGACCCTGGCAATAAAGTTGAGATATGACACTTATCAAATCGCTATGCTTATTCTTGGTGTTTGCAGCCTGATGCTTTGTTACTTGTTTTTTCAATCCAAACTCATTCCACGATGGCTATCTGTATGGGGCTTTGTTGGATATGCACTGTTATTGTCGAGCGCCATTCTGGATTTATTAAATGTGATCGATACAGTTAATGGTGCGGGGATTGTGATGTATTTTCCAGGATTATTGTTTGAATTGATTGTTTTCCCAACCTGGCTTATAGGGAAGGGATTCCATTTCACTGCAGGCGGAATACAGAGTAAAGCTTGATTATTCTTGAATGGGGGAGGGTTATGGGAACAACTTATAAAATCGAATCTATTTCTCAGCTTCATGAGCTCATGGGGTATGAAAAGCCTAAACATCCGCTTATCACGATTTTTGATTATTCAAAAATAAAACCGATTGTTTCTACCATTGATTTACATATTATTACAAGCTTCTATTCGATCGGCCTTAAAAATGGAGATAGCTGTAGAACAAAATTTGGCAGACAGTACTATGACTTTCATGAGGGCAGTCTTGTTTTCTTATCACCTGGACAATCCGTCTTTATATCCGAGGAGCATCCTGAAGAAACGGAATCGAATGGGTGGAATCTCTGTTTTCATCCTGATCTGATCTATAGAAGCGCACTAGGAAAAAAGATGAATGAATATACGTTCTTTACTTACAACAGTAATGAGGCACTCCACTTGTCAGACCAGGAAAAACAGAAAGTGACGGAAGTTGTTTATGATATTAACCATGAAATCAGCCAAAATACGGATGAGTTTAGCCAGGATTTGATTCATTCTTATTTGGAGCTGCTATTATCTTATTGCAAACGGTTTTATGGCCGGCAATTTATTACTAGGACAAAAGTAAATAAGGAGGAGATCCTCAGGTTTGAAGAGATCTTAAAAAATTATTTTGACTCTGATAAACTAAAAACATCTGGATTGCCAAGTGTTAAATTCCTTGCCCAGGAAATTGGTTATTCTCCAAACTATTTAAGTGATTTATTAAAAAAAGAAACAGGCAAAAATACGCAAGAGCATATTCATTTTTATTTGATTGAAAGGGCAAAAAGTATGCTTCTCGGGACACAAAAGCCAGTAAACGTCATTGCGCATGAATTAGGGTTTGAATACCCTCAGCACTTCTCAAAACTCTTTAAGCTTAAAACCGGAAGGTCGCCGATTGAATATAGAAATTGATAGAAACATGTTCAATTCATCTAAGCAGGCTGTTCAAAGAAGAGTCTGGTGATACCTTCATCAGCTACGTCACGCGCGTGCGGATCGATAACGGGCAAAACGCCAAGCCTATATTGCCAGCAAGTCACTGTAAACCAATCATCGTAAATAGCTCGCCGACGAGTCCGGCGCAACTGTGCCGGACTCTTTTATAGGCTTGATTTCCGGCAAGCTAATGCTCAAAACTGAAACTGTATGTCCGTTACGAGTGGAACGCACATTCAAACTTGCGGTTCGTATTAAGATCATTGACCTTCAGAAGCCATGGCTGAGCGCAACTGCTGCCAATATTGCCCCATCTCTTCTCTTATCATGCTTCCTTCATAGTCGGCATGCTTCAAACGGATATGGCCATTGTCGATGACGATGTAATGCGCTCCTCTGACCGGATCGTCGGGTCTGGTATAAGAAGCGCTTCCCGGGTTCAGCCAGAGGCAGCGGTCGTTTACATAATGGACCCCTTGCCGATGAGTATGGCCGAAAATCAACCGTTTCTCAGCAGCATCGCGAATAGACGGAGATGTGACCTGCTCCCAGTACGCCATAAATTGAGATGCCCTATCGATCGTGTTATACCCGTCATAGCTATGCTGAAGGCTGTACCCGATTCCGTCTAGCTCAAACTGTACTCGCTCCGGCAAATGTTCAAGATAGACAATATCCTCTTCATCCAGCCTTCTGGCATTGTCGTGCATCCAATCCAACTCGGTGTGCGGGATGCTCCACAGATCCATTCCGCTTCGATAAGCGCTGATGACCCGCTCATCGTGATTTCCCTTCACGCAGATAGCGCCTCGCTCCCGAAGAATGTGAATGACTTCCTTGGGATGCAGCCCCACATCGACCAAATCTCCCGCGCAATACAAGACGTCATAGTTCGGTTCGGCTCGGAAAATGGCTTCCAGTCCCTTTAGATTGCTGTGAACATCTGAGATGATCAGTGCTTTCATAATGCCCTCCTGTAGTTCAGGTCCCCCTGGTTGGTCTTCCTCAAGTAACTCCTTACCCTTCCAACAATTAATTTCCCATGCACAGCGAAAAAAAACAAGGGGTCAAAAATGAACGAAATCGTCTCCCAGGAGAAGAATGACATAGTTGGTCGTCCTGGTCGTATTTCTACACTTGCTGTGCGTTTCCGGTATTCTCCGGCGCTAACCAGTCAAGGTTACTGGTGGTGGCAGGTTGGTGCAACCGGGGACAGAGACGGAAAGTTGACCAATAACAATCAAAGCGAAATGGCGCCGTTTTTCAAACTGAACACCTATGCCAGAGGACCTGACCGGAGAACTCCCAGTCAGGTTTTTTCTTTGATTTCGAAAGACAACAGGCGATCCCATCCTAGGAACCGAATTTTTGCACATCAATCAAAAGCATTATTCATTTACCCGCCATTCCGGATGGGAGTACGCTTGAATAGGAGGTGACAGCCTATGAATGCTCGGAACGATTGGAACGACACCGATCGGATGGGAGCTTTATACGAATCCCTGGACGCCTCAGCTTCAGCTCGCAATCTGGAACGTGGCGAGGCAATCCGAGCGTGGCTCCATCAGAACGGCTCCAGGTGCGGAAGCCGACTATCTGTCGGAGTAGGTGTGATCTGGTCGGTGCAACATACAAGGTTTGAGATTGGAGATGACGTTACCATCGGGTCTTACAGTGTGATGGGTGGGGGTGGCGGCAAGGAAGGCGAGTCGAGGAGTCTGCTGCGCGTGGGAAGCCGGACGGCCATTGGCCATTTTTTCTCATTGGACAGCATCGCCTATGACCTCAACGCCACACCTGCCGAGCTAGTCGCTACACACATCGGAGCTGAAGTAACCATTGGCCCTAGAGTCACTGTAGAGGTGGGAACAACGATTGTTAATGGTGTGAACATAAGTGGTGGCTCCTTGGTAAGGAGAGAGCATGGATGAACAACAAACTAACGAATGACTTGAGGCTGCACCCTCACCTTCCCGATCATGAGCCTGAGCCCCATGCGTTTATGAAACGCTTCATGGAGATGACCTTAAGCATCGCCTGCAAGGCCAGAGGACTACGGTTGGCGCCGCATTTCGCTGCATGCGGCGAAGGCTTTACGGCGGATTTCGGAGCCGTTGTCGTGAATCCCAAGTCCGTCCGGCTGGGAGACGGCGTCTATCTGGGCCGCTATGTGCATATCCCGGACATTCCGCTAATTGTTGAGGATCATGTGCTGATCGGTCCATATGTCACTTTCGTGACAAGCGCCGACCATCCGGCTGCGGCAACCGTGCTTCGAGAAGGCTGCTGGTTAGCGGCCCACGTCACGCTGCGGCAAGGCGTGACTATAGGAGCGGGCAGCACGGTAGCAGCGGGCTCCTACGTGCTGGAGGATGTGCCGGACCGGGTGTTGGTAGGCGGCAATCCCGCCGCCATTCTCAAATCTTACGATCGAAGGAGCAGCAGCCCATGAGTAACCCTGCCTTGAAAGCGCTCCACAAGCTCATGCCGTATTGGACTCGAAGGGAAATCGCATGCCAAGACCAGATTTATTTCCTGTACGAGGATATGGGGGGCGATAGCGGCCGCCCCTTCTCCGCACGGCTCGCCTCGGATGTGGCCCTCGGTTATCTGGTGTATGGGCGAGTAACAGAGGATGCTCCTACACTGAATAAATCCGTACAGATCCTGCGTTACGTCTTGGCGAACCAGCATAGCTCAGGAGCGTTCGAGTGGAATTTGCCGGACCCGATCGCCGGACCGGGTACCCCTGTCAAGGATCAGGTAGACCTGGGAACCGTGCTCGACGTGTACTATTATTTCGTCAGAAGCGGTGTTGTCGACGGTCCGCTGCTGCAAGAGATTCAACAATCCGTCCGAAGAGCGATCGCCTATCTGCGCGAGCATGCGGCTACCTCATACTCCGGTGTCATCAAGAAAAGAGATTACGGCCCTGCGAAAACCCCGGCGGTAGATGTGTTGAATGGCGACGCTATGGTTGTCGCGGCTTATACGCGCGCCAGTCAGTTGTTGGGGGAGCCAGGCCTCCTGATGGAAGCTGAACCGTATGTGAACAATCTGCTCCAACGATTCGGAGCTCATTATCCAGGCTGGTGGCCCTACAGCGAACGGCTGCCGGACCGAGCGGACACCGCGGTTCGGCCGCCCGGCATCAGTGTGTTCTTCCAGGCGATGATGCTGCTGTACCTGGAGCCTTACTTCAGACTCACGCACAATCCACAGCTGCGCTCCACATTGCGTGAAGGCTTGCGCTCCGTAATAGCCGCCACATCCCGAGACGGCACAATCGACTACACCTACGAGAGCCGTCAAGGAATCGAGCAGCGTCCGAACATTATGCTACCGGCGAGCATGCTTGCTCTCCAGGATCTGATGGACAACGAACCCTTCATCACTTCCAGACTGGAGTACGTCGCGGATCGGCTTGTAGCTGCGGATGGAACCGTTTCTGACGAGCATGGAGGACCGACAGGGGAGCTGTGGCGCATATGGTTGATGAGCGATTTGGCAATATGTTTGCTGTATACCCCTTCTCTGAGAAGGAGCATAGAGCGATGAACGAGAGAGAACGGAACCGGATGGAGGAGCTGCTGCTTTCCATTCAACAGCCGGAATGGGATACGCTCCGGGGAGAATGGATCAAGGAATGTTTGACTGAGGCGGGATGTGATTGCGGCGAGGAGCTGTCCGTCGGGTACGGCGCGATGCTGGAGTACCATAAGCCTTTTTATCGCATAGGGCGAGGGGTACGGATTGGCTGCTATGCCTACTTGGGTCCTTCCAGTCCGGCACTGGGCGTTGGGTTGATTCTCGACGATCATGTCACCCTGCATCCTTACGTCAGCCTATCCCCGAATCAACATCTGTACAGCGAGGCGTTGCGCAATTATAAGGGCGGCAATCAGGCTAACCGGATTCATATTGGCGCCCATGCTGTAATCGGTACCCGAGCGTGTGTCGTCCCAGGTGTCAAAATCGGCCGGCAAGCCATTGTCCATGCAGGCGCTGTCGTAACCAAGGATGTGCCTGATTATGCCATCGTGCAAGGAGCTCCGGCCAAGCTCGTGGGCTATCGCATCGAATATTAAGCTTCACTAGATTAGCACAAAGGAGAACCCGACATGCGGCTTCGAATGATCGGCTTGTACAAGTACAGATATTTATATTTGCTGTTGTTACCAGGGATATTGTGGTATTTGGTGTATCGGTATTTTCCCATGTACGGGGTCATTATTGCGTTCAAGGATTATAGCTTCGTCAAAGGAATTTGGGGCAGCCCCTGGGTAGGGTTGAAGCATTTTCACACGATTTTCCAATCGCCTGATTTCTATCAGATTATCCGGAACACGCTGCTCATCAATGTATACAATCTGTTGTTCGTCTTCACGTCCTCGATCGTTTTGGCTTTGCTGCTGAACGAGTTGAAGATGATGGCGCTGAAACGCCTGATTCAGACGGTCGTCTATTTCCCGCATTTCTTGTCCTGGGTCATATTCGGAGGATTGTTTATTCAGCTGTTAGGTCCCAAAGAAGGGATCGTCAATCAGATCATCCAGCTGTTTGGGGGAGATCCGATTTATTTCATGACCAAACCGGAGTATTTCCGTTCTGTCATTACATTCTCCTCCGTTCTGAAGGAAGCGGGCTGGGGGGCGATCATTTATTTGGCGGCGCTTGCCGGGATCGACCAGGAGCAGTATGAAGCGGCCACCATCGACGGCGCCAACCGTTGGCACAAGCTGCTGTACATCACATTGCCGGGTATTCGGAACACGATTATTCTGATGCTGATTCTGCGGGTGGGGTACATGCTGGACGTCAGCTTTGAGCAAATTTACATCATGTACAACCCGGCCGTGTACGAGGTGGCCGACGTGCTAAGCACGTATGTGTACCGGATGGGGCTGCAGAACGCCCAGCTCAGCATGACGACAGCCGTAGGCTTGTTCCAATCGATTGTCGGGTTTGTGCTGATCTACACGACCAATCTGATTGCCAGGAAAACAAGCGATATATCGTTATGGTAGTAGAAAGGATGCTGTATAATGTTGACTAAAAGTAGACTTCCCTCCTTCACCTCCAGTTGGATCACCGTGTTCCTGCTGCTGTTCTCGGTCCTTTCCTTTATCCCGTTCTACTACGTAATCATAGCCTCCTTCAGCAATCCGCATTTGGTGGAGGAAGGCAAGCTGATGCTGCTGCCCCGGGGGTTTACGCTGGATGCCTATGGGGAAATCTTAAGAAATGACAAGTTCATCAACTCCTTCAAGGTCACGGTCGAACGGACGCTGCTGGGAACGGTTGTGAACCTGGCGCTGCAGCTTACGATTGCTTATGCCTTGTCCAAGGCCTATTTGCCCGGAAGAAGGCTGTTCATGCTCTACATCATTATTACGCTGTTGTTCCACGGGGGCATCATTCCGACTTATCTCATCGTGAAGAACACAGGCTTGATCGATACGATCTGGGCGCTGGTCATTCCTGGGGCCATTAACACGTGGAATGTGATCCTGCTGCGTTCGTTTTTTGAATCGGTGCCTTCGAGCTTGGAGGAATCCGCCAAGATGGACGGAGCTAACGATATATATATATTTTGGAAAATATACTTGCCCTTATCCTTGCCGGCCGTTTCAACCATCGGTTTGTTCATCGCGGTGACGCATTGGAATTCGTTTATGGATGCGGTTATTTATCTCAACTCCTATGACTTGCAGGTGATGCAAATTTATTTGCGGGATATGGTCGTGAGACAGGAGATGCAGGCCTTGCTGGGGGATTCCAACTTTGACGGGAACGTGTCCTCGCTTTCGCTGCGTACGGCGTCCATCTTCCTGTCCACATTGCCGATTCTGCTGCTCTATCCGTTTATCCAGAAGTATTTCATCAAAGGGGTTATGATAGGAGCGGTCAAGGGCTGAACACCTTATTGTAAAAGCGGGGGCTTCCAATGCGCACAACAGGGAAACGAGAATTGAGTCTGGACCGCAAATTATTGCTGATCTATATGACGATTACGCTGGCTGTCGTGACGGCCAGCTTTTTCATGTACAATACCGTGGCCCGCCTGCACGCCGCCAAGCAGCAGATGATTACGTACCGCAATATGAATGAAGCGCTGGCCTCCTCGATTCGCCTGATTGATAACAAAGTGAACGCGGTCTACACGCAGCTCTCGGTTGATCCTAGTATTTCCAGCTGGATAGAAGCTCCTGCCGGCGCGCAGACGGATTATTTTGTGCTGGGCGAAATTCAGAAGAAGTTTTTGGGCCTGCTGCAATTTTACCCGGATATCGTCTCGATCTACCTGTATAACCGTGCGGAGGACAAGGTGCTGGCCACCAATTATATGATGTCTAGCAGGGCGGAGTTCCCGAACGGCTCTGTGCTTGAGCAATTTCAGGAGTCCGGCTGGAAGCGGGTGTGGTATTACCGGGAGCACGAGAAGGAAGCCGATTCTCCGGCTGTGCTGTCTTATGTCGCCAATGTCCCGGTCTATTCCAATAAAGGGTCGATTGTCATCAATCTGAAGGTGTCCTGGGTCCAGTCCGTATTTCCCGACCAAGGCCAAGGGATCGTGCTGCTGGATGCGGACAATCGGATTTTGGCTCATTCCAATGAGGCGGCGTTTCAAGCGTTTCTTGCCCAGAAGGATCTGATTCTCGACTCCCTTAACCGCGAGCGGACGTTCCACAAAAATGCTTATTTCTACTATGCCTCGGAGCAGCAAAGCTCGATCGGGCTCAAGAGCATCATCATCTTATCCGAGTCGCAGGTGCTGCAGAAGCCGAGCTCTCTGTACATCCTGGCGATTCTGGTCATTTGCGCGTTCGTCATCTACTATTCCTTCCGTTGGATCAAGCGGGGGTATTCCAAGCCGCTCGTTCATTACCGGACGAACCTCTCCTCCAATCTCGACGAGCTGAGACATGCAGCCGTATCGAATCTGTTGTCGGGCAAGCAGTCCTATTCGCAGCTGCAGCCGAAGCTTATCGAGCTTGGCCTGGAGCTGAACGCCCCTCGCTATGCCGTCCTTGTGCTGCAGATCGACGATTACTTCAAGCATCTGCTCTCCACCCCGCAGCAGGATCGCTTCTATACGAACAAGCTCGTGTTCAGCACGGTGAAATGGATGTTCATGATCGATCAAGGCATCAGTGTCGTCCAATCGGAGTTCGAGAAAATCAGCGTGCTAATTCCGGTGGCAGTAGGGAGCGACTGGGAGGAGCAGAGCGCTCAGCTGGAACAGACGATTCGATATATTCGGAAAGAGGTCAAGGACAATTTCCAATTAACGATGTGTGCGGCGGTAAGCGATTGCTGCGACGGAATCGAGCAGGTGCACGTGGCCTATGGACAATGCCTGCGGGCGCTGCAGTATAAGACGATCTATGGCAAGGAGTCGATTATCCGCTACAGCAGCTTGCCTACGGGCGGTGCCAGCTTCCACCAGTTCCCGTTGGAATCGCTCAATCGGATGAGCGAGCTGCTGAAGACAGGCGATTTGCAGGGGCTGGGCGAAGAGCTCGATCGTATGTTCGATCGCATCGTAACGGCGGAATCCTTCACACCCGACCTGATTCATGCCGTATCCTCCAATCTGATGTACGTGTTGGTCAAAGTCGTGCTCGAGTATCGGTATGAGATCAACGATATCGTACAGGAGGATATCTTCATTACGCTGTACAGCTTGGAGGATTTGAAGGACAAGAAGGTTTATATCATGAATGTTTGTGAACGCATTGTGGACTATCGCAATAGAAAGGAAGCCAACACAAGCAGTAAAACCTTACGGTTGATCATAGACAAAATTCATCAGCACTTCGACAAGGATCTCTCGTTAACGATGCTCGCGGAAGAGCTGAAGATGAACCCCACTTACTTAAGCACGCTAATTAAAAACGAGCTGGGCATCGGTTTCCTGGATTACGTCAATGATCTGCGCATCAACAAAGCGGTCATTCTATTGAAGGAAACGCGCTTGACCGTGCAGGAAATAGCCGAGCAATGCGGTTACGTGACCGTCCATTCCTTCATCCGCAATTTCAAAAAGAAGTATGTCCATACCCCGAGCGACTACCGGAATTTGTATGAATCGGAACGAGGGTAGCGAGAGATGTCGATAACTTCAGAACCTTACATGATTATTCAGGTTTCGACTGAAACCTGATCGAATCAACATCCATCCAAAGGATTGGAAATTGGCTGAATCGGCGGGGTGGCTGATAATGGCCGTAAGCGCTTCCTTGGCGAGGCGTTAACCCAGATTACAAGAGGAGGATATGTATGCGCATCAGGGGCAAAGGAGCTGCACTTGGCATCCTGTCGGGAGTGCTCGCTCTAACCGTGCTTGCAGGCTGCAGCAAGGATGGCGGAAAGTCTGGCGAAGTTACGTCAACCGATCAGCCGACTGCAACAGCCGACCCGAAACGGCCGGCCACATTCAAAGTTTTATTTTCCATCGGGACGGATCTCAAGGGGCTTTCACTGACAGACAACATCTACAACCGCTTCATTAAGGAGAAAACAGGGGTAGAGATTAAGCTGGATTCGCCGGGGCTGGAGCAATACTTCGATAAGCTGAATATTTTGCTTGCCTCCGGCCAGAATCCCGATGCTTTCATGACCAATGACGGCTACATTCCCAAGATGAAGCAATTAGCCGCGGACGGGCTGCTGGAGGATCTCGCGCCGTATATTAACGACACGAAGCGTTATCCGAACATCAAGAAGAATATGCCTGCAGACGCTTGGCTGCCTGTAAGCGAAGGAGGCAAGATTTGGGCATTCCCGTATAATCGCCAGGATGGGATGCACCAGGTCGTCTATATCCGCAAGGATTGGCTCGATAAGCTAGGGATGAAGGTGCCCAAGACGATCGATGAGTATTACGAGGTCATGAAAGCTTTCGCCCAGAAGGATCCGGACGGCAACGGGAAAAACGACACGTACGGCTTATTGGTGACGTCCGACCCGACAGGGACGGGCGGTCGCGTGTTCAAGTCGGCCTTCGATGCGGAGCGGTACCGGATTGTGGACGGCAAGGTGACCCCGCCCGAGATTACGCCGGAGTACAAGGAGCTCGTCAAATTCCTCAGCCAGCTGGTCAAAGAAAAGATTATGGACAACGAATTCCCGACCATTACTACGCCGATCTTCCGCGATAAGATCAAGTCCGGTAAATATGGGATGTTCGTCAACTTCTGGCATCTGGCTTCCGGCAATGAAATTCCCAAGGAAGCGATGGATAAATATACCGCCGTCGAGCTTCCGCTCATGAAGAACGGCAAGCAGGCCAAGTTCCAATATGTCTCAACCAATCGGCACTATATTGCCGTGCCCAAGACGAGCAAGGACATTGACAGACTGATGGATCTGTTCGATTGGGTGCTTTCACCGGAGGGCAATAAGTACACCTATCTGGGAGTAGAAGGCATGAACTACAAGATGGTTGACGGCAAGGTGGAGACGAAGGGCATGGAGGAGCTGCACATTTTAAGCTCGCTCTACTCTCTGGTGAAGCAAGGTAACATTACGCCTGAAGTGCAGACTTATATGGAAGCGACCTATGCCAAGCCGGTGATTAATAATCTGGTTCTAGGCACCAATTCGGGGGAGATCGACAAGCTGCAGGCCGTGCTGCCTCCGTTCGGCGACAAGCCGAATCTGGACAAGATCACAAGCGAGTTTGTGATCAAGGCCGTACTGGGCAACATCGAAGTCGATAGCTCGTGGGACGATTATGTCAAGCGTTGGCGCGCTGCGGGCGGGGACAAGGCGATCCAGGGCTGGACGGACTGGTACAACGCTAACAGCGGCAGTATAGCCAAATAGGGGGATTTATGCAGGCGAGTCAAGACCGTTATACGAGTCAGAAAAGCAAGGCCGATGCTCCCTTGAGGGTCGTTGTTGTCGGTGCCGGCAGCCGCAGCCGAACTTATGCCTCCTATGGCTTGACCCACCCGGAGGAGCTGCAGATTGTCGCCGTCGTCGATCCGGATGAAGGACGCTGCAACCGATTGGCCGATCTCCACCGGTTGCCGGCCGATCGGCGTTTTGGGAATTTGAGCGAGCTCTTCGCCGCCGGGAAAATAGCGGATGCCGCCATCAACGGTACGATGGATGAGCTCCATGTGTCTACCAGCCTCTCCTTGATGGAGGCTGGGTATGACATCCTGCTGGAGAAGCCGATCGGTATCTCCAAGGAGGAGGTCTTGGCGTTATTAGCTGCAACTCGGTCTTACAATCGCAAGGTCATGATTTGCCATGTCCTGCGATATGCTCCGTTTTATCTGGAAATTCGCAAGCGAATCGCGGCAGGCGAGATTGGAGATGTGCTTAACATCCAGACAGCCGAGCATGTGAGCTATCACCATATGTCCGCGGCCTTCGTCCGCGGCAAGTGGAGCAGCAAGGCGCATTGCGGCTCCTCGATGCTGATGGCCAAATGCTGCCACGATATGGACTTGATCACATGGCTGAAAAGCGGCATCCCGCCTATTCGGGTGGCGAGCAGCGGAGGGTTAAGCTTTTTCCGCAGGGAGCGGGCTCCGGTCGGATCGGGGAAGCGCTGCCTGGCTGATTGTACGATCGAAGCCGACTGCTCTTATTCGGCTAGGAAGCATTATGTGGATAAAGGGCTGTGGGGCGTATACGTCTGGAGATCCCTTGAACATCTGGGGCCCTCCCCAACTGTGGAACAGAAGCTGGAGTCGCTTCGCACCGATAACCCCTATGGACGCTGTGTATGGCAATGCGATAACGATGCGGTCGATCATCAGTCGGTTCTGATGGAGTTCGCGGACGGCTCGACGGCCACTCACAATCTGGTCGGCAATACGGCTAGACCTTGTCGGACGATCCATATTATCGGAACGAAGGGGGAAATCAGCGGTGTGATGGAGGACGGTTACTTCAACATACGGCATGAAGATGAGCGAGTCGGCCATGAATACACCGAAGAGCGGATCCATCTGAATGTGTCGATGGATATGCACGGAGGCGGGGATTTGAGGCTGATGGAAGATTTCATTCGTTATTGCAAGGGGCAAGAGGCTTCCTTGTCGACTACATCGCTGGCAGACTCCATCTATGGACATATGCTCGGATTCGGTGCCGATCAGGCGATGCAGGAAGCGGTTTGGGTTCCGCTTGAGACCGTATAAGGACGAGAATCGGAGATGATGAGCCGTGGCAAGGCTAGTGAAAATTAGTTGTTTGGGGCCGCCGCCCTATCATATAGATCCTGAGGTTCCGTACGAGCTGGCGGTCGAGAGGATGAAGGCGCATTGGCAGAGGGAGCTGGATCGGGTGCTGCCGGATCGGCCGGATCTGATCGTGCTGCCGGAGGCGTGCGATCGTCCTTATTACGAGCCGGTGGAGACGAGGAATGCCTTTTATCGGGTGCGAGGCAATCAGATTCGCGACCTGCTAGCCGAGAATGCCAGACGCCATCATTGCTATATTACGTATCCGGCTCATATCGAGTTAGCCGACGGTACATGGCGCAATTCTCTACAATTGATCGATCGGCAAGGCAATGTCGCGGGGACGTATCATAAAAATCACTTGGTACCGGTCGAGAACACGGTAGGCGGATTGTCGTACGGCCATGAAGTTCCCCTGGTGGAGACGGATTTCGGCCGGGTTGCCTTTGCGATTTGCTTTGACCTGAATTTCGACGAGCTGCGGTTGAAGATAGCCGGTCTGAAGCCGGACTTGATTGTGTTCGCCTCGTTGTATCACGGGGGACTAATGCAAGCGTACTGGGCTTACTCCTGCAGGGCGCATTTTGCGGGGGCGGTAGCCAATCTGCCCTGCACGATTCTGTCCCCCACAGGGGAGCAGCTCGCATCGAGCACCAATTACTATCCTTTCCTCACGGCAGTAGTGAATCTGGATTGCGCCGTCGTGCATATCGACGAGAACGGTCGCCAATTCCAAGCGATCAAGAATAAGTACGGCGCCGGGGTCACGATTGCCGATCCGGGTTTGCTGGGCTCCGTTCTGCTCACCAGCGAGATGGAGCATGTCACGGCACTAGACGTAGTCGAGGAATTCGGCTTGCTCCGGCTCGACGATTATTTCACCGGATGTTTGGAGCATCGGCGTCAGTTCGGCGCATCGGGTAGCTGGCGTAATCAGGAAGAAGGGCTTTGACCGATAAGGTAGGGCAGGGGCGGGGAATAACAAACTAACGTTCCGTAAATAACTGCTGCGAGTTTGGTATTAGCGGATTTTGGTTTGTTATGGCGGAGTTTCTGCGGAAAAGCTAGGAATTCTGCTAACAAAAGTTTGTTAATAGCTAACTTTGGAGTTACTACTTAGGTCATTTAGCGGTGGTTAAGGTGGGCGGTTGTGGGATACGGAGTACCAAAGTAAACAGACTGATAATCAAATTTCCTTCAATTACTCCTGGAATGACGATCTGAGTACTTATGTATCCAGAACGCGAAGCTAGCTTCGCGTTTTGAGTACATAGGTACTCAGCTTGGCCGAAATGGAACCAGCATGCGAAATAGGGTTCTCCGATTGCGAAATTTGGTATCCGGCTCAACCTGCTCTCCTTGCCCCTACACCTTGCACCTTGGTCCCTTCACGCTACACCTTGCATATTGCCCAACCTCGCATTCCCGCCAGCAGCTCTCCTCCAACAACGCCACCCTCGAGCTAGCACTTACGCCCCCATTAAACTCAATATCAAACGCAGCCGATTGTTTTGCTCACCCAGCAGACTAGGTTTACAATACGCAGCCGTCTGTCCGGACTAGCCTTGCCTAGAACCAAACACTTCATGTTAGGTCCAAGCATGGCTAGTAGGTGGGGATTGCTGCTGTAAGGAGGATTTTCGTGCTTAGAGGACGGGAGGGAGTTGGATTTGCTGCTGTAAGGCGGATTTTGCTTAGAGGTGGTGGGTGAGTTGGATTAGCGGCTGTAAGGCGGATTTTCGTGCTTAGAGGAGGGGGGAGAGTTGGATTAGCGGCTGTAAGGTGTCTGCATGGCAAGCCACCTAAAAAGTAGTTACACTTTGGATCGCTAATGATTTTTTTGCTGCTTTGGCTAGGGCGTTGACGATCGAGCCCTTCCTTGCTGGAAGGGCATGCGTGTGAGGAACTGCACATGGGTAGCAGGTTGGACAAGTAATCAGTCTCAGATGTGGCAGGTTGGTGCAAACAGGTGAGAAGAACGGAAGTTGGCTATTACCAAACTAAAGTTTGCTATATTTCGGGTAAAATCAGGGGACAGCCGCATAACAAACGGATAGTCGTTATTAGCAAACTTGCTGAGGGCATTAACGGAGGCTGAGTTTGTTATTGTACGGGTGAATGTGCGGAAAATCAGGGAGTGGGAAAGCAAGGTATAAAGGTCACCTGTGTCTGCTCAGGATCTGACAGGCTTCCGAAAGTAACGCTAAAAACGAAAAGTAGAACCGAAGAGGGCAGGAAGAGGGAGTGGAGGAGCGAAGCGACCGCCTTTGTAAGCATGGCCCAACCTCAGCTCTCATTCCATCAAGGGCCGTGCTTACAACAGCAGTCGGAACCCAGCTGCCTGTCCTCTCCACGCACCAACTGAACTCTTTCACCAGAGGACCGTCAGGGTGATCTTCCCTGACGGTTTTCTTAAAAAACAAGCTTATTGCGCCGTATACCCGCCGTCGATGACGATGGCTTGGCCCGTCACGCCGCGAGCGAGGTCGCCGGCCAGGAAGACGGCGTATTCGGCGATCTCCGCCATGTCGATCAGGCGGCGCTGGGGGACGAGCGGCAGGATCACCTTCTCCAGCGCCTGCTCCGGCGTAATGCCGTGCAGCTTCGCGACGTCGGCCAATTGATTCCGGACCAAGGAGGTATCGACATAACCCGGGCAGAGCGCGTTGACGGTGATGCCGTCGGTGGCGGTTTCCAGGGCGACGGCTTTGGTCAGGCCGATCACCCCGTGTTTGGCGCTGTTGTAGGCGGTTTTGCCGGCAAAGCCGATCAACCCGTTGATCGAAGCGATATTGAGGATGCGGCCGAAGCGCCGGGCTCGCATGCCGGGAACGACCAGCTTGGTCAGCACAAAAGGGGCGGTCAGCATAACGGCGACCATACGCTCGAACTTCGCGGTAGGGAAGTCCTCTACCGGCGACACGAATTGCATGCCGGCGTTGTTGACCAGCACGTCAATGCCGCCGCACTTTGACTCGACTTGCCGAAGCACGTCGATGATCTGGCTCTCCGACGTCACGTCGAGCGGCCAGCCGTGCGCATCGCCACCCTCTGCCACGAGCCGAGCGGCAGAGCGCTGCACGGCCTCACCGTCCAAGTCCGTCAGCACGACCTTCGCCCCGGCCTCGGCGAAACGGCGTCCCATGGCGAGGCCGATTCCTCCGGCCGCTCCCGTGAGGAACACGATTCTCCCTTTGCAGGATTCACTCATACCCGTACCTCCAATTAATAAGCGTCCAACACAATACGGCCCGATACGATCAGCTCCGGCTCGGTCATCCCGCGAATGTCATCCACCGAATACCCGACCGCTACTTCTACTAGCTGCAATCCTTGCGGGGTCACATCGATGACGGCACGGTCCGTGACGATGCGATGGACGACGGCCTTTCCCGTAAGCGGCAGCGTGCAGTGATGTTTGATTTTCGACTGGCCGTCCTTGGTCACGTGGTCCATGATAACGATGACCCGTTTGGCACCGTGCACGAGGTCCATCGCCCCGCCCATGCCCTTCACCATTTTCCCCGGAATCATCCAGTTAGCCAGATCGCCGGCCTCCGACACCTCCATGCCGCCGAGAATGGCCAGGTCAATATGGCCGCCTCGAATCATAGCGAAGGATTCCGCACTGTTAAAGAAGGAAGCGTCAGCTAACGCCGTCACGGTTTCTTTGCCTGCATTGATGAGATCCGGGTCGACTTCCTCAGGCGAAGGGTAGGGGCCGATCCCGAGCAGGCCGTTCTCCGACTGTAGCACGACATGCTTCTCTTTCGAAATATAATTGGCCACTAAGGTAGGGATTCCAATCCCCAGGTTGACGTAGCTGCCATTGACGATTTCTTTCTCCGCACGTCGTGCAACCCGTTCTCGACTCGACATTTGTCCGCTCATAGCTCTGTCTCCTTTCCATGTCTCAGGCAGTCGTCAATCGTTCAATTCGCTTCTCCTGGACGCCTACGATAAGCTTCTGCACATAGATGCCAGGTGTTACGATGGATTCGGGATCCAACTCGCCGACCTCCACCAAATGCTCCACTTCGGCGATAGTGACTCGGCCGGCTGCAGCCATCATCGGATTGAAATTGCGGGCCGTTTTGTTGTACGTCAAGTTGCCCATACGGTCCGAGCGGTAGGCGCGAATGAGGCTGAAGTCGGCAAACAGGCCATGTTCGAGCACATACTCTTTTCCGTTAAACGTACGGGTCTCTCGACCGTCTGCATGAGGGGTTCCAACCCCGGCAGGTGTGTAGAATGCGGGGATCCCTGCGCCACCGGCCCGGATTCGCTCCGCCAGCGTGCCTTGAGGAACGAGCTCGGCTTCGATTTCGCCGTTCAGCACTTGTCGTTCGAATTCTTTGTTCTCCCCCACGTAAGAGGCGATGATCTTGGAAATTTGCTTGTTGCGGAGCAATAACCCGAGTCCCCAGTCATCCACCCCGCAGTTGTTGGAGATGACGGTCAGGTTACGGACTCCGCGCTCGGCCAGGGCGAGTAGCAATCCCTCCGGGATCCCGACCAATCCGAATCCTCCGACCATCAGGGTAGCGCCATCGGGAATGTCTTGCACGGCTTCCGCAAACGTAGGAATGATTTCTTTCACGAAGGGTAGCTCCTTTCCAAAGCAGTATAGGTTGGTTGGTCAAACGCGCTCGACAATAGCTGCAATCCCCTGGCCCCCGCCGATGCATAGAGAAGCTAGACCATAGCGAGACTGTCTGCGCTGCATTTCATGGACCAGGGTGACCAGTACGCGTGCGCCGCTGGCTCCGATCGGATGCCCCAGGGCGATGGCGCCGCCGTTGACGTTGAAGATGCCTGGATCAAAGTCGAAATGCCGGACGAAAGCCAGCGCTTGCGCGGCAAAAGCTTCATTGACCTCAAGCAGGTCCATATTTGCCATGCCTAGTCCAGCCTTAGCCAGCGCACGCTCCGTCGCAGGTACGGGTCCGATGCCCATCATGGCCGGGTCGACCCCTGCCGATGCATGGGACTTGATGATGGCGAGCGGCTTGATTCCAAGCGCGGAGGCGCGTTGCCCAGACATTAGTACTAATGCAGCTGCGCCGTCATTTATGCCGGAGGAATTGCCCGCCGTTACAAGACCATCCGGCTTGAACGCCGGCCGAAGCTTGGAGAGTCGCTCCACCGACGTATCCGGCCGCGGGTATTCATCCGTCTCAATGGACAGCGCATCGCCTTTCTTTTGGGGAATGTCCACAGGGATGATTTCGTCGGCGAATCTACCCGCCGCGATAGCTTCACTTGCTTTTCGCTGGCTGTCATACGCGAATTGATCCAGCTCTGCCCGGGTAAAGCCGTACTGTGCGCTTATATTTTCGGCCGTCACTCCCATGTGATAGTCGTTCATCGCACACCAGAGCCCGTCATTCACCATGGAGTCCTTGACCGTCTGGTCGTTCATTCGGTACCCCGAGCGGGCGCCGGGCAGCAAATAAGGGGCCAGGCTCATATTTTCCATGCCACCGGCAACCACAAGGTCGCGCTCTCCGCTGCGGATGGCATTATAGGCTAGAGCAACCGCTTTCAAACCAGAGCCGCATACTTCGTTAATCGTGAGCGCTGGGCACTCTACAGGCAGGCCCGCAGCCAGTGCGGCTTGACGGGCGGGATTTTGCCCAAGTCCGGCTTGGAGCACGTTTCCCATGATCACTTCGTCTACCAGTGAGGAATCGATACCGGCGCGTCGAATCGCTTCACGTATGGCAACCGCACCTAAATGAGTGGCTGCGATATCCTTGAATTGGCCGTTAAAGCTGCCTATAGGCGTCCTCACCGCGCTTGCGATCACAACGTCATCCGCTGCAACGAGATTTGTAGTCAATGCTCTTGAGCCTCCTTGGCTTTTTTGTATGCAACCAGTTGGTTTATATTTTCGCTCATGGGCGAAGTTGTCTGTGAGGTTTCATTATATTCGTAGAATCCCCGGCCGGTTTTAGTTCCCAGTTCGCCGTGTGCGACCTTATCCAGAATCGATTCCGGCGCCGTTGAGCTTCCCGAAAGC
Source organism: Paenibacillus koleovorans NBRC 103111 (assembly GCF_004000845.1). Classification (GTDB taxonomy): domain Bacteria; phylum Bacillota; class Bacilli; order Paenibacillales; family NBRC-103111; genus Paenibacillus_AA; species Paenibacillus_AA koleovorans. The sequence continues at coordinate 20,422 of NZ_BIMA01000021.1, forward strand.
TCGGGGAACAGGTGACCGGTTACCTTGGCCCATATATCCAGTCCGCCCAGGTCGGCAATTTCGAAAGGGCCTTTGAACGCCCACCGAAGCCCAAGGCCTTCCCTCACAACCGTATCCACCTGCTCGACATCGGCTACCCCGCTTTCCACCAAATGGATCGCTTCGCGCATCAAGGCGGCCTGCAATCGATTGGCGATAAAGCCCGGAACATCTTTGTTCAACATAACCGGCACTTTCCCGCAAACCCGCAGGACGGAAGCGACCTGATCCAGCACATGGGGTGAGGTGGACGGCGATCCGACTAGTTCAACAAGCGGTATCACTTCAGGTGGATTAAAAAAGTGAGTAATGATCATACGGTCGGAGAAGCTCAAATTTGCCGACAGTTCATGGAGCGTGAAGGAGGAGGTGTTGGAGGCGACGATGGCTTGCGTTTGAATGAGCGCTTCCAGCTCCCGGAATAAGGTCCGTTTCAGCTCCAGCTGTTCGGGAACGGCTTCTATAATGAGCTCGGCTGCAGCCACGGCTTGCCCTAGCGTAAAGCTGACTTCCAGAAGCGGGTAACCGGTTTGGAGCGAATTCGCGGCTTCTGTCGTCCGGATGGCAGGGTCATAGAGATTCACTTCCATGCCATGAGACGCTAGTAGACGGGCAATCCCAAGACCCATCGTGCCGGCACCCAGCACCGTAATGTTTTTCATCCTCTTATGCCTCCTTCTTGATCTATAATTTCATTGTACAGTCGAACTTTTTATGAGTAAAATACATATATGGCATATCATTTATTCGATTTATCTATATTATAGGCGGTGTGAAAAGTGGATTTACGCCAATTAAACTACTTCCTGGAGGTGGCGCAGCATGCCAGCTTCTCCAAGGCTAGCCAGTCCATTCATCTCTCCCAACCTACGTTAAGCAAAATGGTGCGAAACTTGGAGGAGGAGCTGGGGGTGGTGCTGTTTAACCGTTCCACGCGAAAAGTAGAGCTCACAGAAGCCGGCAAAGTCGTTCAGGCCCATGCGCAAACCGTCGTTAGCGCCAGTCAGCAGTTGCTCGCCGCCGTCATGGATCTTACGGAAATGAAGAAGGGGCAGTTCACGTTGGGGCTTCCGCCGGTGATCGGGGCCAGCTTTTTTCCGAAGGTAATCGCGGAGTTTCATCAGCAATACCCGGACATTGACATCCGACTGGTCGAGGAGGGGGGTAAACGGATCGAGCAGCTGCTTCATGAAGGTGCGATTGATCTAGGCGTAGTCGTCTTGCCGGTGGATGAAACCCGGTTCGAGGTCGTCCCCATTCTGGAACGGGTGCTGAAGCTGGTGGTGCCGCCCGACCATCGCTTGGCTAAACGAAGAAAGGTGAAGCTGAATGAGCTGCAGCAGGAGTCGTTTATTTTGTTCCGTCAGGAATTCAACCTGCATGACCGCGTGAAGGAGGCCTGCATCCTGGCCGGGTTCAAGCCGAGAGTGGCATTCGAGAGCGCGCAGTGGGACTTTATCAGTGAGCTGGTGTGTGCAGGCCAAGGGATTTCCTTGCTGCCCGAGACGATTTGCGCCAAGCTCGACCCCGCCAAGGTGCGCGTGATTCATCAGATCGATCCGGGTGTTCACTGGGACATGGCCATCATTTGGAAAAAGGGGCGCTACATCTCCCACGCGGCCAAAGGGTGGGTGGAGTTCGCTCAGCAGGTGTTTGCCGGCGGTACGGGGAAGGAGACTTAGGTGGTAGTCGAAGGTAGGCTAATATTTATTTCGGAGAGGTCGTGAATCCTATGTGTTTGATCTTATTTGCTTACAGGGTGCATCCTGTTTATCAACTTGTTATGGTCGCGAACCGCGATGAATTCTATGCCCGTCCGACGGCGCCGATTCATTATTGGAGCGATCACCCACATGTACTGGCCGGGAGGGATCTGCTTCGGAGCGGGACATGGATGGGTGTGACGACTACCGGCCGATTCGCCGCTCTGACGAATTATCGCGACCCTGCCGAGAAAGCCGACGGCAAGCTTTCTCGCGGAGAATTAGTCTCTGCTTATTTATCCTGCGAAGAATCGCCTCTGATTTATGCGGAACGTGCTGCACTTAAACGGACGGAGTACCCTGGGTATAACCTTCTGATCGGCGATCCGAACGAGCTGTATTACTATTCGAACGTGGGCAACGAGATTCGGAAGCTCCAACCCGGCGTTTACGGCGTGAGCAATCATCTGCTGGATACCGATTGGCCGAAAGTGACGAAGGGGAAGCAAGCTTTGGAGGCTCAGCTGGCGGATGTTCGGGCCGATCGGGCCGATCCGCTCTTCGAGCTGCTGGAGGACGCGGATCCTGCGCCGGACGAGGCGCTGCCCGCAACCGGAGTCCCGCTGGAGTGGGAGCGACTGCTCTCTTCCATTTTCATTGAGAGTGACCGTTACGGGACGAGAAGCTCTACAGTTTTGCTCATGACTGCGAATCGGATCCACTATGTGGAGCGAACACGCACAGGGGAACTCGCCGAGGATCGTGGGTATTCGATAGTTTTCTAGCAGCGCAAAGCCGGAAACGCTTAGTATAGCGGGTTAGAGCAAGGGGACGAAAAAAATAACGATATGGCGTAACGCTATATCGCGGAAAACCGGAGGTCGGACGAAAATAAGGGGTTGGCGAATCGTTATTTGTAGGAAAAAGTTCTTTAGCCGCAATGAAAAACGTTTGTCAGGAGGAACGCATGAAGACCATCTTTCTATTAATGGATTCGCTTAACCGGCATTATCTGAACGCATATCAATCTAGTTGGGTACAAACGCCGAATATCGATCGATTAGCGGCCCGCGGTGCCGTGTTCGAGAACCATTACGCGGGTTCCTTGCCTTGTATGCCGGCACGGCGAGAAATGATGACCGGGAGGCTGAACTTTTTGGAATCCCGTTGGAGCCCTCTGCAGCCGTACGACGAAACGTATCCTCAGCTGCTGCGAGATCAAGCCAGCACTTACACGCATATGATTACGGATTATTACCATTATTTTGAAGCGGGCGGCGCGGGGTACCACACTCCCTTCAATACATGGGAATTTATGCGCGGTCAAGAAGGGGATGCTTGGCATCCTCGTGTGCAAGACCCTGAAGTTCCGGTGTATCGCGGCAAAAATCGCCGCCAGGATTGGGTGAACCGGACACAGATGGATCTGGAGCGGGATGAGGATTATCCTACGCCGCAATGCTTCAGGCGCGGGATCGATTTTCTGGAGCACAATCACGATCAGGAAAATTGGTTGCTGCACCTGGAAGTGTTCGACCCCCACGAACCGTTTCTTTGCCCGCAAAAATATCGGGATTTATATAGCGATTCATGGAAGGGAGCCTACCATTTCGACTGGCCCCCGTATGCTCCGGTAGATTCGAATTACGAAGATCAGGATGCTATAGAGCATATCCGCAAATGTTATGCAGGTACTTTGACGATGGCGGATGTCTGGCTGGGGAAACTTCTGGATATAATGGATCAACTCGATCTATGGAAGGATACCACAGTCATTTTAACAACGGATCATGGCCATTTATTAGGGGAACACGGGTATTGGGCCAAAAATTATATGTTCGATTATCAACGGTTGGTGCATATACCCCTGATCGTATATAAACCTGAGGCGCCGATGAACGGCCGACGGGTCAGCGCGCTCACCACGACGATCGATCTTATGCCGACACTGTTGGACCTTCATGGAGCCCACCCTTCTGATTCCGTTCAAGGAAAATCGATTGTTCATCTGCTAGAGAGAGACGAGCCGCATCATGATGCCGTGCTCTATGGCTATTTCGGGAAGGACGTCAATATGACGGATGGCCGATACACGTACTGCAGACAGCCGCTCCCGGGTGCGCCGGCCTACCATCATACTGCTGCTCCCGTTGTCGGGCAGAAGAAGCTGGAGCTGTATGAGCATGCCGATTTCGGGCGTTACCTGCCGTACACTCCAATGCGGGTATATCGGGTTCCCGAGCCATCTCGTAATCATCATAACGCACCCGACCACCATTTGCTGTACGACATTGCCCATGACCCGGAACAAAGCAGTCCGATCCGAGACACGGCCCTAGAAGAGCAATTCGCCTCTAAATTGCTTGATCTTCTGCGGCGCTATCAGGCTCCTGACTGGCAATATGCCCGGATCGGATTCCATGAGGAACTGCTATCAGATGTACAAAACGATAAACGGACTGAGCTTTGAGCGGAATTGGGAAGTTGGCAGCCGGCACACGAATATGTGTTACTATAAAAATAGTTGTTTCTTTGTTCAAATTCAGAAGGGCAGGCTTTGGTTGCGTTGGAAACTGAAAATGGGAGGGCGTTATTGAAATGGGTAAACTGATCTACCCTATTAACGTATCTTTGGACGGTTACATGGAGGACGAAGGCGGCAATCTCGATTGGTCGATCTCCGATGACGAGACGTATGCGTTCTGGACTGACTTCCAGCGGACGATTGGCACCTACTTGTACGGGCGCGGAATGTACGAGTCGATGGTGTACTGGGAGACGGCGAACGCAAGCGGCGACCAATCGGAGGTAGGGCGGGAATTCGCTCAGATCTGGCGAGCGGCTGAGAAGATCGTGTATTCCCGGACGCTTCAAGCGGTGTCAAGCGCCAAGACCAGGCTCGAGCGCGAATTCGACCCTGATGCGATCCGGCGGCTGAAGGAGTCCTCAGGAGCCGACATTACGATTGGCGGCCCCGAGCTTGCTGGGCAGGCGATGAGCGCGGGATTGATCGACGAGTGTCATCTGCTTCTTAATCCGATCGCCTTGGGCGGAGGTAAGCGAGCTTTGCCGGACAATCTTCGCATGCGGCTCGAGCTTCTCGGTGAGCACCGCTTCCGTAGCGGCGTTGTTCATCTTCACTACCGCGTGATCGCCTGACCGCGCACGCTTTAGGAGGACAACCAGTGAGAACGACGTACGATTTTATGTTGGAGCGGTTCATCTTGTCGGTGGACAAGGAGTTGGCCAAATTCGATCCGGCTTCGGGGCGGCTGCTGGAGACGGACGGCGGGTGGGCGGTGACGCACCAGGACATCATGCTGTCGATGGCGCTGCTGTACCTGACGCCGCACCCGGCGAACCGGTATTGCGGCGACGCCGCGTTCCTGGAGCAGATCGGCCGGGTCGGGGATGCGTACCGGGCGTTTCAGTACGAGGACGGCAAAGTGGAGTTCGTCAAAATCGACGGCTCCCGCTGGGGCCCGATCTATATGCCATGGTCGATGTACCATTGGCTGGAAACCTGCTTGAGGCTCGAATCGCATATGGACAGCGAGCGGCTTGCCTCCTGGCGGGAAGGCTTGCTGCTCGGCTTCGAAGGCATGTACCTGGAGCAACGGGGGCTGCTGGAGCAGTTGAGGCGGGATCCGGCGGCGGCCTCCGGCCATGCGATCCATAACATCCCGACGTGGAACGCGATGGCGCTTCACCGGGCCGCCGGCATGTTCGGCAAGCCGGAATGGAAGGCGGACGCCGACGCGATGATGCGTGCGGTTGTCGAATATCAGCATCCGGACGGCTATTGGCCGGAGCACGGAGGCCCGACGCCGTTGTACAACCTGGTCTACGTTCATGCGCTCGGCTTGTACCGGCTGCACGGCGGGGAAGTCGACACGCTGCCGGCGCTGCGCAGGGCGTTTGCCTTCACCCGATTGTTTATGTACCCGGATTCGACGCTAGTGGAGACGATAGACGGTCGCTGCAAATACGATCATGCGCCGTTTCTGGTCGGCCTGCCGGGCATCCTGCAGGCGGAAGGCGGTCGCGCCTGGATCGCCGATCTCGTGAAGAGCGCTGACGCGGATGCCGCGTTGATGTACCGCCCGCACTTCGCCGAGCTGCTGCGGTATTGGCCGGAAGCGCTTACGGAAGAAGTAGCGGATGCCGAAGGGATGCAGCCTTCCGCCGACCTGCAGAGCCGAACGGTGCTTGCGAACGCCTGGGTCGTGCGCGAACACGGTTGGTACTTCTGCCTGAGCGGCTTCACCCGTGAAGCGGTGGAATCGCGCTGGGGGATGGACAGGCAAAGCTTCATCGGCATTTGGCACGAGCAAGCGGGGCTTATCGTTGGCGGCGGCAATTCGAAGAACCAGCCGGAATGGAGTACATTTGATGTCACTGGCGCTGGTGGCTTCCGGCAGTATGTGCCGGATGCCGGCGAAGCGTTGGCCGGCGTTCCCGCCGTGCGGCTCCGGTACGGAACCCGGCACGTGACGATCGCGCTGCTGGAGGTGACGGCGAGCCGGGTCGAGCTGGAGGTCACCGCCTCGCTGGAAGCGGACGACAGCGGCGTCCTGCGGCTTCCGCTGCAACACCGCGCGGACGGGCAGCTTGCGGCAAGCTTTGCGAGTGCGGAGGCGGACGGCAATCAAACGGCGCATGGCGGCAGCGGCGAGCTGCATGCGGAAGCGGGCGAGGGGCGGCAGCGGATTTCGGGTCAGGGCTGGACCGCCTGGGCGGAAGGGCCGCTGCGGCTCGACTGGCCATCCTTCCCATTCAATCCGTACGCGATGGACGGCAGCTCCGATCTGGAGCATGCGATTGCGGTGCTGGCTATCCCGCTTGAATCGTTACAGCCTAAACGCATAGTGGTTTCGTTAGAACCGTTCCCATATGGGACATGATAGCTCAATAGTCAAACAGGACGAGGCTGCCGAACAATTCGGCAGCCTCGCTGTGTTAATCGAGTTGATTCAGGGACCTAATTCGCAAGGCTCTTTGATTTGCGATAGTCGCTAGGCGACATCCCTTTATATTGTTTAAATACCCTGGAGAAGCTCCGAAAAGAATCGAAGCCGACCTCAGCGGAAATGTCAGTAATGGCCATGTTTGTTGAGATGAGTAAGCTTAAGGCATTGGTAATTCTCAATAGATGCAAATAATCAAGGAAGGTGTGCCCGCAAAGCTTTTTAAACGCACGGCCGACATGCGTGGGGCTGTAATTGAATCGACTGGCCAAGCTTTCTAAGGTGAGCTTTTCCGTGTAATGAAGATGAATGTAAAGAATGATGTCCCACATCTTTTTGCTGGATACCGCAGAAACGGGGGGAGATTCATGTAGCTTGCTTAATCGTTGAATGCGGCAAAATAACAAAAGCACCTCCATTAATTTGGAGCGAATGAAACTGAATTTCCCGAATTCAGCGCTATTGTACTCGGTTAGCATATCCGCGAAGATTTGTGTTACATGCGCCATTTGTTCTCGGTTGAACTCCACGTACGAGGGGGATTCGCTTCCCGATCGCAGCAATTGACCAACCAATTCATAGTCGAACGGCGATCCATACAGCATGCTGATATCGAACATGCAGCAATATAAACGAATGGGCTTTCCCGGATCGCATGCAATGCTATGAATGTGATGAGGCAGCAGGAAAGAGGCGGTTCCCGGTTTCATAACATGCTTCTCTTCGTTGATGATTTCGATACCGCTGCCTTCAAGCACAAAGGATAATTCAACGACATCGTGATGATGAAGCGGACAATACGGTTCGATTGTATTCAATCGGATAAGGAACGGCAGCTGCCCCCTCCTTACGTTGGCATTGGCCAGTACATCCTGGTAGTCCGGAATCGTTGTCATCCTGAACACCCTTTCACGGTCCGAATAGCAAAATATGACCTAGTTCGGTTGCAAAACGACCTGTGCAGGCTATCGCTCCCTATTATTATAGAAGAGAATATCCTATATGGGAATAGGTTTTATATTTGGGATTTAGAAAGGATAGAAGAAAAGAGGATGAGCGAATGAGTAAAGGATTAAGGGCGGCAGCAGGCAAGGTGACGATAACGCCGGAGGAAAAAACGGGACTTGCCGGATTTACTCCGGCTCAGAATATAGCGCACCCGCCGGAGGACGTATTGGACGATCTCTTCGCCAGAATTCTAATGATAGACGACGGCCGGCAGCGCAGCTTATTCGTCAGTGTAGATTGCTGCCGGTCGAACGAAGATATAATACGAGTATTCGATAAGAGCGGCATAAAGGGACAATACCGGCAATCGATGGAAATGTTCCCCTACGGAACGCGGCGCGGCTGGGGGGAGGCTGCAGGTGTGGAGGAAGCGTTCGTCATGTTTCCGCTACTCACACCCATGCTGCGCCTGTGCATGTTAGAGAAAAATATGTCGGCCGCATCAGGGAGAGCATTCGCGAGCTTGCGGACCGGCTTGTACCCGTCCAGTTAACCATTAGCGTCGGGAGCAGCCCGATTTCCGCTTACCGCCGGCCTACACTATTCCCGAACAACGATGTCTCGATCGACCAAACCTTGTATGCGCTCCTGTTCGAGAAGGAAGACGGAACTCCGTTGGCCGGCATCGTCAACTATGCGGTCCATCCGACCATTCTGCATCCGTCCGCCGTGCAACGGGCCAACCGCGTTTCAACGGAATGTGTCGGTATGGCGATGAATGAGCTGGAGGATCAGACCGGCGGGGGATTTGTCGCCCTGTTTACCCAAGGCTTCTCGGGAGATGTCGCTCCGGTGCTGCCGGGAATAGGGACATTAGAAGATTCGTACAACAACGTCAAGCAGGCGGGCCATCAATTGTTTGTAGACATTAGCCGGGCCTTGGAAACGAAAGAGGAAATAGACTCGTCAACCATTCGGACAGCGCGGCAGAAAGTCGCTATTCCGACCCGAGACGGCTACTACAAGCCATTCCTCGAGGTCACGATATACGGCGTTTCCTTGGGGGAGGTTGCCCTGATCTTCGCCCCCGGCGAAATTTTCAACGGCTATGTCGACAAATTCAAGCAAGTGTCCCTATTCCGCTATACGATCCCGATTAGCATGACCAACGGACATCCCGGCTATTTCCCTACGGCAGAGGCGTTCCATGAAGGCAAAGGCGGCTATGAACTGACGGTAACGCCATTCGACGAGCGGGTGGACGCTATGTTGACGGCTGCGGCGGGATCGGTGCTCGAAGAGCTATTTCACAACAAACAAGACTAGTAATCATTCCAACAAGGGAAAGGGGATGAAAGCATGAGCTCGTCGTTGAGAGCTGCAGCGGGTAAAGTGAAGATAACGCCGGAGGAGGAAACGGTGCTTGCCGGGTTCGGTAGATCGGGCCTTCAGGTGGCGCACCCGCCGAAGGATATACTGGATGACCTCTATGCCCGATTTTTAATACTGGACGATGGCCGTCAGCGCAGTCTTATCCTAAGTATCGACTGTGTCTGGGCGAATGAAGAACCGTCGCGGCTGCTGGAAATGTTTCCTCCCGGAACACGGTACGGATGGGCGCAGGCGGCCGGCACGGACGAAGCGAATGTCCAGGTTTGCGCCACTCACACGCATGCCGCACCTTCCCATTACAATGAAAAGTATATCGCCCGTATTCGGGAGAAGATTCGAGAAATGGCGACTAAGCTCGTTCCCGTCCAAGTCAACATTAGTATCGGAAGCAGCGCGATATCCGCTTATCGCAGGCCTACCCTGTTCCCGAATCCGGATGTGCCGATCGACCGTACCTTATATGCCCTAATGTTGGAAAAGGAGGATGGAGCTCCGGTGGCCGTTCTTATCAATTTCGCGGTCCATCCTACCATCCTGCACCCGTCTGCCGTGCAGCAGCCTAATCGCGTTTCCACGGAATGTGTCGGGATGGCTATGAACGAGCTGGAAGCGCATATGGGCGGCGGATTTGTCTCCCTCTTTACCCAAGGCTTCTCGGGTGATGTCGCACCGGTTCTGCCGGGCATTGGGACATTGGAGGATTCTTATGGGAACGTGAAGAAGGCCGGCCGCCAGTTATTCGTGGACATTATCCGCGCGTTGGAGGACAAACGGGAGATTACAGGGCCAACCCTAAGGACGGCGCAGCGAAAAGTCAATATCCCGACTCGAGACGGTCATCTTCAGCCTTTTCTGGCGGGAGTGGTATCCGGTATTTCGTTGGGTGAAGTGGCGCTCCTATTCGCCCCGGGCGAGATATTCAACGGTTACGTCAGCAAAATCAAGCAACGGTCGCCGTTCGCCTATACGATCCCGATTAGCTTGACGAACGAATATATCGGGTATATTCCAACGGCGGAGGCGTTTCGGGACGGTAAAGGCGGGTATGAGATGGAAGCGACGCCTTTCGATGAGCGGGTAGATCAAATTTTACTAGATACGTCTGCCAAGGTGCTCGAAGATATTCGGATGCAAGGGGGAAAAGGCAAAGATGTACAACTTTGACTCTCTATACTATCCTTACGCTTCGCAGAGAGTAGTAACCTATGCTAGAAAAGGGATCGTCGCTACGTCTCAACCGCTTGCAGCCCAGGTCGGCTTGGATATGTTGAAAAAAGGAGGGAATGCGATCGATGCAGCGATCGCGACTGCCGCGGCATTAGTCGTTCTTGAACCTCAATCCAATAGCTTTGGCGGCGACACCTTTGCCTTGGTATGGGTAGACGGAAGGCTGCATGGCCTGAACTCCAGCGGTCCTGCTCCTAGAAGGATTTCCATTGAAGCCGTCAGGAGCTTGGGATACGAGAATATGCCGACTTCGGGTTTGATTCCGGTAACGGTTCCGGGAACGCCTGCGGCTTGGGCCGCGTTATCGGAGAAATTCGGCAGATTGCCGTTGACCGAAGTTTTGCAACCGGCCATCGAGTATGCGGAACAGGGGTTTCCGATCTCTCCTTTTGTAGCCAAGGCGTGGAAAATAAAGTTTGATATCTTCATAGAAGACCATAAAGCTAAAGAGTTCGAGCCCTGGTTCCATACGTTCGCCCCAAAAGGAAGAGCTCCTCGAGGCGGAGAAATGTGGAGATCCCCCGATCATGCGAAAACGATGCGTTCGATCGCGGAAACCAAGGCTGACTCCTTCTATCGTGGAGATTTAGCTGAGAAAATAGATGCCTATTTTAAACAATACGGAGGATTTCTAACAAAAGAGGATTTATCCGAGTTTCAGCCCGAGTGGGTCGACCCGATTAAAGTCACCTATAAAGGGTATGAGATCTGGGAGCTTCCTCCGAACGGGCAGGGGTTGGTAGCCCTTATGGCATTGAATATGTTGAAGGATTTTCAGTTGACGGACATTCATGCGGTCGATACGTACCATAACCAAATCGAAGCGATTAAGCTGGCTTTTGCAGACGGATTAAAGTACATTACAGACCCTTATAAAATGAAAGTGAGCGTAGAGGATTTATTGTCGGACGCATACGCCCAACAGAGAAGCAGACTCATTACAGAGACCGCGCTTCACCCGGAGCCGGGGCAGCTGCAACAAGGCGGTACCGTCTATTTGGCCGCAGCCGATGGAGAGGGGAATATGGTCTCGCTCATTCAGAGCCATTCCGGAGATTTCGGATCAGGGATTGTCATTCCGGGTACAGGCATTTGTATGCAGCATAGGGGGAGCGGCTTTTCGTTGGATCCTTCCCACCACAATCATTTGGAGCCGGGCAAGAGAACTTACCACACCATTATCCCTGGATTTATTACGTATCAGAACCAACCGGTCGGCCCGTTTGGAATTACGGGAGGAATGACGCAGCCGCAATCCCATGTACAGGTTGTCATGAATATGATTGACTTCCATTTGAACCCTCAGGCCGCTTTGGATAAACCCAGATGGAGATGGGTGAAGGATAAAACGATTGAGCTGGAGCCGCAATTTCCCGATCATATCGCTCAAGCATTAGCTAGAAAAGGCCATGATGTGAGAAAGGCAGTCGATTCCTATGAATTTGGTCGAGGACAAATGATATTGAAGGATCTGCACACGGGTGTCTTGGCGGCCTCTACCGATCCAAGGGTGGACGGAGCAGTCGCCGCTTGGTAAATGATTGTAATTGGGAGGAGTAGATCCGAGATGAAAACCGTAATTTGTCTCGCAGCAGGAAAAGGCTCGAAGCTTTGGCCGTTTGCTGAAATTCGACCGAAAGCGATGATTCCTGTGGCAGCGAAGCCCGTCATTGCTCATCAAGTGGATATGCTGAAAGAGCTTGGCTTTGAGAAAATCATTATTGTCGGCGGCCATATGCATGAGCAGATCCGAAATTATTTTAGACATCAAGCTGAAATCGTTGTTGTAGTTGATGAGAAGCAGCGAGGAACGGCCAATTCGTTAAACGCCGCAAGACATTTGGTGGAAGAGGAAGATTTCCTGGTCTTGTACGGAGATACGGTACTCGACAAGTCGGACGTGCAAGCCTTAATGACCCGATTCGAGCAAGCGGATCCGAATGATGGCAAGCAAGCTGCCGTATTGGTAAATCCTTTGCAAGATGAAGCCTCTTCGGACTGGATTTGCTGCACCCTTGCAGAAAGACGCGTACAGCAAATTATGGGGCACCCTCGTCGCGGCGGTTATACGCATAGGTTTAGTGCCTTCGCCTTTCCATCTGCATTTTGGCAGTATGTGGGCACGAATTCCGGTTTATTCACGAACGTTCAGGTAGGGGTGATGCCGGAGCTTGAAGCTCATTTAGAGATGTCTCTCTGTGATGGGTTGAACGATGGATACGTCATTCACGCCGTTGAAACACAGGGCTATTATATCGATATCGACAAACCCTGGCATATCTTGATGGCCAATGAGGCGATTGCACGTAGCCGTTGCGCTCGATTGTCCGGCCATGTGTTAGCGGAAGGAGCTTCCATCGATCCGTCAGCCTCGCTGAATGGATTTGTCCAACTGGGTTTCGGCAGCTCGATAGGCCGCAATGTCATCATCGAAGGCCATGTAATCGTAGGCAACCATACCCGAATAGAGAACGGGGCCATTCTCCAAGGCGATCATATCATTGGCGACCATACTTACATCGGCAATTATTGTTTTCTCTCCAAGGGGACTACGGTAGGAGATTCGTGTGTCATTAATCATTGCGCAGAGTTAGAAGGCGTTATCTTTAATACCGTCCATTTGTACCACTATATGGAATTTTACGGGGTAATCGGTACGGCTACGGATCTTGGGGCGGCAACGGTATGCGGAACGCTCCGTTTTGATGACGGCCATACGACTCATCGCATCAAGGGTCGTAGAGAAACCCCGCGAGATCACAGCAATGCGACTTATTTGGGTGACTTTGTACGAACAGGGGTGAATGCGATCCTAATGCCCGGCGTGAAGGTCGGGGTTTACAGCGTTGTCGGTCCCGGAGTGATATTGGAGGAAGATGTGCCTAACCGGACTCTGCTATTTGTAAAACAAGAGTTGGTTCGCAAGGAGTGGGGCCCTTCCAAATACGGATGGTAATGCAGGGAGATGAGGATGCTGCGAGAGGGAGCTGACGGAGATGTACGATTACATCATCATTGGAGGAGGGATTGTCGGTCTTTCCACCGGTATGGCCTTGTTGAACGACAATCCGAATGCCAGAGTGCTCGTTCTGGAAAAGGACGGCTCGTGGGCGCAGCAGCAAACCGGGCATAACAGCGGAGTCATTCATTCCGGCATTTATTATAAACCCGGGAGTTTAAAGGCGAGAATGGCCCGCGAAGGCAACCGCTCGATGGTGGAGTTTTGCGAGCGGCATGGCATTGAACATGACATTTGCGGCAAAGTCATCGTGGCGGTCAAGAAGGAGGAGATTCCTCTGCTAGACCGTTTGTACCGGCGGGGGCTGGACAACGAGCTGGATATTGCCCGAATAAGTGCGGACGAGCTGAAGGAAATCGAGCCTCATGTGAACGGACTGGAGGCTATCCGTGTTGCGACGGCAGGTATTGTCGACTACAAGCAAGTTTGCTTCAAGTTTGCTTCGCTCATTCAGCAGATGGGTGGAGAATTGCTGCTTAACGCGAAAGCCGGCAAAATTACCGAAAGCGGGAAGCGGGTTACGGTCGAGACGAACAGGGGAACTTATACCTCCAGGTTTTTGATTAATTGTGCGGGGTTGCATAGCGATCGTGTCGCGCAAAACAGCGGTATCCAGCCTGATATGAAAATTGTTCCGTTTCGCGGGGAGTATTACGAATTGAAGCCGGAGAAACGCTACTTGGTCAAGCATCTGATCTACCCTGTGCCGAACCCATCCTTCCCCTTTCTGGGCGTTCACTTTACTCGAATGATTGGCGGTCATGTTGAAGCAGGACCTAATGCCGTACTCAGTCTGAAGCGGGAAGGATACAACAAAACGGATTTCTCCTTGCGTGACTTTGCCGAGATTATGACCTATCCGGGTTTTTGGAGGTTAGCCGGCAAACATTGGCGAGAAGGAATGGAGGAAATGCACCGTTCCTTCCGTAAAGCCGCTTTCGTTCAGAGCCTTCAACAATTGATCCCTTCCATCGAGGAAAAGGATCTTATAGCTGCCCCTGCCGGCGTGCGCGCGCAAGCGGTAAAGGTGGACGGCAGTCTCGTGGATGACTTCCACATCCTTTTCGGGGAAAACACGGTCCACGTCTGCAATGCTCCTTCACCGGCGGCAACGGCTTCCCTCCAGATCGGCCAAGCGATCGTGGATTATTTGGCAGGTCAAAAAGGGCAATGTTTTTCTTGAAGGGAAGAAGTAATTGTCGTATGATGGCTTTGTAGGTATCATATAAAGGATTTAATTCTATATATGGAACTACAACAAACCAAGGCCAAGCTCGATTTTGTTAAAAAGGAGTGACCGAACCCTGAATCCTACATGGAACCCCGCCGATCCGCCTCCCGGCTATTTGGCTCCCGGACCGTTCTGGCATCATATCGGCTGCCGCATTGTCGAAGCCGGCGACGGCGAAGCGAAGCTGTCGCTGGAGGCGGATAGTTATCACATGAATACGCTGGGCATGCTGCACGGCGGCGTGCATGCGACGCTGCTGGACAACGCGATGGGACTTGCCGCCCGCTCGATTTTCAAGCATTCGGTCGTGACGACGCATCTGAATATCGTCTTCGTGAACAACGTCAGTCATGGAACCGTTTACGCGTTCGGCAAAATCGTTCATCGCACGAAACGGACCGCCACTGTGGAAGGGCGAGTTACCGACGAGAACGGCATGTTGATCGCCATGGCAACCGGGAGCTTCCTGCAGAAGAACGTTTCCGAAGGAAAGGAGGAGGGGATATGAAGGCCGACGCACAACTGTCGACGAACGTGGCATTCTTGTCATGCGTGGAAGCGGTGGACCGGATCCGTGCCGGCTCGACCTTGATGGTAGGCGGCTTCGGCATAACCGGGATACCCGAGATGCTGCTGGGCGAGATGTGCCGGCGGCCGGAGCTGGGCGATTTTACAATTATCAGCAACAACTTTTCGCTGAAGAGCAATCTCCACAAGCTGTTCGAGCAGGGCAAAATCCGCAAAGGAATCGGCACTTATTTTACAACCTCGCCGATGGTCGTGCGCGCCCATCGGGAAGGCAGGCTGGACATTGAGCTGCTGCCGCAGGGAACGTTCGCGGAGGCGATCCGGCTGGGCGGCTCGGGCATCCCGGCGTTCTATACGCCGACCGGTGCCGGCACGGAGCTGGCGCGGGGCAAGGAGGCGAGGATGTACGACGGAGTCGAGTGCGTGCTGGAACGGACGCTTACGGCGGATGTCGCCCTGATCCGCGCCCACAAGGCCGACAAGGCGGGCAATATCGTGTACCGCAAATCGGCGAGAAACTTCAATCCGTTGATGGCGGCCGCGGCCCGGCTGACGATCGCGGAAGTGGACGATATCGTGGAAGTCGGCGAGCTGGATAGCGAGTCGATCGCCACGCCGTTTATTTTTGTCGACATTATCGTGAAAAGAGGCGATCAGACTGGATACTCAACCGAAAATTAACTCGCCGCTGTCCAAGGAGCAGGTCAAACAGTACATCGCCTGGAGGTGCGCCCGGGAGCTGCAGCCGGGAATCGTCAATTTGGGCATCGGCATCCCGATCTACGTCCCGGATTATTTGCCGGCCGGCCGGATTACGCTGCACAGCGAGAACGGCATTCTCGGCGTCGGACCTTCGCCTGCGCCGGGACAGGAGGACCCCGATCTCGTCAACGCCAGCAAGCTGCCGGTTACGGAGCTACCGTACACGTCGTTTTTCGATAGCTCGTGGTCGTTCGCGATGATGCGCGGCGGGCATCTGGACGCCACCGTGGTCGGGGCCTTGCAGGTCGCCGAGAACGGCGATCTGGCCAGCTGGGCCATTCCCGGCCAGGATGTGCTCGGTGTTGGCGGCGTCATGGACCTCGTGATCGGGGCGAAACACGTTATTGTGGCGATGACCCACGTCAGCGCCAAGGGAGAGCCGAAGATCGTGCAGCAATGCACCTATCCGCTCACCGCTTCGAGACGAGTCGGGACGATCGTGACCGAATACGCCGTCTTCAAAATCGCGGTCGGCCGGCTTCAACTCGTCGAGCTGATCGAGGAAATGTCGCTCGACGAACTGAAGAGCATCACGCCGGCCCGGTACGACATAGCCGAAGCGTTGGCGCGTCCTCGTCAGGCGGATGCGGTTCCATTTCTCAAAAATTAATTCAGGGAGGCCAAGTGGCATGAGCAGCTTGCAGGGGAAGGTCGCGGTCGTAACCGGCGCCGGTCAAGGCATCGGTGCGGCGACAGCGATACGGTTGGCCGCCGGCGGAGCCAAGGTCGCCGTGGTGGAGCTGAAAGAGGAGTTCGGGCATAACACCGTGCAGGCCATTCGGGCGGCCGGCGGGGAAGCGATAGCGATCGGCTGCAACGTGACGAACGGCACCGAAGTCGAACAAGCCGTGACGCACACGATCGAACGGTTCGGCCGGCTCGACATCCTGGTGAACAACGCGGGGGTAATTCGCGACAACCTGTTGTTCAAGATGTCCGAGGACGACTGGGATACGGTTATGGACGTGCACTTGAAAGGGAGCTTCCTGTTCAGCCGCGCCGCGCAAAAGCATATGGTGCGGCAGCGCTACGGGAAAATCGTCAACACGAGCAGCACCTCGGCGCTCGGCAACCGGGGCCAAGCCAACTATTCCGCGGCGAAAGCCGGCTTGCAGGGGTTTACGAAGACGCTGGCGATCGAGCTCGGACCGTTCAACATCAACGTTAACGCGGTGGCGCCGGGGTTTATCGTGACCGCGATGACGAAAGAGACGTCGGAGCGCATGGGAGTCGACTTCGAGGAGAGGCAGCGGGCCGCCGCCGAGCAAATTCCGCTGCGTCGGGTCGGACAGCCGGAGGACGTCGCCAACGTAATCGCTTTTCTCGCCAGCGACGAAGCGAGCTATGTGTCCGGACAAGTTATTTATGTAAGCGGCGGACGACGCTGAGGGTTTTTGAAGGCGGAAGGGCGAAGAGCGGAAAGCGGAAATGCGCAGAGCGGAAAGGCGGAAATGCGCAGAGCGGAAAGGCGGATGAAGGTGGATATCGATGAAAGCGTAATCGGCAAAACGAGCGAGATTCAGCAATTTATCGTGGAGGAGGCAGCGATCCTGGCTTTCGCCCGGGCGATCGGCGATCAACACCCGCTGTATACCGACAGAGACATCGCCCGAGCATACGGCTACCCGGCTATCGTAGCGCCTCCGACGTTTCCGACTACATTCCGGTTCGCCTACCCTCCGGTTCCTTACGAGCCGAGCCGCTCCATTCACGGCGAGCAGGAATACCGCTACGAGCGTCCGATCGTCGCAGGCGACGTGCTGATCTGCTTGAGCCGAGTCGTGGGCGTGAAGGTGCGGCACGGCAAGCTGGGGAAAATGACGCTGCTCACGACTGAAATTCGCGGCGCGGACCCGGAAGGCCGGCTGGTGTTTACCGGCGTAAGCACGGTCATTTTACGTTGAAGGACGGTGGGTGGACAGGCATGAACTGGACTGGGCTTCAAGTGGGACGGGAGCTGGACCCGCTGGTCAAGCCGCCCGTAGATAACGCGCAGCTGTCGGCCTACGCGCAGGCGTCCGGCGATTTCAATCCCATCCATACCGACGACAGGGTCGCACGCGAAAAAGGGCTGGACGGCGTCATCGCGCACGGCATGCTCGTCATGGGGTTTGTGGGCCAGTACGCGGGACGAATCGTCGGATTGAACGGCTTCGTCAGCCGGTTGCAGGTACGGTTCGTGGAGATGGTCAAGCCGGGCGACGCGCTCGTATGCCGGGCCGAAGTTGTCGCGAAGGACGAGACGGCATGGACCGCCGAGCTCGAGCTGACCGTCGAGAAGGAGCCGGGGCGGGCGGTCGCCGTCGGCCGGGCGAGCTTGAATTACACGAGAGAAATGACGGGAAAGGACTGAGGGCAACAATGTCGATCAAACATGCGGCGGCGATCGTCGGCATCGGAGACGTCGAGCTGGAGAACGGGAAAGTGAAAGGAGGCAAGTCCGTCCTGCACATTCAGGCCGAAGCGGCCAAAGCCGCCCTGGAGGATGCCGGGCTCGGGCTGCGGGACGTCGACGGCCTGTTCGTGTCCGGCTTATGGGGGCTGCCGGGCGTCGGCACCTTTTCGTCGATCGCCGTAGCTGAATATCTCGGGATCGAGCCCCGATATACGGACTCGACGAATATCGGGGGATCGTCGCCGGAGGCGCAGCTCGGCCATGCCGCAGCGGCGATCCAGGCTGGTTTGTGCGAGGTAGCTCTGATCGTGTACGGCAGCACGCAGCGCTCGGAACGCTCGCGCAACTTAGGCGGACGTCCCCCCTCACTGACCGCGCAATACGAAACGCCGTTCGGCCTGCCGTCCCCGGTCGGCGGTTACGCCATGGCGGCTCGGCGCCACATGCACCAGTACGGGACGAAGAGTGAGCAGCTGGCCGAAGTCGCCGTGTCCGCGCGGAAGTGGGCCATGTTGAATCCGCAGGCGACGATGCGCGACCCGCTGACCGTGGCCGACGTGCTCGGCTCGCCGCTGATCTGCGACCCGCTGCATCTGCTCGACTGCTGCCTCGTGACCGACGGGGCGGGGGCGGTCGTGGTCACGTCGGCGAAGCGGGCGCGGGATTGTCGGAAGCCGCCCGTCTGGCTGCTCGGACAGGGGGAATCCCATTCGCATTTGTCTGTGATGGGGATGCCGGACTTGACGGTGACGCCGGCGGCGAAGTCGGGCAGGACGGCGTTCGAGATGGCGGGTTTGTTGCCCAAGGATATCGATGTCGCGGAAATTTACGATTCATTTACGATCACGGTGCTGCTGACGCTGGAGTCGCTCGGCTTCTGCAAGCCGGGCGAAGCGGGGGATTTCGTCGCGGGCGGCCGAACGGCGCCCGGCGGGGCGTTCCCGATGAACACGAACGGCGGGGGATTGTCCTATGCGCATCCGGGCATGTACGGAGTCTTCTTGCTGATCGAGGCGGTCCGCCAGCTGCGCGGCGAATGCGGCGACAGACAGGTGGCGGACGCGAAGATCGCGCTGGTGAACGGCACGGGCGGCACGTTGTCCTCGGCATCCACGTGCATATTGGGGAGGGATTGAGCATGGCCGACATCGTCAAACCGGTACCGATACCCGACGGCGATTCGATGTATTTCTGGGAGCGCTGCAACGAAGGCAAGCTAGTTGTCCAGCATTGCGCCGACTGCGGACGGCACGTGTATTATCCGCGAGCGTATTGTCCTCGCTGCATGTCGGGCGAGCTGGAATGGGTGGAATGCCTCGGCCGCGGGACCGTGTATTCCTATACGGTGGCATATCGCCCTTCCGGTCCGGCATTCGCCGACGACTGCCCGTACGTAGTTGCGCTGATCGATTTGGCGGAGGGCGTGCGGATGATGTCCAATATCGTCAACGCGAAGCTCGAAGACATCCATTGCGACATGCAGGTGGAGGTCGTGTTCAAGGAAGTCGGAGAGGTCAAGCTGCCTATGTTTCAGCCGATCGGGATTCGATTTTGATACTGGAGGGTACTCACATGACATTCGTCCACACGCAGCCGGCTTACACGGTCGCGCCGCATCCGCAGCACAAGCGGCTGTACCGGATCGAGGCGGCGCCTGAAGCGGTAGCCGAGTTTGTGAACTTCTTTGCCGATACGGCGCTTCAGCATTTGGAATACGTGCCGTATTCGCGCTACATTTTGTCCGCCAAGCTGCGCGAGCTGCTCGGGGACTCCTTCCCGGATACGATTCGCGGCATTTTGCACGACCGGCAAACCGGCGGATTCACGATCGGCGTGCAGGGGGGGACAACGAATCTGGACGATTGCGTCAAATTCGCCACGGCCGTCGCCCACCTGGTCGGCACCCCGAACTTCGATGCGATGTCGGGTATGTACTACGCCCGGTTTTCCGTCCAGCATACCGACAATAGCGATTCGTACCTGCGCCAGGCGTACCGGTTGTTTACGCTGCACACGGACGGCACGTACGTCGACGAGGCGACCGACTGGCTGCTTATGATGAAGCTGGACGAACGGAGCGCGGCCGGGGGCGAATCTACGCTGCTCCATCTGGACGACTGGGAGGAGCTGGAGCGGTATGCGACGCATCCGCTGGCCGTCTACAAATTCACGTACAAGTCGCCGGGCAGCAAAAACGTAGGGGAGTCGCTAAACCACGAGACGTTTTATTTACGGAACGACAAGCCGTGTATTTATTTTATC
Organism: Paenibacillus koleovorans NBRC 103111; assembly: GCF_004000845.1. GTDB lineage: Bacteria > Bacillota > Bacilli > Paenibacillales > NBRC-103111 > Paenibacillus_AA > Paenibacillus_AA koleovorans. Next base: position 40,895 of record NZ_BIMA01000021.1, read on the forward strand.
GATCAATTCGTACACCCGGAGACGATCGAGCAATCCGTTTATTTGCGGGACATGTCGGCTTCGCTGGAGGACAGCCCGTCCAAATGCGCGATCCGTCTGCCGGTCGGCGACCTGATCATGCTGAACAATACGTTCTGGATGCACGGTCGCGCTCCATTTGAACAAAATCCGCAATTGTACCGCGAGCTGCTGCGCATTCGCGGCCAATTCGCCAAATGCTGAAGGGGAGGCGTTGCAGATGAACGAACAACCGTATGAAGCCGTTTCGCTCGGCCTTCGGGGCCGCAAGGCTCTTGTCGTAGGCGCGGGCGGCATCGGCGAAGCGTGCGTGGAGCAGTTGATCCGACAAGGGGTCCAACTGGTGCTTGCGGATATCGACCAGAGCCGGCTCGACGCCATTGCCGAGCTGAACCGTTTCGACGAGGCGGGCTGTTATACCGTGCGCTGTGACGTTCGCCAGCCGGACGACTGCCGCCGGCTCGTCGACGATACGTGCGACAAGCTCGGCGGCCTCGACCTGTTCATTCATATGGCCGGGATCAATATCCGCAAGCCGGCGACGGAGCTGGACGATGCGGAGTGGCGGGACATTCTGGACATTAACCTGACGAGCGCGTTTACGCTCACGCAAGCGGCAGGCAAGCGGATGGTGCGGCAGGGCTACGGACGTATCGTCTTGTACTCCTCGGTATCCGGGCTGCTGGCGCACAAAAACCATTCCCCCTACGCCGCAAGCAAAGGCGGAATGAATCAGATGATGCGGGTTATGGCGCATGAGTGGGCCGACAAGGGCGTGACGGTCAACGCGATCGCTCCGGGTTATATGGAGACGCATCTGACCCGGGACTACTTGCGTCAATCCGACACGTACGACAAGCTGACCCAGCTCATCCCGGCCGGCCGGCTCGGCAATCCGATCGACGTGATCGGACCGACGCTGTTCCTGCTCTCCGACCTGGCCCGTTTCGTCACCGGCCACGTCCTGTACGTGGACGGGGGGCGGACGCTCGTATGAAAGTCGCGCTTATTCACGCGACGACGACCGCGGTGGCGCCGATCGAACGCGCCTTCCGCGATGAGGCATCCGGGAGCGGAGCCGCCGTCGAGCTGCTCCATTTGATGGATACGGGGCTGCTCGCGATGATGGAGGCCGAGGGCGAGCTGACGCCGGGGATCGTCGAGCGGATGGCCGTCCTGCTCGACCTGGCGATGCAGTCGCAGACCGACTGCATTCAGCTGACGTGCTCTGCGTTCAACGAAGCGGTGCTGACGCTTCAACCGCGATACGGCGTCAAGCTGTTCCGATCGGATGAAGCGATGCTCGACGAGGCGCTCGCTTACGAACGCATCGGTCTCGTCTCGACCGTCCGGCAGACGCCAGTCGCCTTGCTCGCTTACTTGAAGGCGCGAAAGCCGGACGTCCGCGTCCGGTCGCTTGTCGAGCCTGGGCTTATTCATTTGCTGTTCCAGGGCAGGCGCAAGGAGCACGATGAGCGAATCGTCGACATGGTCCGGGAGCTGGACGGGCATGTAGACGTCATCGTGCTTTCGCAATACAGCATGGACCATGTGGCGGAGCAGGTTCGCCCGTCCGTACCGTTATTGACGGCGCCGGCGGCATCGGCTCGAAGATGTTTGGCCTACTTGACCGGAACGCGGCGAACGAGCCGGACGAGCCGATAGCGGGAGGTTGATTTGATGGATTTTTCCTTTTCCGGCGAAACGTTGGAGCTAAAACGACGCGTGCGGCAGTTTGTGCGGGAAGTGGCCGAGCCGTACGCAGACGAGATCGAAAAACAGGACGAGGTACCTCGACAGCTGCTCGAACAGACGATGAAGATGGGGCTGTTCGGGTTGGGCATTCCCAAGTCGTACGGCGGACTCGGGTTGAGCATGCTGGACAAATGCGCGGTTTTGGAGGAGCTGGGCTACACAAACAACGGCTACGCGAGTATCGTCGGCTGCCATACCGGCATTGGTTCGGTCGGCATCGTGGAGCTGGGCAGCGAAGCGCAAAAACGCGCCTATTTGCCCGACATGGCGGCGGGCGAGCGGCTTGGGGCGTTTGCGCTGACCGAACCGGATGCGGGCTCGCATGCCTACAATCTCCAGACCAAAGCGGTCAGGATCAAGGACAAGTATATTCTTAACGGCACTAAACATTTTATTACGAACGGGGCGATCGCCGACGTATTCACCGTCATGGCGGTGACCGATCCGCAGCAGGGCGTGAAGGGGATCAGCTCGTTTATCGTGGATAAACGGTTCCCCGGCTTTTCGGTCGGCCAAGTGCACGACAAGATGGGGCTGCGTGGCTCGCCCGTGGCGCAGCTGGTTTTCGAGGACTTGGAGGTACCGGCGGAAAACCTGCTCGGCCGGGAAGGGCAGGGCTATGTCAACGCGCTGAAAATATTGACGAACGGGCGGGCCGGCTTGGCGGCGCGCAACCTCGGCTCCTGTCAGAAGCTGCTAGACCTGAGCGCGGGCTATGCCTCCCGGCGGGTCCAGTTCGCCAAGCCGATCTTCGAGCAGCAAGCCGTGCAGCATATGCTGGCCGACATGGCGATGGAGATCGAGGCGCTGCGCTGGATGACGTACCGGACGGCGTGGATGACCGACCACAAGGCTAATGTCATTAAAGAAGCGGCGATGTGCAAGCTGTACGCCTCCGAAGTATTCAACCGCATCGCCGACCGGGCCTTGCAAATTCACGGCGGCATGGGCTACATGAAGGAATTCGAGATCGAGCGGTTTTACCGCGACGCGAGAATTACGCGGATCTATGAAGGCACTTCGGAAATCCAGCGGAACATTATCGCGGCGCAGCTGCGCAAGGAATACGAGCAAGAGGCGATCGTCCCCTGACAAGAAGGCGGCGCCCCGCATTTCGCCCCAGCACATGGAACGGCGGCGAACGGCTCGCCGCCTTTCTTCGCCCCGTTTTTTTGAGTATAATGAGGGTTGACTTAATTATTCAAATACGGGTGATAGCAAAATGAGCGTGAACGCAAACGATCCAGCATTGAAGGTGCTCCATATATTTGAAGCGTTGGCGAATGTGGACGGCGGCGGAATGGGCATGATGGAAATTTGCGAGAAAAGCGGACTAAGCCGCAGCACGACCCATCGTCTTCTGGCCGCGCTGACGGAGTCGGGTTACGTGGTACGCGACGCCCATTCCAAAAAATACAGCCTCGGTCTCCCGATTCTGCGCATCGCCACATCGCTGCTGAACAACATCAATTTGCGAAAGCTGCTCCATCCGTTTCTGGAGGAGCTTTCTTTGGTTACGGGCGAAACGGCGCATTTGGCTCAACTGGACGGAGTTCATGTCGTCTATATCGATATCGTGGACAGCCCGAAGGAAATCGGCTTTTTGACTACGTTTATCGGAAAACATATGCCCTTGCACAGCACGGCGACAGGCAAGGCGATTTTGGCCCACATGCCGAAGCCGTTCCGCGAGCGGGTGTACCGCGAGGCGGGGCTGGCGAAGGTGACGGAGCATACGTTGACGGACGAAGAGCGGGTGGAGGCGGAGCTGGACAACATCCGTCGGCTCGGCTATTCGTTGGACCGGATGGAGCAGCGGGACGGAGTGAAAAGCATCGGGTCGCCGATTTTCAACCGCAAGGGAGAAGTGGTGGCCGCGATCAGCGTCGCAGGACCGGCGTTCCGCTTCGAGCCCGAGGACAAGGCTATCGTCGGCGCCTTGCAGGAAGCGGCGCTGCGGATGAACAACCACGTGCAGCGACTGCTCTAAGGAAAGGCAAAAAACTCCTGGAACTCGTTGAGGTTCCGGGAGTTTTTTTGACCAAATAGTAAGAACCGCTAAGCACGAAAATTCGCGTTGCAGCAGCAGTCCAATTTTCTCACCACCTCTAAGCACGAAAATCCGCGTTGCAGCAGCAAAACCAGCACTCCCACCGCCTCTAAGCACGAAAATCCGCGTTGCAGCAGTCCAGCACTCCCGTCACCTCTAAGCACGAAAATCCGCGTTGCAACAGCAAAACCAGCATTCCCAACGCCTCTAGGCACGAAAATCCGCGTTGCAGCAGCAAAACCAGCATTCTCGCCGCCTCTAAGCACGAAAATCCGCGTTACAGCAGTAGCCCAGCTCACCGACCCACTAATCTTGTTTAGGAGCTTAGGTTCAATGCAAGGCTAGTGACCGGTCAGATATCTATTAGTTGTAAAATCTAGTCTGCTTGGTGAGCAAAACAGTCAGTTGCGTTTGATGTCGAGTTTAATGGGTTCGTAAAAATACTAGCTCGGGGACAGCGTTGTTGGAGGAGAGCTGCTGTCGGGAATACGTGGGTGGGCACAATGTGCAATGTGCAAGGTGCAGGAGTAAGGAGCAGCCGGGAGGGCAGGAAGAGCAGGAAGAGCAGGAAGAGCAGGGAGAGCCGGATACCAAATTTCGCAATCTGAGAACCATATTTCGCATGCTGGTTCTATTTCGGCCAAACCGAGTACCTAAGTATCCAGAACGCGAAGCTAGCTTCGCGTTTGGAGTACATAGATACTCCGATCGTCATTCTCAGAGTAAATGAAGGAAATTTGGTTCTCAGCCTGTTTACTTTTGTACTCAGTATCCCACCGTCGACCACCACCAACTGAACGCCAACGCCAAGGACCGTCCGCAGGACAGTTTTTAATTCCGCGATCGCATTGTTCAATTATCATTGCCGCTCATTTTCATGATCATTACATGTATGCCCGAGTGCACCAACTGATAATTGCGTGCAAAAGCCGCCCGATCTTACAGTGGAGTCAGAAACATGAAAGCGGTAACAAAAAACAAAATTCGAAGGGGTTGGGAACATGAAAAAACTAAAAGCAAAACAGCTTGTCCCATGCATTACCGTCGTTCTGTTATCCGCAAGCTTGCTCGCGGCGTGCGGGAAAGATGCCCAAGAATCGTCCGACGCCACCTCCACCGGTCCGAAAGATCTCAGCATCCTGTTGTCGCACAATCTCGGTCCCTATGCGATGCAGTACAAGGGAGACGACGACGTGTACACCCAGGCGCTGTCGAAGCTGTCGGGCTACAATTTGCACTATATCTTCCTCGGCCACAATCAGGAGTACGTTCAACAGCTGACCGTTCGTTTCGCCTCGAAGGATTTGGCCGACATGGTAGAAACCGACGACGCGCTCAATTCCGTGATCCATCCCGGAGCGGTAGAGCAGGGCATCTTTCATCAATTGAACAATTTGCTGGATAAGTACGGCCCGGATATTAAGAAAAATATTCCGCAGGCGGTTTGGGACAGCCCGCGCATCAGCAAGGACGGCAAAATATACGGCATTCCTTCGCTGTCCGGCGCTCCGGCGAACCGGGTCGTCTACATGCGCCAGGACTGGCTGGATAAGTTGAACATGCCGCAGCCGAAAACGGTCGACGATTACCTGAAATTTTTCGAGGCCGTCAAAGTGCAGGACATGAACGGCAATGGCGATCCGAACGACGAATACGGCTTTTACGTGCGGGAAAATCTCGACTACAGCGAGATGTTCTTCAAGGAGTTCGGCGCGCATCCGAAGGAATGGATGTATCGCGACGGCAAGCTGCAGGCGGGCTTGATTCAGCCGGAAATGAAGGACGCGTTGAAATTTTGGAAAATGCTGTACGACAAAGGCTATATCAACCCGAATCTGTTCACGAACAAGTCGTCTGACTGGCGTGCGGGGATCAAGCAAGGGAAAGCAGGCATATGGCTGCACGATGTACAGAACTACCAGCAGGACTGGGCGCCGGAGCTGTTCGTCAATGAGAAAAACGTCAAAATTTCGCTGCTCGAAGGCCCACAAGGACCGAAGGGCAAAGGGCTGACGCTGGAGGGCGACCGGATCAAGGACGTGTGGGTCATCCCAACATCGAACAAAAATCCGGAGGAAGTGATCAAATATTTGAACTGGGCGTGGTCGAGCCCGGAAGCCGACAAGTTCTTCGCGTATGGTATCGAAGGTCGGAACTACACGGTAGGCACCGACGGCAAAATCGTGTTCGACGCCAAGAGCCAAGCCAATACGGAAATCGGCCAAGTGCGGCTGACGATCAATCCGCGTCAAGAGGGACGGCTGTCGCCGCTCGTCCTGGCGATCGATCCGAACGCCAACTTGCTCAAAGCAGGGCTGCAGGCCGCTCAAAACTCGATCTATAAAAATGACGGCCTGTACATGCCGAATCTGGATGCGCTGAAGACGCATCCGGAGCTGGGCAGCGGCGCCGGCACGCTATTCCTCGACATGTTTGCGAAAGTCGTTACCGGCAAGGCGGAGCTGGATGCGACCTTCGATCAATTCGTCAAAGATTGGAAGGCTCGCGGAGGAGATGCGGCGATCGCCGAAGCGACCAAATGGTATAAGGCGTTCCATCATATTCAATAACAGCTTGGACCGGACTTTTAAGGAGTGGTGACCATGACCCGAGCATTGAAGCAGAAAGACGCGGTCGTCCTGATGCTGATCGCCTTACCCGGCATTATGCACTTTTTGATCTTCAAATATATTCCGATTCTCGGCAACGTCATCGCTTTTCAAGATTACAACATTTTTCAAGGCATTACGCGGAGCCCCTGGGTGGGGTTCCGCAATTTCACGGACATGTTTACGTATGCTGAGTTTTACCGAATTTTACGCAACACGATTTTGCTAAGCCTGTATTCGATTCTGATCGGGTTCCCCGCTCCGCTGGCGCTGGCGCTGCTGCTGAATGAAATGCGGCGAATGTGGCTGAAGCGGTCGGTGCAGACGCTGCTCTATTTGCCGCATTTTCTATCCTGGGTGATCGTCGGCGGCATTTTTATCAACCTGCTGGCGATGGACGGATTTTTAAACACGATTTTAAAGCAATTCGGCCGGGATCGGCCTATCGATTTCATTACGCAGCCCGAATCGTTCCGGTTCATTCTAGTGCTGATCGGAGTTTGGAAGGAAGTCGGCTGGGGCATGATCATTTACCTCGCGGCCCTGGCCGGGATCAATCCGAACCTGTACGAGGCGGCGATGGTCGACGGGGCCGGCCGCTGGCGGCAAATGTGGTACATTACGCTGCCATCGCTTATGCCCGCCATTGTCGTACTGTTCTTGCTGCGCATCGGCAACGTGCTGGACGCCAACGTAGAGCAGGTGCTCATCTTCATCAACCCGCTCGTCCGCGATGTCGGGGAAGTCATCGATACGTACGTTTTCCGCGTCGGCCTGCTGGGGGCGAAATACAGCTATACGACGGCGATCGGCATTTTCAAATCAATTGTCGGTCTGGGCTTGATCATGGGGCTGAACTACCTCAGTAAAAAAACGACCGGGGAAAGCATCTATTAGGACAGGAGGTGATTCGTCTGCAAAATTATAGATCCGGACGAACGTTTCAGTTTTTCAACAATGCGCTGATGATCATTCTCAGCTTGTCCATGCTGTCACCGCTCATTCACTTGACCGCCGTTTCGTTCAGTTCTCCCAAATTCGTAGGCGCGAAGCAGGTATACTTTTGGCCGAAGGGCTTCAACATCGAGGTGTACAAAACGATTGTGTCGACCCATTCCATCTGGAAATCGCTGGGCGTCAGCGTTTATATTACGGTGTTCGGTACGCTCATTGCACTTGTGTTCGTTTCTTCCATCGCTTTTGCTTTATCCAGGCCCAATATGCCATACAAAAAGCTGATTTTGAAAGGTATAATCGTCACGCTTGTATTTTCGCTGCCGCTTATTCCGAGCTACCTTGTCGTACGGGCGCTCAGCATGGACAACACGTTATGGGCGCTTATGATGCCAGGGGCGCTGTCGGCATTTAATGTCATTATTATGAAAACCTTTTTTCAGGGCATCTCCAGCGAGATTTTCGACGCGGCCAAAATAGACGGATGCGGAGAGCTGCGCATTTACGGGCGGATCGTCATTCCGCTGTCCACCCCGGTTATTGCGACGATTGCCTTATTCCACGCGGTCGGTCAGTGGAATTCGTACTTCAGCGCGTTGATCTACATTCACGAACGCTCGCTAATGCCGATCCAGGTGCTGCTGCGCAGCCTGGTTATCGAGGACAACCTGATCTCGATGTCGCCGACCGGGGTCGATCTGGCCGTCCCATCGACGCCGGAAATGCTCAAGGCCGGCATCATCCTGTTCGGCACGCTGCCGATCCTGATCGTGTATCCGTTTTTGCAGAAGTTTTTCGTCAAAGGCGCGATGCTCGGCTCGCTGAAGGAATAGTCTCATACTAAAATAAGGAAGGTGTTCAAGTTGACTGCTACTACTACGAATAAACTAGCCTTGTTCGGGGGACCGAAAGCCATTACGCTCGATCCGGGCGACTTGTTTACATGGCCGATTATTACCGAGGAAGACGAGGCAGCCGCGCTGGACGTGCTGCGCCGAGGCGCCATGTCCGACAGCGACGTGACGATGAAGTTCGAGGACGACTTCCGGGCTTGGCTCGGCGTCAAACACGCGCTTGGCTTCAACAACGGAACGTCGGCGCTGCAGGCGGCCATGTTCGGCTGCGGCGTCGGCTCGGGCGACGAAATCATTTGCCCGAGCATCACCTATTGGGCTTCGGGCTTGCCTTCGTTCTCGCTCGGCGCCACCGTGGTGTTTGCCGATATCGACCCGGAGACGCTGTGCATCAATCCGAACGATATCGAGCACCGGATCGGCCCGAACACGAAAGCGATCGTAGTCGTGCATTATTACGGCTATCCGGCCGACATGGACCCGATTATGGAAATTGCCCGCAAACACAACCTGAAGGTGATCGAGGACGTTTCCCACGCTCAGGGCGGCATCTACAAGGGACGCAAGCTCGGCACGATCGGCGACGTCGGCGCTATGTCGATGATGAGCGGCAAGGCGCTGGCAATCGGCGAAGGCGGCATGCTGGTTACGAACGACCTTGACATTTACGAGCGGGCGCTGACGCTTGGCCATTACGAGCGGTTCAAGGCCAGCATCCATAGCGATAAGCTGAAGCCATACGCCGGTCTGCCGCTGGGGGGCTACAAATACCGGATGCACCAGGTGAGCGCAGCGGTCGGACGCGTGCAGCTGCGTCATTACGAGGAGCGGAACGCGGAGATCGCCCGCGCGATGAACTACTTCTGGGATTTACTCGAAAGCGTGCCTGGGTTGCGCGGCCACCGGACCGATCCGAAAACCGGCAGCTTCAATGGCGGCTGGTACAGCGCTCGCGGTCTATATTCGCCGGAAGAGCTCGGCGGATTATCCGTCACGCGTTTCTGTGAAGCGGTCCGGGCCGAAGGGTTCGCGGCCAGCCCGGGGGTCAACCGTCCGTTGCACCAGCATCCGCTGTTCAAGGATGCCGACGTGTATGCCCAGGGCAAGCCGACGCGGATTGCCGAAGCGGGGCGCGACGTGAGAGCGCTCGACGACGATCTGCCGGTGAGCGAGGGGATCGCCACCCGCGTGTTTACCGTTCCTTGGTTCAAGCATTACCGTCCGGACGTCATCGAGGAATACGCGAACGCCTTCCGGAAGACTGCTGAGAATTACCTCGAGCTGCTGCCGGGCGATCCGGGCAACCCCGCCGTGTTCGGCGGTTGGAGCACGTTTATTCATAAATAATGGATTTTTTTCGCCATTAATCATAAGGAGACGTCTCGCCATGACAACGAAAAAGCTGAAGCTCGGCATGATCGGCCTCGACACCTCGCACTGCACCGCGTTCGCCAAGCTGCTGAACGACTCGGCCAACGAGTACCACGTGCCCGGGGGCACCGTTATGTACGGCTACCCGGGAGGTTCGCCCGATTTCGATATGAGCCATACGCGCGTGGAGGGCTTTACCGCTACCCTGCGCGACGAATACGGCATTGCGATGCTCGGTTCGCCCGAAGAAGTGGCCGAACGGTCGGATGCGATATTGCTGACTTCGGTGGACGGGCGCGTTCACCTCGAACAGTTTCGCAAAATCGTAGGTTACGGCAAGCCGATATTCATCGACAAGCCGTTTGCGTTAACGACAGCGGAAGCTTCGGCTATGGTACAATCGGCTCAAGAGCATGGCGTCCCGATCATGAGCGCGTCCTCGGCGCGGTTCGGCCAGGAGCTGCTGGATGTGCTGGAGGCGGAAGCGAAGGACGACATTATCGGCGCCGACTGTTACGGACCGATGGAGCTGAAGCCGACGCAGCCGGGGCTGTATTGGTACGGCATCCATTCGGCGGAAATGCTGTACCGCATCCTGGGAAGAGGCTGCGTGCAGGTGACGGCCGTGACGAACGACCAATACGAGCTGGTCGTCGGCGTTTGGAAGGATGGCCGGGTCGGCACGATTCGCGGCAACCGTCGCGGCAATAAAACATTCGGCGGGCTCATTCACGGTATCAAGGAATCGGTATTCGTCAATACGAGCAAACATCCGAAGCCGAAATATGCCAGCCTGCTGGAGGCGGTCATGTCGATGTTTCAAACCGGGCAGCCGCCTATCGATCCGCAGGAAACGATCGAAATAATTCGTTTTCTCGAAGCGGCCAACGAGAGCCGGGCTACCGGCGCAACCGTTCGGCTGTAGGATTCGGCCAATCGGTGCGGCTCGGCAACAATCCGAAGGAGTGAAGCTTTCATGATTTGGGACCGGCTCGGCGTAATTAGCGACGAAGTGAGCGCTGATCTGAACGAAGCATTGGATTGGATGGTCGCCGAGGGACTGCGGCATGTGGAAATCCGTATGGTCGACGGCGTCAACGTGTCCAACCTGAGCGACGACGACGTGGCCCGCGTGTCCGGCGAAATCGCCCGGCGCGGCCTGCGTGTCTCTGCTATTGCGTCTCCGCTGTTCAAGTGCGCGCTCGATCCGACGCGCGAGGTCGCGACGGGAGACATGTTCGGCCAGGCCGAGGAAAGCATCGAGGCGCATTTCGACAAGCTGGACCGGACGATTCTAATCGCCGGTCGGCTCGGTACGCGCTGCATACGGATTTTTTCGTTCTGGCGGGAAGCCGCCCCGACGCAGCACACAGACGAAATCGTCGCGCACCTGAAACGGGCCGCCGCCGTGGCGGAACGGGCCGACGTCGTGCTGCTGCTCGAAAACGAAAGAACGTGCAACGGCGGATATGCCTTCGAGGTCGCTTCGTTCGTCCGGCAAGTCGGATCGCCGGCGCTGCGTGCTCTGTGGGACCCCGGGAACGAGTCGGCAGGGGAATATTGGAGTTATCCCGATGTGTACCGCGAAGTGAAGGAGTTGCTGGAACACGTCCACCTGAAAGACACTGTCGCGCTCAGCGACGGCAAATCCCGCTGCGTGCCGCTCGATTCCGGCCGGGTGCCTTACCTGAAGCAAATCCGAGATCTGGAACAGGACGGCTACAAAGGCCTGTACGTGATCGAGACGCATTATACACCGAGCGGCGGCACGAAGATGGAAGGGACGAAGCAGTCGCTCGAAGGGCTGCGCCGGCTGCTCGGCCATCCCTTCATCGCCAGCGAGCGAGTCGACCGGCTGCTTATGAACGTATACGACACCGATCGGTCGGTAGACGCGGCGGCGGCGATCGAAGTTGCGGCGAAGCTTAAGGAGCTGCTGTCGCGGCAGGCGCAAGTACGGCTGCTGCTGGACGCCTCCCCCTCTCAGAGCGGGTTTTGGACGCAACTGGCAGAGCAGCGCGGCATCGAATGGTCGCGGATCGCCGTCATCCAGTTGAACGAATACACCGGGCTGCCCGGCGACGCACCGGACCGGTTAGGTGACCGGTTGAGCGAACGTCTGCTGGAGCTCGTTCACCCCGGCGAACGGTATTTGATCGACGGGACGGGAGCGACGGAAGAGCAGGGTAGCCGGATCGCCTTGGCAGAAGCGCAGATCGATATCGCCTGCGTGGACATTTGGACGGGCGGGCGGATCGTTTCGACAATCGCTGCCGGCTCGCACTTGATCTGTACGGCATCGGGAGCGGTCAAGCGGCAGGCGGTGGAAGCGGCGCTGCGGGGAGACGGCTCGGCCGCCGATCCGTTCGCCGTCCTGCGCGGCCGCTCCGACAGCATGCTGCTCGTCGATCGGGCTGCCTACGGGGCTTCACTCTAGCAGTTCGGCGTGGAAACGAGCGGATGGGGGGTCATCCGCTCGCCACTCTCGGAAGTCCGCTTCCGGGAGCGCCGGCAAGCGCGGCGGGCAGTTGCCTTTTTTCGGACATTGACGGTTCCAGGGGGAATGACTATCATCAACAGTAAGGCGACAGAACCGTCCATCCATTCATGTATACGCTTCCAATAAGTCCTTGCGCGTCCGGCCCGGCGCGTAAGGGCGCTTCGTTGTTGTTGGGCCGTTTCGAGCGAAAGCCCAAGGGGGGGCTTCGAGGTGAGAGTAGGGATTTCTTTGCTGTGGGTAGAAACTATAAATTGTTCCGGCAAGGAGGATTTACATGCCCAACCGTAATCATCCATTCTCCTTCAAAAACTGGTCCTTCAAAAAGCTGTCCTTCAAAAACATTACCTTCAAACGAAAATTGATGGTGTTTTCGCTGCTGATTAGTATCATTCCGGTGCTGATCGTCGGTTTTTTCTCCGCGTTCATCGCCACCCAGAATATCCAAGAGGAAGTCAACCTCAACCACTCCAGCACCCTCAAGCAAATTCATTTTCAGATCAACAATTTGCTGAAAAACCTGCAAATCATCTCCATCCGGCTGGCATCGAACCCGGCGCTGGAACGGTCGGTGCAGGCCGGCTATTTCGTGGACAATCTAAGCCAGACATTCGATATGATCGAATCGATCAAAAGGGAATATAGCTACTCGACGATCAAATTCAACGTGTCTCTCGTCTACACGGCGCAAAAATATGTCTATTACAGCTCGAACATGGCGAGCAGCTTGACGGAAAGCCAAGCGATGGACATGGTGCGCGACAACAAGCCGATCGAAAACGCTTCGTTCATGGTACTGCCCGATCCCGCCGACAAGCAGCCCGATCTGCTGCTGTTCCGGCCGGTTCCGATGTACACGCATTATACCGACGGCATCTTGGTGCTGCATGTGAACGTTGATGAACTCGTCAAGTTTCTCGATACACTGAACGCCGGTGTCGGCAGCAAAATTTTGATCGTCGACCGGACAGGCAGCGTTATTTTCAGCAAAGACAAAAAAGATATCGGGACGCAGCTGCAAAACGTCTCGACGCTGGACAAAACGAAAGATACGCAGCTGCAGCTGCCCGACAACTATATGCTGGATGGTAAGGATTACCAGGTATCGTTCCAAAACTCGTCGTTCAACAATTGGACGTATATCGTCATGACGCCTACGATGGAGCTGATGCACCGGGCCGATTACATTAAGAAGATGACCGTCATCATGGTCGCGGTGATTGTGCTGCTCTGGGTGCTGCTCGCCTTCGTCGGCTCGAACCGGCTTTATTTCCCGATCGCCGTGCTGCTCAAAAAAATCGTACCCGAGCAGGAGCGGCATAGCGAGCCGTGGAACGACCTGAAGGCGCTGGGAGTGTACATCGACCGGATGGTCGCCTCCAAGCACGGCCTGGAACAGGAAATCAAGGAGCAGTCGCCCTATTTGCGGCAAAGCATTTTTCAGCAGCTGTTGCTCGGCGAAATGTCCGACCGGGAAATGCAATCGAAAACGGAACGGTACAACCTCCCGTTGAAGGGCGACTGGTTTTACGTCTGTATTGCCGACGTGGACCAACATGCCGAGTTCGCCCGCAAATACAACAAAGGGGACCGCACGCTTATCCATAACGTCATACGCAAAATGATCGAAGAGATCGTCGGCGAGGAGCGGCAGTGCCTGACGTTCGTCCCTCATATGGGACAGGTGATCATCATCATAAGCATGGATGCGGCGAACTGGGAGACGGACAAGTGGGTGCAGGGCCGGATGGATTTGTTCCGGCATTATTTGGAGGAGCACGTTCACTTGACGGCGAGCGTGGCGGTCGGTCCCGCTCAGTTCGGCTATTCGGGGATCAACCAAAGCTACGAGCAGGCATTGAAATTCTTGCGGTACCGGCTCACGATGGGTCATAACGTGACGATCTCGAACGACAACGTAGAGCCGTCGGTCAAACAGCTCAACCAGTCTATTATGGAGAAGCAGAAGCATATCGTGTTCAGCGTCATTCACGGCAACATCGACGAGGCGAACTTGCAATTGGCCGACATGATCGTCGATTTGCCGGACAGCGTGGAGAGCACGGAAGCGGTGCTGGCGTCGCTCACCTATTTGCTCGGAGAGCTGGAATATATGCTGCATCAGATGGGCTGCCGCCTGAACGAGACGCTGAACGTTGACGTCTACAAGCAGCTTTACCGGATGAAGACGATCGGGGAGGTCGAGGAATGGCTGTCGCGTCAAGTGTTCCCGGGCGTCAAGGAGCAGCTGGAAAAGATGACGGTCTCGAAAAAAACGAAAATTATCCAGCAGGTGCTGCAATATGTCAACGAGCATTACAAAAGCGATTTGTCGCTGCAAAGCTTGGCTGACGAATTCAACATTTCACCTTCCCACTTAAGCCGCATGTTCAAGGAGGAGACGAACCGAACGTTCAGCGATTATATACTGGAATACCGGATGAACAAGGCTAAGGAATGGCTGGAGCATACCGACATGCCGATCAAGGAAATCGCCGATCAGCTGCGCTACACGAACGTCACCAATTTTACGCGAGCGTTCAAGCACTTTTATGGAACGCCACCCGGGCAATTCCGGTTGGGCTCGATGTCCGAAATGTAGCGTTAATCATTCCCGCTCTTTTCACTTATCATTACATGCGTGCCGAATCGCAACAACTGATAATTGCGTACAACCGCCGCCGCCGCTTACAGTAGGATCAGCCTTGTAAGCGATAACACGACAACGCGGCAATAGGACGAGGGGAGAAGGATCATGAAAGGGAAAGCCAAACATCGCGTCGCGCTGGCCATTATGCTGCTGTTATCGGCAAGTCTGTTGCCGGCTTGCGGCCGTACAAGCATCGCTCCGTTTCAATCCCCTTCTGCCGAATCGAACGAGATCAGCATCTTGTTGTCGCATAACAACGGCCCTTACGCCATGAAGTACAAAGGGGATGACGACGTCTACACTCGGGAGCTATCCCGGCTGTCGGGCTTCAATCTGCACTTCGACTTCCTTGGCCATTCGACGGATTTCATCCAGCAGCTGACCGTCCGATTCGCCACCAAGGACTTGGCCGACCTGGTTGAAACGGACGACGCGCTCAATTCGAGCATGCATCCCGGAGCGGTCGAGCAGGGCTTGCTGTACCGGCTTAACGATTTGCTGGACCAATATGGCCCGGAAATCAAATCGCACATTCCGCAAGCGGTATGGGACAGCCCGCGCATCAGCAGAGACGGGAACATTTACGGCATTCCCGCCTTGACCGGTGCCCCGTCGATCCGCGTCGTCTATATCCGTCAAGACTGGCTGGATAAGCTGGGTATGCCTCAACCGAAAACAGTGGACGACTATTTGGCGTTCTTCGAGGCGGTCAAAGAGCGCGACATGAACGGGGACGGTGACCCGAACGACGAATACGGCTTCTACGTGAGGGAAAATCTGGAATACAGCGACCTGTTTTTCAAGGAATTCGGCGCCCATCCAACGGAATGGATGTATCGCAACGGCAAGCTGCAGCCGGGTTTGATCCAGCCGGAGATGAAGGATTCGTTAAGATTCTGGAAAATGCTGTACGACAAAGGGTATGTCAACCCGAACCTGTTCACGACCAAATCGTCCGACTGGCGGAAGGGCATCAAGCAGGGAAAAGCTGGAATGTGGCTGCACGACGTGCCGAATTACCAGCAGGATTGGGCGCCGGAGCTGTTCACGAACGAGAAAAACGTCAAAATTTCAATGCTCGAAGGCCCGCAAGGCCCGAAGGGCAAAGGACTGAAGGCAGAGGACGACCGGATCAAGGACGTGTGGGTCATCCCGACCTTGAACCAGCATCCCGAGAAGGTGATCCAATATTTGAACTGGGCGTGGTCGAGCCCGGAAGCCGAAAAGTTTTTCGCGTACGGCGTGAATGGCCGGAACTATACGGTCGACAACGACGGCAAGGTCCGCTTCGACGCCAGCAATCCGGCGAATGCGGAAATCGGCCACGTGCGACTGTCGATCAATCCGCGCGAGGAAGGCAGGCTGACTCCGCTCGTGCTGGCGATCGATCCGAACGCGGAGCTGCTCAAAAAAGGGCTGCAGGCAGCGCAAAACTCAATTTTTCAAACGGACGGGTTGTACAAGCCGAATTTGCAGGCGCTGAAGACGCACCCGGAATTGGGCAGCGGTGCGGGTACGCTGTTCCTCGACATGTTCGCCAAGATCGTTACCGGCCGTGCCGATCTGGACGAATGCTTCGAGCAATTCGTCAAGGATTGGAACAGCCGCGGCGGCGAGGCCGCTATTCGCGAAGCGACGAAGTGGTACAAAGCTTTTCACGATATCGAATAAATCCTGGTGATTGGAGATGGACGAATTGATCATCGACGCGCATAATCATCCGAACTGGAAAGGCCATAACTTGGAACGCTTTATCGAGAACATGGACAAATTCAACATCGACAAAACGTGGCTATTGAGCCGGGAAACCCCGTCCGACGAGTCCGATCCGCGTAGCCTGTACGTCTACCCGGATTTCGGCGAGGACGGCCCGCTTTCCTTCCGAAACTGCCTGTCCTTCTACGAACGCCGCCCGGACCGGTTCGTGCTCGGCTACGCGCCTGACCCGCGCCGTCCGGATGCGATTGATCGTCTCCATTCGGCGATCAATTTGTACGGCGTCCGCATCTGCGGCGAAATCAAGCTGCGGATGATGTACGACAATCCCGACGCGATTCGGATGTACCGGTTTTGCGGGGAAAAAGGGCTTCCCGTCACGGTGCATATCGATTACGAGTTCGATACGGGCAGCAAATACCCGCGTCCGAACTGGTGGTACGGCGGCGGCATCGACGCCTTCGAACGGGCGGTCAAAAAATGTCCCGACACGTATTTCATCGGTCATGCGCCTGGATTCTGGGCCCATATTTCGGGCGACGACCAATTCGATAAGGTGCCGTACCCGAAAGGAAAGGTGGAGCCGGGCGGCGATGTAGTTCGCATGCTGCGCCAATATCCGAATTTGTACTGCGACATTTCCGCAGGCTCGGGCTGCAACGCGTTCGAGCGCGACCCGGAGTTCGCCAAGCCGTTTATACTGGAGTTTCAGGACCGTATCCTGTACGGACGGGACAATTTCAACAACCAGCATCAGGACATGCTGAGCAAGCTGGACTTGCCGGAGGACGTGCTCGACAAAATTTACTACAAAAACGCGTTGAAGCTCGTTCCGCTGGATTAAACCAGATCGCTTGTGGAGAGGGGCAACATTCAGGATGAGTCAACCTTATTGGATCGAAGGCTTGCACTACCGCAGCGGCGAGCCGGTTTCGCTCAAGCTCGATAACGGCGTCATCGTGGAAGTCGGCGTTCCGGAGAGGACGGAGAAGGAGCTGCCTTGGATCGCTCCGGGGTTCGTCGATCTGCAAATCAACGGCTACTTGGGCATGGACTTCAACAGGCAGCCCATCGCCGACGATCTCGTCGGGGAGGCGACTAGAAGCATGTGGAAGGAAGGCGTCACCTCGTATTTGCCCACGGTTACGACGAATACGGCGGAACGGATCGAGCAGGCGCTGGCGTCGATCGCCTCGGCGTGCGAACGGGATGCCGACGCGGGGCGGGGAGTGGCCGGCATCCATGTGGAAGGACCGTTCATCTCGCCCGAGGATGGGGCGCGCGGCGCGCACGGTCTGGAATACGTACGGGCGCCCGACTGGGAGCTGTTCCAACGGTGGCAGGAGGCGGCCGGCGGCCGGATTAAAATCATCACGTTATCTCCCGAATGGGATTCCGCCGAATCGTTTATCGCCAACTGCTCGAGGAGCGGCGTGATCGCCTCGATCGGCCATACGAAAGCGACGTCTGAGCAAATTCGCCGGGCGGTCGACGCCGGAGCGGTCATGTCCACCCATCTCGGCAACGCCGCCCATCCCGAGCTGCCCCGTCATCCGAACTATATTTGGGACCAATTGGCGGATGACCGGCTGTACGCGTCGCTTATCCCCGACGGCTTCCACTTGCCGGAAACGTTTCTGAAGGTGGCGATGCGGGTCAAAGGCGACAAAGCCGTGCTCGTGAGCGACGCCGTCGCGCTTGCCGGCTTGCCGGCCGGGGAATACAAGCACCAGAGCGGGCGCTCGGTGTTCAAGACGCCGGAAGGCAAGCTGGTGCTCGGCTCCAACCCGAAGCTGCTGGCCGGCTCGGCGCAAATGCTGCTGTGGGGTATGGAGCATCTCGTGCGCAGCGGGCTGTGCGAGCTGGCCGATGCATGGGACATGGCTTCGACCCGTCCCGCGAGGCTGATCGGCTTGCCTGCGGGACAAGGCATCGCCGTCGGCGCGCCGGCCGACCTGGTCGCTTATCGAACGAAGGGCGACCGCATTCAGCTCTTGAACACGTATAAAGCGGGAGCTAGCGTCTATCAGAGCGAGCCGCCGGAAGCGGCGGGCTTCGAATGAGAAGAAGGAGGAGCTAATGCCTATTTCGTTAAAGGTATTGACCGCCGCCGCCTTCGCTCCGTACGGCGATCTCATTGCGCATGACGGCGAGCTTGAGGCGGATTTTCAAGTGATCGTCGACGAACCGGACGCGCCAGGCTGGCGAATCGCCGTCAATCGGGTGACGGCTGCGCCGATCGTCTCCCTCGGCCGCCATCCGAATACGCGCGAATCGTTCGAGCCGTTGTCCGGTACGGTCGTCCTTGTCGTCGCCGGACTTGACGAACCGGACCGACTCGAAGCGTTCGTGCTCGATCAGCCGGTGTGCCTGCTCGTGGACGTCTGGCATGCCACGATCGCGATCGGCAAGCCGGCGCTTGTGAAAATTACCGAAAACCATTCCGTCCGCTCCGAGGCTTATGCGCTGCCGGGTCCACTTCACGTCGGGTTGACGACCGGCTGACCCTGGCATGGCGCTGCGGCGGACACGGACCGGTTATTTCAGAGTTAGGAGCGAATGACGATGAATTATGTGTTGGAGATGGGTGTCGCGAAAGTGGACATTACGCCGGAGACGCCGATTCCGCTGGCCGGCTTCGGCTTTCGAAGCGGCCCTTATGAAGGAGTCACCAGACCGCTTTACGCCAAAGTTTCGTTGTTCCGGCAGCCGGCCGCAGCGGGCGGCGCTCCGGTCCAACTGCTTGTCGTGCAGGCGGATCTGATCGCGCTGTCGCCCGACGTCGTGCCGGGCTTCGCTTCCGCGATCGCGGAGCGGTACGGGCTGGCGGGGACTTCCGTGCTGTACAACGCCTCGCATACGCACGGCGGTCCGTTTATGCGCGGAGGCATCGCGGCGGGGCCGATCGATACGGGCTACACGCGGCTGCTCGAAGCCCGTCTGCTGCAGGCGACCGAGGAGGCGTTCGCCAACGCGGAGCCGGTTGGCGCCGCCAAGGCGCTCGGTGCCTCCGGCATCGGCATTCACCGGCGCAAAGTCGTAAACGGCAAAATGACGATGGCGCCCAATCGGGAAGGGCCGATCGACCGGGAGGTGACGGTTGTCACCTTCAGCCGCACGAGCGACGGCACCCCGAAAGGCATGTTCGTTCATTTTACGTGCCACCCAACGACGACAGGAGACAACCTGATCAATTCGGATTTTCCCGGTGTGGCGATGGAAAGTATCGAAGAGGCGGTCGGCGGCGGTGTAGTCGCCACGTTTTTGCAGGGCTGCTGCGGGGACATCCGTCCGAATGTGACGAACGAATCCGGCGGCTTTTACCGAGGCGACGATAGGGATGTGCGACGGCTCGGCACGATGCTCGGCGACGAGGTGGCCGCCATCTGGAGCAAGGAGGCCCGGACTTTGGAGCCGTGCGCGCTCGAGGTGCGGGACACGATGGTCCGGCTGCCCTTCGACGACGCGTTGGCCGAACCGGAGGAATCGCTGCCGGAGCGTTATGCGAAGCTGAGGCGAGAATGGCTGGAGCTGTCGCCGGACAACCGGTTGTACAAGCCGATGCGGGTGTCCTACATGAAGCTCGCGGAAGGATTGGAGCTGGTCGGCTTCGAAGGGGAGGTCGTCGTCGAATACGGGCTTCATCTGAAGGCACAGTTCCCGGACGCGGTGCTGCCGCTCGCTTACACGAACGGCGTGATCGCCTATATCCCGACGGCCGCCCAACTGATCGAAGGCGGCTACGAGCCGCGCGAATCGATTCGGTTGTTCGGTCTGCCCGCCCCGTTCAGCGGAGCGATCGAAGCGTTGATCCGCGAAGCGGCGGTCAGCCTCGTGCGCGGGGAATAAGACGGCAAGGAGAAGGAGGCAGGAACGTATGGACATTCGCCGATTCGGCATTATCGGCTGCGGCTTTATTGCGACCATTCATATGGACGCGATCCGTCAAATCGAACAGGCCGCCCTTGTCGGCGTCGCCAGCCGCTCCGAGGAGCGGGCGAAGGCGGCGGGCGATAGCAACGGCTGCGCGTGGTATACGGATTACCGGGAGCTGCTCGCGCGGCCCGATCTCGATTTCGTGTGCGTGACGACCGGGAGCGGCAGTCATTACGCTATCGGGATGAACGCGCTCCACGCGGGCAAACACGTCGTCGTCGAGAAGCCGATCGCTATGACGTCCCGCCAAGCGGATGACATGATCGCGCTGGCCGAGCACAAAGGGTTGACGCTGACGGTCGTTTCGCAGAACCGCTTCATCCCGCTGCACCGGGTCGTTTACGACCTGCTGAAGCAGGGTAGGCTCGGCAAGCTGCTGCTGGCCGAGGTGTCCCGTCCGTTTTTCCGCACGCAGGACTATTACGATTCGGCCGATTGGCGCGGCACGATCGCCGAGGACGGCGGGGCGATGATGAACCAGGGCATCCATTCGATCGATTTGCTGCTGTGGTTGGCCGGCAAGCCGAAAGCGGTCATCGGGCGCACGTCCACGATGACGCATCGTATGGAAGCCGAGGATATGGCGCTAGCCCTGCTCACGATGGAGAGCGGAGCGTTCGCCACTATCCTGTGCTCCACCAGCACGAGTCCGGGTTTTATTCCCACGCTCAACCTATATGGCGAGCTCGGTGCGATCAAGATCGAAGGATCCAGAATCACGCACTGGTCCGTGCCGGGTGTGGAGATGCCGCAAATCGCCGAAGACCGCAGGGTCGGCAGCGGAGCTTCCGATCCGAAAAACGTGGCAAGCGAATACCACCGGCTGCAGCTGCTCGACACGATCCGGGCTGTCGAGGAAACTCGGAATCCGCTCGTCACCGGAGAGGATGGCAAAAACGCCGTCAAGCTGATCGAAACGATCGTCGCCTCATCTGCGCAAAACGGCCTCTCTCTGGCGTTTGGCGCGTCCTGTGAATAAGTCCGTTACAGGTCCCAGGGAAGGAATTTACTTATGGCCAACATGGTTCTGGAGATTTGCATAGCGATGCTGCGGACAGGGATTCTCGGATATGGAGGCGGTCCGGCCACGGTGCCGTTAATCCGGTATGAAGCCGTCACCCGCTACAAGTGGCTGGACGACGACGAGTTCGGGGAGGTGCTGGCGATTGCCAACGCCCTGCCTGGACCGATCGCCACCAAGCTGGCCGCTTACCTCGGGTACCGGGTGAAAGGAACCGTAGGCGCCATCGTCGGCGTGTTGGCTCATATTTTGCCGACCTCCGTCGCGATGGTCGCTTTGTTTTCGTTATTTGCCTTTTTTCAATCGTCGTCGATTGTATCCGGCATGATTTCGGCCGTCGTGCCGGTCGTCTGCGTCATGCTCGGCATGATGGCGTACGAATTCGGCGAGAAGGCGGTCAAAGGGCTGGGGCTGAAAATCGGCATCGCGGCGTTCGCGCTTTCTTTTTTGCTGCTGCAAATAGGGCGGCTTCACCCGGCTATCGTCATCGTCGTGTTTTTGGCGTACGGGGCTTTCCACAATAGAGTGCGAGCCAAGCTGTCCAATCGCAAATTGAAAAGAGGGGAAGGCTCCACATGGAGTGGTTGAACCTGCTAATCGGTTTTTTCGTTGCCAACGTGCTCGGCTACGGGGGAGGCCCTTCCTCCATTCCGCTCATGTATCGGGAAATCGTGACGAAGCACCATTGGCTGGACAATGAGCAGTTTTCCAGCATGCTCGCGCTTGGCAATGCGCTTCCAGGCCCAATCGCCACGAAAATCGCGGCATACGTCGGTTACGACATCGCCGGCTGGCTCGGCGTGCTGATCAGCCTGCTCGCCACCGTCGTGCCGTCCGCGCTTGCTTTGATTGTACTGATGAGAACGCTGCAGCGCTATAAGCAGTCGACGGTCGTCAAAGGAATGACGCTGCTCGTCCAGCCGGTGATCGCCATCATGATGCTCGTCTTGACGTGGAGCAATTCGATAGATTCCGTGCACGCGATCGGCATTTATCAATTTTTGGGCATCGCCCTCGTCGCGTGGTATTTGATGGCCCGCCGCAAGGTGCATCCCGCGCTGCTGATCGTTTGCGCATTTGTGTACGGGGGCGTAGTCTTGTCGTAGGAGTCATTTGTCCATCAGCCTTTTTGCCAATAAATAAACAGGTCAATCAATCGGGGATTCTCCGATGATTGGCCTGTTTTTCGTTTGCGAAATCGTACAGCGCCTTAACGTAATCTTTACGAAAAAGCCGATCAAAATTAACAAATTACATACATAATGACTATATCTGACAGAGAGGAGATTTTGCAGAATGTACACAACAAGAAAGTCACCATCAAAATTAGTTTCAGCTCTTTTAGTCGTGCTATTAGCTATTTCTGCTCTTGCAACGCCTATGACGGCATTGGCAGCAGCGCCTGCGGCAATTCCGACCCAAGTTGCAATCAGTATAGCCGGAGGTGCCCAAGTCGGTAAATCGGCGATGAGTGTGAACTGGGTAACGGATCCGTCGGTCAATCTTTCAGAAATTATTTATGGTACATCACCTAACCTTGTTGGCGGTGTAAGTAAAAGCGCCGCAATGGCTGCTCCAGTGGCCACAGATATTTTTCCGGAGAATAACCGGACAGACTTTAAAGCGATTCATGCCTTTAATGTGGTTCTTCAGGATCTTACTCCTGAAACCAAGTATTATTATAAAGTCGGCAACGCCAGTAACGGGTATAGCGCGATCGCCAGCTTCATCGCTCCTGCGGATCCCGCCGCCAAGAAGCCATTTTCTTTTGTGGTCACTCCCGATACTCAGGGGTATTCTGTAAGTACGTTTGACAATACAGCGAAGCTATTCGACTATATTAAGACTAATGAATCGGATGCTGCGTTTCTCCTTCATATGGGTGACGTGGTAGAGGACGGTCATAAATCCGACGAATGGCAGTATTTTTTCGACGCTGCTCAAAACCTTTTGAATACGCTACCAATCATGGCAACCCCTGGAAACCATGACGGTGCATCCTATGACAGAGATTTTGTGCAGTATAAATCAAGATTTAACTATAAGTCCTTACGGAAACCAAGCGGTCTGTCTTCAGTTACGGAGGGAACCGTATATTCCTTTGAGTATGGAGACGCCTTGTTTGTTTCTCTTAATTCTTTTGCATCTTCCGCCGACAACGCCATACAATGGGATTTTCTGGCGAACGAAACGGCGACCACCTCTAAGCAATGGAAAATCGTATATTTCCATGTTGCGCCCTATGACCCGGGGGCAAGCCACTATTCCATCGATAATGTGACAGGAAAAAAACTTACTGATGCGGGTGTCGATTTGGTACTCTCCGGTCATGAACACGCCTATGCCAGATCTACGTTAAAGACGACGTCATCTGCAGCAGGCACAGGAAGCATTCAAAAAGCAAAATTCGGCGAAGCGCCTACCTATGTCATAGGCGGATCGGTATACAACTACGCCTACAGCCTGGACACCCGCGACACTTCCTGGAACGATTATTTTTATGACCTTCGCATCGACAAAACGAGTACAGGCGGCGGAGCCATTTATTCTCCAGGTGTTTATAGCAAGGTGGAAGTTACGAGCAATGCGATCATCTATAAAACGTACTATAAAGCAACAGGCTCTGAAAATCCTTTCCGTGTCATCGATGAATTCACCGTCACCAAATCCGGGAACAGCATCACCCAGCCGACAGGCGGCGGTCAAGAACCTACCTCTGTAACGTTCTTGTTCGACTCCTTTAAGCAAGAGGCAGGCAAGTATATTGCACGCTTTAACTGGACAACGCCGGTAACTACCAAGATCACGCAGCTCTATTACGCTAAAAAAGCAGACTTTGAAAGCAACGGCGGAAAATTTACAAATGTGATTGTGGGAACCAATAAATCGGTAGACCTCTCAAGCGCCATTGCAAATGCGAACTATAATAGCGCAGGGACGGCGTACTCCATCGCGCCGATCCAGAGCCATAAGGCGGAGACAGCCGTACTTGAACCGGGTACGGAATATGTATACAGTGTTGGCGACGGTGCAACGAATGTTACAAGCGTTGTTACACCGGCCAGCTTTACAACTCCTGCCAGCAATCTCGATACCTTCAACTTTGTCTGGGTTACGGACGTACATGCAGCCAGTAACAATAGGGATGGTCACAATGACAAGGCGCTCACGCAAGCCTTTACTGATTTCCCGGATGCCTCGTTTATTGTGAGCTCGGGTGACCAAGTCACCTATGGTTTCGACACCTCGGAATGGGATGGTTTTTTTGAGTCCAATGCCGATACGTTTGCTCGTGTGCCGCTGTATATGGGGACAGGAAATCACGAGTACGACGGTGCAGGCAACAACTGGGCGCCGAATAGCAGCTGGGACCCGGTCGACCCCACGCTTCAAAATCTTCTGGGACGCTACAACCCGCCTAAAAACGGAGCGTCATTTTACGGCGGAGGCGACGGTACTCAAAGAATGGTAGCGGGTATGGACAAAATGCAGTTTGAGTCCAGCAACTACTATTATGTTTATGGCGACACGCTTTTCTTAATGATGGATTATCAGGACCAGAACAATGCTGCCCAAATCAAAGCGCAACAGGATTGGATGAAGTCGGTCGTCAAACAAAACCCGACCAAATGGCGGGTTGCGATTTTACACAAATCTCTTTTCGGGTATCGTATGGCAGACCCTGTTGCATCCTGGACAAACGCTTTCGATGAAGCGGGCGTGGATGTGGTGCTTATGGGACACGACCATCTCTATGTCCGCTCCCAGCTGTATGCGAATGGCGCCAACATTGCGCCACAGACTTACGGCAACGGAACAACCTATCTGACGAACTATTCCGGGAATAACGACAGACGCGGACCTTATTTCGTAAGCAACAATAGAGACGCAGCCAAAATGGCTTATGTCGATGTAAGGGCAGTAGGACCAGGATTTTCGAATATTTCGATTTCACCGACTGAGATCAGAGTGACAAGTAAGGGATTCGATTCCAATGGAACCTTGGTAACCGGGGACAGCCATGCACTTGTCACGAATACACCGCGTACTCCCAATTTGTCCACTTGGAGTTTCCCTGCTGTCCCGCAGGACGTGAACGAGTTGACCATAACGAATGTTGCCGTGACAGGGATTGCTAAAGAGGGACAAACCCTGCATGCATCCGTTACTCCATCGAGCGCCACCGCCACTTTCAGATGGGAGCGCTCAACGGACGGTACGGCCTGGACAGCCATTGCGGGAGATGCATCATCGAATTATACGATCAAGACGGCGGATGTAGGCTTGTATTTGCGCTCCGTGGCCACGGGGACCGGTTTTTATAACGGCGTCGCCACAAGCTCGGCCACGGCTAAAGTCACCCCTCTTGCCGGCACTGGCTCATCCGCTGTAAAAATCGGTACGGCAAGTGAATTGGTTGCATTCTCAGAAGGGTTTGGCACAACGGCCTATCCGATCGACGGAAAGTACGAGTTATCGGCGGATATTGATATGGATGGCGTACCCTTCTCAGCAATCGGCGGAGGCGCCACAATAACACCATTTATAGGCACATTTAACGGAAAAGGCTACACCATCCGAAATCTTAAAATTTCGAGCAGCAGCAGCAACACTGGCCTGTTTGCTTATATAGGCGCAGGCGGCCGAGTTGCGAATGCTAAATTGGCGAATGTAGATATTACCGGCGGCAATCTTACGGGTTCCATCGCGGGAACCTCCATCGGCACGATCGAAAACAGCTATGTGGATGGAAAAGTAACCGGCGCTAGCAATACAGGCGGTATTGTAGGTTTGCTCCATGCGGGCACTGTGAAAAATACGTCCGTAACCGCAGAGGTTTATGGAAATCCGGTTGGAGGCCTAGTTGGAGGTACCAACTGGAACAGCTCAGGTTCGCCTCTTACCAAACGAGACACTACAACCGGAAAAGTGATTCTGAATAACTATGTGAAGGGTACGGTGTCCGGGCCTGACGGAGCTGCATATTTGGGTGCTTTTGTTGGGGATATGGGCGGTTCTTCAGGTAGTCTGCTCCAGACCCTTAATGGCAACACGGTGACCAATGCCGTATACAACGTTGCATCCGGTAAAATAGGAGGCTACTGGTCTGGCAGCAGGCCGATCATCGACTCCAATCAAGTTAACTACTATGACAGTGCCAATTTAGGCACGGATGGATTGCCCACAGGAGTCGCCGCAACCTTTGCAGGTAAGACGGTTTCTGATTGGGCGCAAAAAACAACGTTTGAGGCTTTGGGATGGGACTTTGCGAGCGTTTGGGATTGGGATGCGACGAACAACGTCCCCGTACCCAGAACGATTGATCTTGGCGGCGATGAAGATAACTTCGTAACGGTTATTGCAAACTCAGGCTCGGGCGGGACGATTTCTCCCGACGGATATGTATTGGTCGAGCGTGGACAAGATCAAAAGTTTACATTCACTCCAAACCAATATTTTGAGATTGACACGGTAAAGGTTGACGGAGTGGCTAATCCAGAGGCTGTGACGGCAGGCGAGTATACCTTTAACAATGTTACCGCCGTACACACGCTTGAAGTCACCTTCAAGATTTCCGATGCCACTTCGGGTGCTGCTCCAGGCCTTGTTTCGACAAGCGCTTATTACAACAGGGGGGAAGATGCCCATATTTGGGTAACGGTAGACTTCGGCCATGGCGCTTTGGGCATTCAACCGGAAAACTGGCGGAGAGCGGTAACAAGCGTGAAGATCATGAAGGACAATGCGCTGGTTCTTGATGCCGCGGGCTGCTACTGGTTCCCAAGCACAGGTTATGGCGCTCCGCCGGAACGGCTTGAAATTGCTTATGACGACATCAACAAGCTTCCTGAGTACGGTAATTTAGTTCCGGGGACATATGACCTTGTAATAACCTTTGCAGACTTGAACTCCAGTGTATACACCATCCCTCTGACCGTAGAAGATAGGAAAGTCTCTACGCTGACTGTAGAGGGGGGTACAATCACGGTAGACGGAGCTGCTGTAGACAGTCCTGCACAGGTGAAGGCGGACTCGCAAGTTACGGTAAGGGCTGTTGCGCCGAACGGACAACGCTTTGTAAAATGGACAGCGACAGGTCTTGCAAATGAAAGTTATCCTGCTAATCCGTTTACCTTAGCGATGCCGGCAAGCCAGGTTGCATTGAAGGCCGAGTATGAAACAATGCCAAGCACTGACGACGGCAGCAGCGATGGCGGCGATGGCGGCAATAACAGCGGCGGCGGTAATGGCAATAACAATGGAACTCCTCCAACTCCGGAGCCTTCCATAACGGAAGAAAACCGAGTAACCGTTACGCCTGAAGTGAAAGGCAACACAGCTTCCGCTACTGTAACTGCAAAAGCGGTAGAAGATGCCATTGCATTTGCGGAAGCCGCAAGCGGTACGGCAGCAGTTGAAATCAAGGTAGCAGCACCGGCAGATGCAAAGATCATTGAATTGACGATTCCAAGAACATCGATTGGAGCAGTAGCTGGAGGCAAGACGGAAGCCCTGACGATTTCAACACCAGTTGCATCCATCACCTTTGACGATAAGGCTCTACAAACCATTGCGGGAGCAGCTAAGGCAGATGTAACCGTTACAGCAAGTGTTGTAGATTCGAGCACTCTTTCCGTGCCTGCGGCTATCATCAACAAGGTTGCGGACAGACCGGTCTATGAATTTACGGTAACAAGCGGCAATGATCAGTTATCCCATTTCGAAGGCGGTTTTGCATCCATTGCAGTTCCCTATACATTAAAAGCAGGCGAAAATGCAAACGCCATTGTGGTCTATTATCTGGACAACAAAGGAAATCTTAAAAATGTAATGGGTAAATTTGATGCTGCAACAGGTACCGTAAAGATGAAGCTCAACCACTTCTCAACGTATGTGATTGGCTTCAATAGAGTAAAGTTTGCAGATGTCGAAAACACTCAATGGTATGCAGAGGCCGTAGATTTTGTAGCCGCCCGCCAGCTCTTTAATGGGGTAAGCGATGGCAAGTTTGCACCAACCATAACCATGACAAGAGCGATGTTTGCCATGGTCATTGCAAACATGGAGGGAGCCGACCTATCCAGCTACAAGACATCAGAATTTCGTGATGTTGACATTCATGCTTGGTATGGCCAGGCCATTGCTTGGGCAGCAGCAAACAAAATTGTTTCAGGCGTAGGCGATGCAAAATTTGAGCCCGATGCCCCAATCACTCGGGAGCAAATGGCTGTCATGCTTCATAACTACATCAAAATTAAGGAGATTAAACTAACGACCACGAGCCAGCCGGCCTTTGCCGATGCAAGTACGGTGAGCGATTGGGCCAAGGAGGCTGTGACGCAGATCCAAAGCCATGGTATTATCAGCGGTGTAGGTGAAAACACATTTGCACCAAAGGCCAATGCCGATAGAGCCAGCGTCGCCACCATATTTACTAATTTTATACAGGCATCCATTCAGTAACGATAGTTGAATAAGACACAACGGCAGCTAGCACTCGACTGGCTGCCGTTGTTCATTAAACTATATAGTTCTTGTCATTTGCTTTTGACAAGAACTTTTTCCTATTGTGCGTCAGGCGGACATGTCATTATTTCACAGTGTGCCCGAACCTCGTCTCGGGATCCGAATAAGATAAGAGTCAACAATACGTTTTAGGGGGAGTTTCTCTGAATAGTAAAAACATTATTGGCTGTCCTGCCCCTCGGAACATCACATTGGCTCAGCGCCTTAAGCCAATTGTAGGTCGGACGGTTACTGTGTTCCAACCCGGCTTTCCGCAGCTGACAAGAACAACAGGTAAGCTCTCCAATGTGACCACGTCCTCTTTTACAGTGGGAACAACAGTAGTGGATACCCAAACGTCCTTCTTTGTTGTCCTTAACGAGCTCGTTAAAATGACAAAGCCATTTGATTTGACGGCTACCGCAGAAGACATCGGTGAGCTTCACGGGAGACTAATCAGTGTTGGAAGAAATTTTGTCGAGTTTATCAGGATGCCAGGCCGGAAGGTACCTACTCTGTTCCCGCTAAATCAGTTTACTGAAGTCGTTTGCGAAAGCGAAGATGAGGAGTAGGAACAGCGAACGACCCGCAAGTAACGGGTACGATAGCTTAGCTCTTATAGTCGGCAGCCGGCTAACCGGCTGCCGTTGTCATTGAAGTAACGGACAGAGCCCTCCGACAACTCCAAGAAGGTAACTCGAATGTCCAGGTGTCCCTCTATACCCGTGAGGTCAATTGTTTCTAGCTCGGCGTTGAATGCGACATGATCGCAGCCGTTCACGGTAACCGAGGCGATCGTTCTCTTGTTCGGCGTCCTTAGTCTTAAGCTTAACCTGGAGATAGGATCGCGGGCAGGAACATCGAGCGAAACGATCACATAGTTGTCGGACAGGAAGGACTCGATCTTATAGCTAATCGGGCCGAATAGAGTCGGTGCATCCGCCACCCGGATCGACTTGCCATGCTCCAACCATCCCCGTGGAGTGGAGTGCGCAAGACGAAGCTCTGACGGCAGCCCCTCACGGTCCGTCGTCTCTGTAAGAAGCATCAGACGCAGCAATTTCAGGAATAAGCTGTTATTAGCACCATTCGGAGGGAGATAGAACGAGCGATAATATTCCCCTGGATATACGCCCACTGTATCGCCTTCCCCAGCAATGTACGTATCTCGGGTCATCCCGTGTGCAAGCTTCCCGTACAAAGCCAACACCAGCCGATCCGCATCATCCATCTGAGCAGCAAGCTCGGCATAGCTGAGCCCGTATACGTTGTCTACGCCGGTTGTTTTATAGCCGGCCAATCCGCCATGCTTGTAGGCGCCGACCTCTGTCGGGTAATAGTTGAACCGGATCATGCCGAGCAGCCACGAGCCATGCTGCTGCAAGTAACGGTAAGCTCGGCTCATGCGCGGACTATCATAGTCGTACAGGCCGGATACGAGCGCATAGGGCATACAGATGTTCCAATAAGAGCCGAGCGTCGTGGCTGTAATCGGATCGAACACCAGAGGGTCGGGACTGGGTACCGTTGTAGGAATGAACAACGTCCCGTCCGCCTGTTCCACCTCTGACTGCTCGGTGACGTCTAGCAGCGCTTGCTTGAACTTGGAAGCCCATTCCAGACAAGCTTCTTGCAAAGCATGGTCCCCAGTAAGCCCCCACAGCTTGCCGATATCGCGCAGGCCTCTCCATACGACGGCTTGCTGGTGGAGATAGTAGGCCTTCTCTTGAATGTCGCCGGAATATACTTGCGGATAGACAAGACCGAGCGGATCGGTCTGCAGCTGCTCGATGGTGTCTGAACAGTACTGCTCATATTGGTCCCGGTGTTCAGTCAATAATGAAGTATCCTTCGTCATGTAGTAATATTGCGCTGTATGGGTGAGTTTCTCGCCCCTCTCCCAGTTCGGATACGGCCGATTAGGCTTCCACATGTCTAATAAAGCTTCGAGACAAGCCCTTTGGCGGTCAAGATAGCCGTACATACCCAAGGTAACGGCCATATCGCTGCTCTCGGGCTGGTAGAAGGTCTCGTAGGCATTCCCGGAGCTATATCGCCAACCCAAGTAAAGATTCTGAATGAGCAAGTTTCGCTTGGCGTTCATGATAGGCGCTTCCGGCACGTCAAACACGGCTCCTTGGTCCAATAAACCTTTCCAATAGCCGATCAGATCAGCCTTCGCTGCCTCATATTTCTCCTCATTTATGTCAAAATGTTCGCAGGGTGCCGGATCATTCAACCGAGCGAGGTAGATGACGTGGTCTTCAGTATCGGTGAAATCTTGGGCAAACGTTAATGTAAATTCGTTATAGGAAGCACCGTCGCCAAATAGAACATGAGTGTGCTCTCCCGAAACAAGCTTGCCGCCGCTCAACGTGATCCCTTCATCGCTTAGTTGGCAATGGACGGAAGTTTCCGTCTGAGCGGAGCCATTCTTGCATACATGGATGCGAATAAAGCTTACTAGTGAAGAAGTTTCCGCTATGGTATGGGCGAACGACTCCTGACGATACAGTACGCCATTGGAATCCGTATATTCAGTCGTCAAGACAGGCCAGTAGCCCTCTTCAAGAAAAGGACCGTTCAGCCTGCTGAGGGATTTTCCGTACCGCTCCACTCCACCGGAATGTCCGACAAGAATGGTGAGCTTACTGCGGTTATAGTAGTTCGAGATGATCTGGCTGCCGTCCGCCACATGAAGCGCGACAGGACCGCCTCCGCTTAAACTGGCTGGGGTCCCGAAAGGAATATAGTACATGCCGGATTCCGTCAGCATCGTCCCGCAGTGCATCAAAGGCTTCAAGTAGCCTCGAATGTTCTCGTATGTAGGGCCTTCAGGCAACGCCATCAGCTGCTCGCCCCACACATCGGTCCCTTGGCTTAACGCCCAGCTCACGCTATCCTCGTAGCCTTCCTCCAGCAGCATCGACGGCTCAGTTATCGGTGGGGCGCCTTCCCATGGCTTGAAGACGATCTCCAATGCCATGCTCCCGTCCACCGGTTTGTATTGGACATACCCTTGACTCTGGGTTCCCCTGCTGTTGCGTTCCCCCCGCGCCACGGCCCCCTTGCTCAACCCTGGAGCCCCGGAGCCGACTCGGATACAGTAGGTCTGGTTCATCTCCACGAAGACCGGACTCGTGAACGCGACCGTCCTCTTCCCCGTGCTCCCAGGCGGCAGCATGCCGGACGCGAGTATGTTTCCTCCGTACAGATCATCCGTGATGAGATCGATTCGGACTGAATCGTTGTTGGCCTCCGTCAGCCAGATTGACACTTCATGAATGCCGACGTCATGTGCAGGGAAGCTTTGCCCGGCCACGGATTTTCCCCAGATTTCACTGAACGTTTCTTCCATTCCGGGGTTGGAAAAAACAATGGATTCGGTCTGATTTTCCATGGAGGTCACTTCCTTAATAGGTTAGGGCAACTATATCATAGGACACCGTGTTTGAGTATGGGATTATTTACGGGTTTATGGATCTAACCGCATCGAGGTTTATTTGACGAAGAAGAACTTGACATTTGCATGAGAAGAAGTCATCAGAACGAATGATAGATACTGAGGAAGGAAGGGCTAATTGTAATGGTTTTGATAAATTCTTTGCATTAGCCCAGGGAAGCGGGCGTTGCGGCTTTCATTTTGAACGCACTGGGAGTCATGCCCACCTCTTTCTTAAAGACGCGAGAGAACGTGCGGAAGGACTCGAAGCCCGACTCGACCGAGATGTTATAAACCGACATGTCCGTCGTAAGCAACAGGCTTGAGGCTCTTCTGATTCTCAGCGTATGTAGATAATCCAAGAAATGCGTTTGCAGCTCTCTTTGAAACAAACGGCTGATAGAAGCGGAACTAACGTTGAATTTTTTGGCCAAGCTTTCTTGGGTCAGCGAATTCAAATAATTCGTATGCACGTATTGAATAATCTCCCAAATCAAATTCTTCGTCGAAGGATTGGAATCATGGAAAGGTTGAAGGTCGGTTTGGGACTGGCAACGGGCGAAGATCACCAGCGCTTCGATCACTTTGGATCGGATAATGCTGTTCTTGCCTATCTTAGAATCTTCATATTCGGAGAATAGCGTCTTGCAGATCTTGACCATTTCCTGAGCGTCCGCATCAACCAGTCGCACGTTGGAGGGAAGCTGATTGCCGGTCTGTA
Source organism: Paenibacillus koleovorans NBRC 103111 (assembly GCF_004000845.1). Taxonomy (GTDB): domain Bacteria; phylum Bacillota; class Bacilli; order Paenibacillales; family NBRC-103111; genus Paenibacillus_AA; species Paenibacillus_AA koleovorans. Next base: position 73,995 of record NZ_BIMA01000021.1, read on the forward strand.
AAATCAGTTGTCCGAATTCCGCATCCAGCTTGGAGTCGAAAATCAGGTTGATATCGAACATCAGGCAATAAAGATGTAACGGAGCGTCTTTACTGCTAAGGATGTGATGGATGTGATGTGGCAACAGCAGACTGACGGATCCCTCTCTCAATTCATGGGTAATGCCGTTAAGCGTTTCGGTGCCTCTGCCCTTCGCCACGTAAGAAAGCTCCAGATAGTCGTGATGGTGGAGCGGGATTTCGTTCCGGACGATATTGGACAAGCAATAAAAAGGCAATTTACCGTTCTTGGCATGCGCTGCAGAATCCCCATACTCTAAATATACGGTCATCCTGTAACCTCCGGACATTCGGTTAATCACTTTGCAAACGAACTTCTTTAGTAGAGAGCTCACCTACTCATAGTATCGCGTTCCCGCCCGGGGTTCAATAAGTTCGTTGAAAACGGGTTTCTGTCTGTTTTCTGAAAAAGTTGACTCATGTCGCCGCATCAGATCCTGTATCATTCTAGATAATCTGGGCTCGAACTTCAAGCTTACCAGACGATGAAGATCGGAGAGGATGAAGCTAAATGAGTTTAGCGATCAACGGAGGAAGTCCGGTCAGGACTAAAGGTTTCGCGAGGTGGCCGGTGTTCGGCGAATTGGAAGAGCAGTATGTATTGCGCGTGCTTCGCTCGGGCAAATGGGGCGGCGTAGGCGGTACCTGGACTGGAGAAGAGCCGTTTATTCCGCAATTCGAACGGGAATTCGCGAAGCTGCAGGATGCCCGATATGGCGTGAGCTGCGTCAACGGAACGGTAGCGCTTACCGTAGCCCTGCAAGCTGCCGGCGTCAAACCCGGAGATGAAGTGATCGTTCCTCCTTATACTTTCATAGCGACCGCGACGGCCGCGCTTGCTTTTGGAGCGATTCCGGTGTTCGCGGACATCGAAGAAGATACGCTACTGATCGATCCGAACCAAGTAGAGAACGCGATTACGCCGAAAACCAAGGCGATCATCGCCGTTCACGTTGCCGGAGCGCCGGCGAACATGACGCGGTTATTGGAGATTGCCCGCAAGCATAATCTCGCATTGATCGAAGACGCGGCGCAAGCCGTCGGCGCCCAATGGGAAGGCAAGGGAGTAGGCGCCATAGGCGATTTGGGGACATTCAGCTTCCAATCCAGCAAGAATTTGAATGCCGGCGAAGGAGGCATCGTGCTTACTAACGACAAATCGATGTGGACCGAAGCCTGGTCCATTTGCAACGTGGGACGCATCCCCAAAGGCGATTGGTACCAACACGAGGTGTTGGGACAGAATTACCGCATCACCGATATTCAAGCCGCACTTCTATTGGCGCAAATGACCCGTCTTGAAGCGCAAATGCAACAGCGGGAGTCGAACGTGGCTGTGCTCAATAAACTGCTATGCGGCGTGGACGGCGTTTCCTTGCTGAAGCTGGATTCACGGATTACCAGACATGCGAATCACGTATATTTATTTAAGCTGGCGCCCGAATTGGCGCAAAAAGTCGATAAAAGCGATTTTATCCGAAAAGTCGCGGCGGAAGGCATTCCGTTATTCGCTGGCTACGTGCCTTTGAACCGTACGAATACCGTTCTGAAGGCGACCAAAGAATGGCTCGGCGAAGAGCGGGAATACGATTGTCCCGTCTGCGAACGGTTATGCGCCTCGGAAGCGCTTATGCTCAGCCAGACAGTGCTTCTCTCCGAAGAAGAAGCTATGACCGATGTCGCCGAAGCTCTGGACAAAGTGATCCGTTCTTATGACTGAGACGCTACTGCTAGGGACGGCCAAAGTCAATATTACGCCCAGCTTTCCTGTCCCGCTGGCTGGTTTCGCTTCCAGACAGGGGATGGGGGCTTTCGAAGGCGTGTCGCATCCGCTATATGCAAGAGTATTTTGTTTGCAGCATCGGGGCGGAAACGGGGAGACAACGTCAGCCGCGATAATCAGTGCGGATTTGCTCTGGTGGGGGAACCAGATGATCGCAGAGCTAAAGCGACGGATCCGTGAAATATGGCCGGCGGACGAAATTATTCTTCACGCGACGCACACGCATTCGGGACCGCAAGTCTGGGACGGCTTTTCCCGGTATGGCGGCGCTTTTGACCCGTTATACGTCGAAGAGTTATCGGTCAAGGTTACGGAGGGTATCGATGTCGCGATCCGAAATATGGAGGGCGTATATGCGGAACACGGCCTTGGGGAGTGCGAGATAGCGATGAACCGTCGTCAGCGGGCCGAGGGTCAAGTGCAGATCGGCATGAATCCCACAGGTCCGGCAGACCGGGAATTGACCGTAATTCGTTATCGTAACTACGCCGGACGGGTCAAAGGCGTACTAGTTCACTATGCTTGCCATCCGGTCGTCACGATGGAAAATTCGGTTTCTTCCGAGTTTACCGGCGTCGCGATGGAGACGCTGGAACAGGCAATAGGTGGCGGAGGCGCCGTTTGCGCGTATTTGCAAGGCACTTGCGGAGATATCAACCCCTGTGAAAGAGGGGGCGGCGATGCAACGGTCGTAAAACTCGGACGGCAATTGGCGAGCGACGTTCAACGCGTATTGGATGCGCCGATGAAGCGCCTATCCGCATCCGCCCTTCTTTCCCGGGCTTGGCAAATCGAGCTTCCCTTACAAGCGATGCCAGAGCGTGCCTATCTGGAATCCTTGCAATCCAATCCCGGCGCGATGGGGGAGTGGAGCGGAAAGCTGTTGGCTGGTTTCGATTCCTTAAAGAATTACTTGCCCTTATCGGTGACGACGTTGCGTCTCGCGGAAGGAATCGCCTTGCTGGCGATGAATGCCGAAGTCGTGACGGAATACGGCCTGTTCCTGAAGTCCTTATCCGAAGGCAGGGTTCTCCCGCTGGGCTATTGTGACGGCATGATCGGCTACATTACGACGGCTCAGCAACTGGTCGAAGGCGGTTACGAGCCGATTGGTTCCACGATTTATTTCGGCATGCCCGCACCTTTCCATTCGACCGCTGAACAAACCTTGCGTGATGCGATGCTAAGGATGGTCAACGATATCTATGTTCCGGATACGAATACCGGCTCTTAGCGCGGACGGGCTCATACAGAGGCACTTTTGTTTTATTCAAAGTCTCCCAAATTAATCGTTCCACAGGAATTCTAATAGGTGACTTTAGTTTCATGACGAACAGGCAGCCGGCATCTTGGGCTGTCTGTTGAACTATTAGGCAGTTATGTGCAATTATGACTCGCATATTTTTGCATTAGATAAGATTAGATTGAAGTGATGAACCGAGGTTTACAAAAAAGGGAATGATTTGATATTATGAAGGCAATAATCAAACGCGATGATGAGAAGAGTAAGGGAAATTGTCCTTGCACAGAGAGCTCCGGCAGCTGAAAAGGAGTCAAGAACGTTTCCCAGAAACAAGTCTCTGAGCAGCATGTCGGAACCTTAGCCGGGGATGGCATGACGGGAGCTCCCGTTATAGAGCTAGAGTATAATCATTGCTTGCAATGCCGTACTTGAAGAGGTTAGTATGGCGACATATTAATGAAGCTGGGGTGGCACCACGAAATTTCGTCCCCAAGACTGAAGGTCTTGGAGGTGAAATTTTTTTATTTTGTAGGGCCATTTCCCGTTCATTAGGAGGAGTCGACATGAGTAACGAGAAGGAGCATGTAACCGAACATTTTCTATTGAAGTTGATTAGAGAAGAGCTGGAGCAGAACCCTTTCGGCAGGAAGATGTGCACGCGGTTTCCACCCGAGCCTAATGGCTACCTGCATATCGGAAGCGCTTATGCCATCCACACCAATTATACAGCTGCGCAAACGTTTAACGGGACCTTCCATTTACGCTTTGACGATACGAATCCCCTAAAAGAAGACATCGAATATGTGAATGCGATCCAGGCGGACATCAAGTGGCTAGGATACGATCCGGGGGAGCACATCTACTACGGCTCGGACTATTCGGACGAAATCTATAACGCAGCGCTTCATTTGATCCGGCAGGGAAAAGCCTATGTCTGCGACCTGACACCTGAGGAGCTGAACGAATATCGAGGCACTTTGACGGAGCCGGGGCGGATCAGCCCTTACCGAAACCGCCCGGTTGAGGAAAACCTGGAGATTGTTGCGAGGATGAAGAAAGGCGACTTCCCGGCGGCCTCCAAGGTGGTTCGAGCTAAGATCGACATGGCTTCCCCCAATTTGAGCATGCGGGACCCTGTGATCTATCGGATTTTATTCGCAGAGCATTACCGGACCAAACACGACTGGTGCATCTACCCGATGTATGATTTTGCTCACCCGATTCAAGATGCGATTGAAGGGATCACCTACTCCTTATGCTCCATCGAGTTCAAAAACAACCGTCCCTTGTACGAGTGGGTGCTGCAAGAGCTTGGGTTCCCCGAGCCGCCTCGACAAAGAGAGTTCGGCCGGTTGAACTTGACGGGGGTGGTCACGAGCAAACGCTTCTTGAGGCCAATGGTGGAAGGCGGCTATGTAGACGGCTGGGATGATCCCAGGCTTCCCACGATCCAAGGGCTTAGGAGAAGAGGCTTTACATCGGAAAGCATCCGCAGCTTCGTCGAGGCCATCGGCAGTATTCGAACGGAGAGCACCGTAGATATTTCCCTCTTGGACCATTGCCTTAGACAGGACTTGAAGGAAAAAGCGGTTCGTGTCATGGGTGTGCTGCGGCCGCTGAAAGTAGTGATTACCAACTATCCTGAAGCGGAAGCAGAGTTTTTGTCGATCGAGAACAATAGCGAGAACGAGGCGCTGGGCAAGCGGGAGGTTCCGTTCTCTAGAACGATCTATATTGAGCGGGATGATTTTATGGAGCAGCCGCCCCCGGATTTCCACAGGCTGAGTCCAAATGTCGAGGTAAGGCTAAAAGGAGCGTATTTCATCAGGTGTGAAGAAGTGATCAAGGACTGTGAAACAGGTGAAATCTCGGAGCTTCACTGCACCTACGACCCGCTTACGAAGAGCGGCACTGGGTTTACAGGTCGTAAGGTGAAGGGAACGATTCATTGGGTTTCTGCGGAACACGCTGTCAAGGTTGATGTTAATCTTTATGACAAAATGTTACTTGATCAAGAAAGTTTGAAGGAGAATAATGGGAATTGGACTGAAAGGATAAATCCTGACTCGTTGGTTACCATAAAGGACGCTTTAATTGAACCTTCCGTTAAAGGTTCACTTCCGGAACAGAAATTCCAATTCTTTCGCCATGGCTACTTTTGTATAGATAACAAGTATAGAAACAACGATCGGCTTGTATTTAATCGAATCGTCCCGTTAAAAGATACTTGGAGCAAAAAATGATGTACTGCAAATAGCGAACGGTAAGAGAAGGGACTATCTGCTTAATTCTGGACGGCCCATACTAAAAAAACTTGTCATTAAAGACACGTAGTGAACCGTCCCCAGGTTACAGGCAGGTGATTCGACTAACGGCATACTATACTTCTATGATAACAGGCTGCCGATCGGCGGCCTGTGCTTCTTATGGGGGTTTACATTAATATCGCGGTTAGTGTTAATGGGGAGTTTAGTTATTATTAATGTTTATTTTGTAATAGTTCTTAACTTTTGGTATTATTTGAGGAGTTGCCTCTAGGTAAAAATAGCTTTAGGTAATTCACTGATAAGTGAGGGTTTTTATGGATGAAGTGCAATTACTCAAAACGGCTATTAAGCAATACGGATTAAATCCTAGTAGTTTAATTGTTGATAAGGTGATTCAATCTAATAACTGGCACGGAGATTTACATTTCAAAATTCTCGTCGATAACAAATATTTCTCGGCAAGATTTATTGGGGAAAAGCGATACGAATCAGATATCTTTATTAAATTGTCGGATGAAGTTTTAACTGAACAAATAAGATTTTGTAATTACCTTCTGAATTCGGGCATTCCATTTATGAAACATATGTCAACTATTCATGGGGAGTCATTCTCAACAATATGTTTAGAAGATAAAGATTGGAAATTTGTATTGTTTGAGTGGATTAAAGGGGATCACCTTACCCATTGTACAGAAACCATTGCTCGAACATTTGGCGCTTTTGCACGAAAGATACATAACATATCGTCTAAGTTTGACACTAGCGTCTTTCCTCAAGAGTCACACAGCAAAGGACATCATGAGTTTTACAATTTACTCTGTACTCATGCTTCCTCATCTAGGATTTCGCCCCTCACAACAGACTTGTTAAAAAGCTACCTTAACAAAATTGAGTATCATAAAGACCGCGCAAAATCTACGTCACATGACTTCATAATTCAATCTGACCTAAACCCGCTAAATATCCTATGGAATCAAAGCGAGCAAATAATTGGTGTTGTTGATTTCGAATCAATAACATACACAGATAGAGTGGAGGGACTAGCATGGTTGGTTAAATGGTACTCTAGAACTCATGGTATCGGCTCTCATGAAATGTCGCCAATTCTTGCTAAATCAGTGTTACAGGGATATGGCGCGGATGAAATCCTTATTCCTAGAGATTTTGAAAGACTTCCTTCCTTGTTATGGCTTACAGGTTGCTTAAATTGGAATTTTACCGCTAAAACCATTGAGCTAATTAAGAACAAAGATGATGCTTTACTGAAAGAACATTTAATTAAGTATCTTAAGCGGCTCAACCCCAAAATCAGTTCTTGATTATTAGCGCAACATCCGGTGGCGGTTACATTCG